>JAFLRP010000157.1 GCA_022511515.1 Acutalibacter sp.
GGCTCTTTAACCCCAACCGTACCAGCGGCGTCACCATGGTGACGTTCGTGGTGATGGGCATTGCTTTGATGTCCGTTTACGGCGGGTATGCCATCGGCACCCAAAAGAGCAAACCCATCATCTATTCCATGGGCCTTGCTACGGTGATCACCGATCTGGTGACCCACTTGCAGCTCTCCATCATGAACACCAGCGAGAAGAATCACGACCATTTTATCTACGAGACTCCCCATCTGCTGCTGCTTGTGATCGTGCTGCAGGTGCTGGTCATCATCTTTTTTGCCTATTTCGGCAACTTTGTGTATTTTTCGCTGGAGCCCCCGGAGAAGTGCTGCGTGATCTCCTCTTCCCGGCAGAGCTTGGGGCGGATCATCCCTAAAATCAGCAGATTCCGGAAGCAGTATGAGATCGATGAGATCGTCCGCTATGACGATCCCGAAGTGCTGGACGTCATTGCCCGGAACGATACGGTATTCCTCTACGATGTGCCGGTGAAAGAGCGCATTATGCTGACGGAATACTGCTATCAGAAACAGAAAAATATCTACTACAATTTTGAGATGATCGACGTGGTCTCTCAGGGCGCGAAATACATGACCCTGGACGACAAGTCTCTCGTGATGCACATGGCCAAGGACCTGACCATGGAGCAGCGCATCGTCAAACGGCTGATGGATATCGGCGTGTCTCTGGTGGCGCTGATTTTGACCAGCCCCATCATGTTGGGCTGCGCTATCGCCATCAAGCTGGAGGATGGCGGCAAGGTCTTTTACAAGCAGAAGCGCCTGACGAAGTACGGCAGGGTCTTTGAGGTGTACAAGTTCCGCACCATGAAGGAGGAAAATTCCATCCACAAGTCGGTGACGGCGGACGACGACCGCATCACCAAGGTGGGAAAAATCCTGAGAAAATACAGGATCGACGAGCTCCCCCAGATGCTGAACATTTTGAAAGGCGACATGACCGTGGTGGGTCCCCGCCCGGAAATGTTGGAAAACGTGGAAAAATACACGGATGAGCTGCCGGAATTTTCCTACCGTCTCCGCATGAAGGCCGGCCTCACCGGCTTGGCGCAGATTTCCGGCAAGTATAACACTTCCCCCAAGGACAAGCTGGTCATGGACCTGATGTATATCGAAAATTACAGCATTTGGCAGGATTTTAAGCTGATTTTCCAGACGATCACCGTGTTCTTTAAGGCGTCGGAAAGCACGGAAGCCTTCGGCGTCGATGAACTGTACGATTTCGACGAAGACAGGGGAGAAAAGCGTCGGGCCGCTCGGGAAGCCGCAAGAAAGAAAGCGGCGAAACAAAGCGAAAACAAAATCCCCGCCGAGCCTGAGAGTGAGGGGAAAGACGAGAAGGTAACTGAGAAAGAGAATATCGGCGAAGCAAAGAGAAAAAGAGAAAAAAGCAAAAAACAAGAAGAGACGCCGACACAGTTGACGTTGGAGGATACAGTTTCTCCCGAGCAAAAGGAGGACTGAGCCATGGCCATTGCGGAGTATTTGCAGCGGGTGTTTCCCGGCACGGCGGAAGAATTCTGCCAAAAGGCTGGAAAAGCCATGCTGTCCGGGGAAAAGCTGTTTGTTGTCACGGCTAACCCGGAGATCATGATGCACGCCGAGAAGCGTGCGGAAATCAGAGAAATTTTACTGTCCCCCGACACCGCCATCACGCCGGACGGCATCAGCGTGGTGAAGGCCATGCGGCTTTGCGGACTGCCCGCCAAGGAGCGGATCACCGGGGTGGATTTGGCGGATCAACTTTTACGGCAGGCAGGGGAAAACGGAAAGTTCGTTTTCCTATTGGGAGCGAAAGAGGACGTGGTCTCCGCCCTGGCGGATAAGCTGAAACGGGATTATCCCGCCGTCACCGTTCGCTATCACAACGGGTATGACGGAGACAAGGACGCAATTTTTGAGGAGATCGCCGCCGCCGCGCCGGATTTGGTCTTGGTGGCGCTGGGCGTGCCGGCTCAGGAACTGCTCATTGCAAAACACTTGGGCAAATTCCAAAAGGGCGTGTTCATCGGTGTGGGCGGTTCCTTCGACGTACTCAGCGGGAAAAAGCAGCGCGCCCCGGCGCTGTTCGTCAAGACCAACACCGAGTGGCTGTACCGCATTTTGCGGGAGCCCTCCCGGCTGGGCCGCTTTTGGCAGAACAACGTGAAGTTTTTGGGCGAAGTGAGAAAGACAGCGAAAAAGTAAAAAAGAGCCTGCCCCATGGGGCGGGCTTTTGTACAACGAAAGAAGCTGCGGGAAACTGTAAGAAATCAGTAAGGTTTTGTTCAAACACTTTTGGGAAGAAAAAAGTATCCTTTAGAAAGGTTTTGATTCCATGGAGAAGATCAAGGTCATGTCCGTGTTCGGCACCCGTCCGGAGACCATCAAAATGGCGCCGCTGGTAAAGGAATTAGGCGCGAGAGAGGAATTTGAAAGCATTGTCTGCGTCACCGCCCAGCACCGTCAGATGCTGGATCAGGTGTTAACGGCCTTCTCTATTCAGCCCCAGTACGATCTAAATATCATGAAGCAGGGGCAGACGTTGTCAGATATCACCTCCCGGGTGCTGCAGGGCATGGAGCAGGTGATCAAAGAGGTCCAGCCCCATATGATTCTGGTCCACGGCGACACTTCCACCACTTTTGCGGGGGCGCTGGCCGCCTATTATGCCAGAGTGGCGGTGGGCCATGTGGAAGCGGGCCTGCGCACCTACGACAAGTACTCCCCCTACCCGGAGGAGATGAACCGCCAGTTTGTGGGCTGTATGGCAGACCTGCACTTTGCGCCCACGGAGCTGAGCAGACAGAATCTGCTGAAAGAGGGAAAGCGGCCGGAGACCATTGTGGTCACGGGCAACACCGCTATCGACGCCCTTTCCACCACGGTGCGGGAGGACTATTCCGACGAGCTTTTAGATTGGGCAAAGGGTTCCCGATTGTTGGTGCTCACTGCCCACCGGCGGGAAAATTTGGGCGAACCCATGCATAGAATGTTCCGGGCGATCCGCCGGATCGTCGATGAATTTCCGGATGTGAAGATGGTCTATCCCGTGCACTTGAATCCCCTGGTGCAGCAGGCCGCCGATGAAGAATTGGGCGGCTGTGACCGGGTGCGGTTGATCTCTCCCTTGGAAGTGATCGAATTCCACAATCTGCTGGCCCGTTCCTACCTGATCCTGACGGACAGCGGCGGTATTCAGGAGGAAGCGCCCTCTCTGGGCAAGCCGGTCATCGTCCTTCGGGACACCACCGAGCGTCCCGAAGGCATCGCCGCCGGAACGCTGAAGCTGGCGGGAACAGAGGAAGAGACCATTTACGGGATGATCCGCGAGCTTTTGACGGACAAGACGGAGTATGACCGCATGAGCCATGCCAGCAACCCCTACGGGGACGGACAGGCAAGCCGCCGTATTGCGGACGCTATTGTGAGTTGGGCTTCCCGGCGCAAATGATTTTCTTCACCGCATCCATGAAAAGCGAGGCCTGAAAAAGCATGAAAGACTTAGAAAAGAAAACAGAAGAGCGGGAGGAAACGGAACAGCAGGGGCAGGGGGAATTGCCGCAGGAAGGATCTTCGACGGCAGAGCCGCAGAGAAAGAAGAAAAAATTCCCGGTAGGGATCTCCTTTTGCTGGGAGAAAAAGACTCTGTTGCTTGCCGGGGCGATGCTGCTTCTTTCCGGCATTTTGCTGGCCCTTTCCGCTCCCACTGTGTGGGAGACCACCGCTGAGGGGGAATTTCTGTTCCACCATATCTTTCTGCTGGGCTATATCGACCTTAGCCTGGCAGTGATTTTGCTGTGCTTTCTCACGTTCCGGCTGCCGGAGTTTGTCCGGCGGATCTTCGGCTGGATCGCTGTGTTGTCTGTTCCGTGGGCCATTTTTTACGCGGTGGACTTTATCAACGGCACCAGAGTGCTGGAATTCTCCAACCGGCGGCTTTTTGCCAACTACTTATGCTACCTGCTGATCTTCGCTTTGGTCTACGCCCTGTGCCGCCGGGCGTGGCTTACCACCCTGATCGGCGGCGGGATCTATTTGTTTTTCGGCATTGCCAATTACTTTGTAACCCAGTTCCGGGGAAAGCCTATTTTGCCCTGGGACTTTCAGGCGGTGGGCACGGCCTTTAACGTTTCCGGCGGGTATCAGTATGAGCCCACCAGAATGATGGCCGGCGGCGTGATGCTTTTGGCTTTCCTTACTCTGCTGTGTTTCCGGCTGGAATCCCACGATCGGAAATGGGGCGGCAGGTCTTTGAAAATCGCGGAGCGTAGCTGCGCCCTTGCGTTGTTTGCCGTGTTGGCTTTTCAGATTTTCCCCTGCGATCTGCTGTCCGATCTGGGCATTTCCGTGTGGGCGTGGAATCAAAAGACAAGCACCGAGCTGACCGGCGTGCTGCCGGGATTTTTCGCCAATGTCCAGTTCCTGATGGTGAACAAGCCGGAGGGATACTCGGCGGGAGCAGCCAAAAAGCTGGGGGAAACCATCGATACCTGGGAAGACTCCGACCCTCTGGGTGACCCCGGCAAAGACCCCACCATCATCGTGGTGATGAGCGAATCCTTTACGGATCTGCAGAACGTGGGCAATTTGCAGTTGGACGAGGACTGCCAACCCTTCCTGCACAGCTTGCAGAAGCAGGACAACGTGATCTGGGGAAAAGCCTATTCCTCCGTGTACGGCGGGGATACCTGCAACAGCGAATATGAGTTTTTGACGGGAAATACGTTGGCATTTTTGCCTAACGGCAGCAAACCGTACCAGCAGTATGTGGATCATGACCAGACTGCCCTTCCCTCCATCCTGAAACATTACGGCTATACCTGTACGGCGCTGCACCCCGGCAATGCCACGGCATGGCATCGGAACGAAGCCTATCCCTATCTGGGTTTTGACGCCTTCCTTTCGGCCAAAGAGTACACGTTCCGGGACAGAGAGCACGGACTGATCAGCGACAGGTCTCACTACCGCCAGATCATTCAGGAATACGAAAACCGGGAGCCCGGCGAGCGGCAGTTCCTGTTTGGGGTTTCCATCCAAAACCACGGGGGCTATGAAAAAGAGGATTACCCCAGCACGGTGAAAATTTTGCAGGCGGGGAACGAGGTGCAGAATCCGAATGCTGATCCCTTGTATCCCCAGGCGGAACAGTATCTCACCATGCTGGAACGGACCGATGAGGCCACGGAGGACTTTTTCCGCTATTTTGAGGAGCAGCAGGACCCGGTGGTGATTCTGATGTTCGGCGACCACTGGCCCAATCTGGAGCAGGAATTTACGGGGGACCTCTTGCAGGTGGACACAGGAAACATGACCATTACAGACCTGATGCGGGAATACGAAGTGCCCTTTGTGATCTGGGCCAATTACCCGCTGGAAGGATATGATGTAGGGAAAATCAGCATCAATTACCTGTCCGGGCTCTTGCTGCGGGCGGCAGGATTAGAGGGCACTGCCTATACGAAATTCCTGGAGCATATGCGGCAGGAGATGCCCGTTATCACAGCCATCGGCGCTGTGGGCAAGGACGGAGATATCCACCGAAACCGCAACGGCAAGCTGGCTGATTCCCCCTCGAAGGAAATGTCCCGCTGGCTGAGAGACTACGCCATTTTGCAGTACAACAACGCCTTCGGCGGCGAGGGAAAGCAAAATTCGATTTTTACGTTGGGAAATTAGGGAAATAAAGAAGAAAAATAAGGAAAAAGGAGTTTTCGCTATGGCAAAGGCAGCGGTGCGCAGAGTAAACGAGTGGGACGGACCCGCTATGCTGAAAATTTACACGCCGTACATCGGCACGGTCCATGCCCCGGAGCAGCAGCCCCCGGCTTTGTCGGACTACGTCTCCCGGATCGACGCCTACACCTACGGCTTGGGTTGGCTCATGTGCGAGATCGATACTCACCCCGTGGGGTTCTGCCATCTGACGGAGGACAGACACGACCCGAAAAATCTGTTTTCCGTGGAATTCCAACTCTATGTCAAGCCGGAATTCCAGCAAATCGGCGTGGGAAAGGCGCTCTGGACCCTGATGCGGGATATGATGGAACTGGGCAGCCGCCGGCAGGTGACTGCCCGGGTCGCAAGCGGCGACAAAATCTCTGAGGATTTTTTCCGCGCCATGGGTTTTACTCCCGGTGAAACCGAGCAGGAAGAGCGGGGCGAAGTGACTCTGTGGCGCTACACCTTGAATCCCCTTGACCCCCAAGCGGAACGTCCCATAAAACCCTATCTTTTGGAGAACGTGGATTACGAAAAAGCCCGGGAGCGTGCGGCGAAGCTGGTGAAGTGTTGAGGGGATTTTCTCTGTTTTCGGAGGGCATCGAACATGTTTGACGCGATTTATCAAATGATGCAGTCCGGCTCTACGCTGGGCTCTTTTTTGCGGGTGGTGCCCATCACGCTTTTGGTGGGAGTGGGTTATGCCGTCTATCGATGGGTCAAAATCAAGCGGCAAAGGCTGACCGTTTCTTGGTTTTCGGAACTTATGAGATGGCTTTTTGTCTGTTATCTGACGGGGCTCGTCAATCTTGTGCTTGTGCCGGGTAACCTTTGGGGGAGCATTTGGTATTCCCTGCGGATGGGAGCCGCCGAGATCGAATTCGACCAGCCCTTTTCCGGCGGATTTAACCTTGTGCCCACGCTTGTAAAATGTCTCCTGGGCGAATTGACACTGGGCAGTTGGGTCAAGGAAATGCTTGTCGGAAATCTGCTGATGTTCCTTCCCCTGGGGTTCTTTCTGCCCTTTGTTTCAGAGCGTGTGGACCGGCGCAATATCTGGAAACTCGCCGTTCTGATCCCCGTTGTCATAGAAGTCATACAGCTTATGATCGGGCGCAGCTTTGACGTGGACGACCTGCTGCTCAATTTCGCCGGGATCGTCATTGGCTATTTCGTGGCAGTCGGCGTGAAAGTCTTGGCGGTGAAGGCAAAAGGAAAATAAGGAGAACATGCCATGGCGCAGAGGACCATACACTATTTATTTGCAGAGCTGATTTCCCGGGAAATTCCGGTGGGGGACAAAAACCGGTTTCTATTGGGAAGTGTGCTGCCGGACGCCTTTTCCGAGGTTCCCCAGCGGCAGATCACTCATTTCAAGCGCGGCCTGCCTGATAATAGGACCATCTTCGATTTCGACGCATTTAAAGAAGAATTCGGCGGGCTGATGCTCCGGGACAGCCTGTATCTGGGCTACTATCTGCATTTGGCGGAGGACGCTTTTTACCGGCAATTCATTTACCACGTGCACCCGATGACCATCGATGACGTAGAAGCGCTCCACCGGGATTATCATCTGCTGAACAGCTATATCGTAGGGAAGTACGGCTTGACTGACACCGTTCGGCTTCCGGAGGATTTCGACACGGAGCCCATTTGCCAAATCTCGTCTTTTACCGTAGGAGAATTCCTTGCGGACATGGAAAACGATTTCCGGGAGACCGTCACCGGAAAAACACATTTTTTGACCGAAGATATGCTGGACGAGTTTGTGGAGCGATACCTTCCGGAAGCCATAGAAGATGCCCGGCAGATTTTGCAGGGGAAAACCTATCTCCGTGCGGAGGATTTTGCTTATGTTCGGAAAGTATGATTTTTTATCCCGAGAAGCAAGTGGATTATCACGGAAGCGCCGTGCCCGACCTCAGGTGACTGTAGGTCGGGTTTTTTCTTGCCGAGAAGCAAGTGGGTTATCGCAGGAGAGCCGCACCCGACTTTTAGTCACTGCCGGTCGGGACTTTTCATTTTCAGCAAGCGAAAACTATCTTCCCGGTAAAAAAAGGTATTGTAAAAAAATGGGCGGCGTGGTAAGATACGATTAGAGTAGGGAAGAATGGCTTTTTCCCGAATTTAAGGCAACGGGAGTCGGACCCGAACCGGCTCAGGGCTCGACTTCCGTTGCCTCAGAGTCTTATAAAATGTACTTTTTTAAGGGATCGCCGGACGTTCGGCGGTTCTGCAATAACCCCACAGGGAAGGGAGGGTAAACAATGAATGAACCCGGCATTCTGCAGGTCGTCCTGATGGGCGTCATCGTCGTCTTTGTGGTACTGGTCTTCCTGATTGGTATCATCAAACTCATGGGCCTGATCATGGAGAAGTTCAGCGGGAAACAAGCTGCGGCGGCTTCCGCTGCAGGAGCATCGGCTCCTGCTGCCCCTGCCGCGCCGACAGCAGCCGCACCGTCTGACAAGCAAAAGCTGGTGGCCGCCATCGCCGCCGCCATTGCGGAGGACATGGGCACCGATGTGAGCCATCTGAAAATTCATTCCATCCGTAAATTGTAAGACTTTCGGAAAACCTGAGAAAAATTTGAAGAGAGGAATTCAGTTATGAGAAAGTACAATGTCAATGTAAACGGCACTGCCTATGAAGTTACCGTAGAAGAAGTCGCCGCAGGCGCCGCTCCTGTTGCCGCCCCTGCCGCTACCCCCGCCCCCGCTCCTGCCCCTGCCGCCGCACCCGCCGGCGCAGGCGAGCAGATCACTTCCCCCATGCCCGGCACGATCCTTGACGTGAAGGTCGCCGCCGGTCAGGCTGTGAAGTCCGGCGACGTGCTGATGATTTTGGAAGCCATGAAGATGGAAAACGAGATCATGGCCCCCCGCGACGGTACTGTTACCGCCGTTTCCGTTTCCAAGGGCTCCGCTGTGGAGACCGGCGCACTCCTTTGCACCATTGCCTGAGAAAAATCTCTATCAAAACTGTAAAGGAGTGTAATGTATGGAAGCAATTCAAAATTTCCTGCAGAGCACCGGATTTTATGCCCTCGCCCAAGAGCCCCTCTCTTTGGTGATGATTGCGATTTCCTGCGTGCTTCTGTACTTGGCTATCGTCAAGAAATTTGAGCCCCTGCTGCTCTTGCCCATCGCCTTCGGCATGCTGCTGACCAATCTGCCCGGCGCGGGAATCTACCATTCCGCCCTGTTTGACGGCGGCCACGTCCATTGGGAGATGTTCTCCTCCGGCGTTCCCGCTCTGTGCAACGACAGCAGCATTTTGGACGAGGCGGGCAACCTGCTGACAAATGTCTGTGCCCACGGGCAGGTCGTGGAACTGCTGGAGGGCAGCACCGCCACCCTGATCCATCCCATGGTCACGGAGAGCGTAGGCCTGCTGGACGTTCTGTATCTGGGCGTCAAGCTGGGTGTGTATCCCTGCCTGATTTTCATCGGCGTCGGCGCCGGAACGGACTTTGCCCCGCTGATTGCCAATCCTAAGACCCTGCTCTTGGGCGCTGCCGCACAGGTGGGCATCTTCATCACCTTTGTGGGCGCGCGGCTGCTGGGCTTTACCGGCGCTGAGGCCGGTTCCATCGGCATCATCGGCGGCGCGGACGGCCCCACCGCCATCTATACCACCGCCCGTTTGGCTGCCCATTTGCTGGGCCCCATCGCGGTTGCGGCCTATTCTTACATGGCTCTCGTTCCGGTGATCCAGCCCCCCATCATGAAGGCACTGACCACTGCGGAAGAGCGGAAGATCAAGATGAAGCAGCTCCGCCCCGTTTCCAAGACGGAGAAGATTTTGTTCCCCATCATCATCACGATTTTCGTTTCCTTTGTCCTGCCCTCTGCCGCCCCGCTGGTGGGCTGCCTGATGCTGGGCAACCTGATGCGTGAATGCGGCGCTGTGGAGCGTCTGAACAAGACGGTCCAGAATGAGCTGATGAATATCGTCACCATTTTCCTGGGCGTTTCCGTGGGCGCTACCGCTACGGCTGCCAATTTCCTGAATCTCCAGACTCTGGAAATTCTGGCTATGGGCGTTGTGGCCTTCGGCTTCGGCACTGCCGGCGGCGTGCTGCTGGCCAAGCTGATGAACGTGTTCAGCAAGGAAAAGGTCAACCCCTTGATCGGCTCTGCCGGTGTGTCCGCCGTTCCCATGGCGGCCCGTGTGTCTCAGGTGGTGGGTCAGAAGGAAGATCCTTCCAACTTCCTGCTGATGCACGCCATGGGCCCCAATGTGGCAGGCGTCATCGGTTCCGCCGTGGCGGCCGGCGTGCTGCTGGCCCTGTTCGGCTAATTCTTAGGAAAGGAAACTGTGCGATTTATGGCTAAAAATCCATTAAAAATAACCGATACCATCCTGCGTGACGCTCACCAGTCTCAGGCGGCCACTCGCATGAAGCTGGAGGATATGGTGCCCGCGCTGCCCATTTTGGACAGCATCGGCTACTGGTCTCTGGAATGCTGGGGCGGCGCCACCTTTGACGTGTGTATGCGGTTCCTGAACGAAGACCCCTGGGAGCGCCTGCGCACCCTGAAAAAGGGTCTGCCCAACACGAAGCTGCAAATGCTGCTCCGCGGCCAGAATCTTTTGGGCTATCGCCACTACGCCGACGACGTGGTGGAGGCTTTTGTCAAGAAATCCATCGAAAACGGTATCGACGTTGTCCGTATTTTTGACGCCCTGAACGACCCCCGGAACGTGGAGGCGGCGGTGAAATACGTCAAGGAGTACGGCGGCTTGGCGGAGGTGGCCATCAGCTACACCGAAAGCCCCGTCCACGACGAGGAATATTTCGTCAAGCTGGCTATGGAGCTGGAAAAGATGGGCGCGGATACCATTGCCATCAAGGATATGGCGAACCTGCTCCTGCCCTATGACGCCTATTCTCTGGTAAAGAAGCTGAAGGAAAACGTGGGTGTGCCCATTCATCTGCATACCCACAACACCACCGGCACCGGCGATATGACCAACCTCATGGCCGCTCAGGCCGGCGTGGATATCGTGGACTGCGCCCTGAGTCCCTTGGCAAACGGTACGGCCCAGCCCGCTACGGAATCTTTGGTGGCCACGCTACAGGGCACCAGCCGCGACACCGGACTGGATCTTGAGAAGCTTTCCGAAGCTGCCGCCCATTTCCGCAAGGTGGCGGAAAAGCTGGAAATCAACCCCAAGGTGCTGAAGGTGGATACCAACACCCTGCTGTATCAGGTGCCCGGCGGCATGCTTTCCAACCTGATCTCTCAGTTGAAGCAGGCCAACGCCGAGGACAAATACTACGACGTGCTGGCAGAAGTGCCCCGGGTCCGCGAGGACTTCGGCTATCCCCCGCTGGTGACCCCCACCAGCCAGATCGTGGGCTCTCAGGCGGTGCTGAACGTGCTGTCCGGCGACCGTTACAAGATGATCACCAAGGAGTCCAAAGGTCTGCTGCGCGGCGAGTACGGCCAACTGCCCGGAACGGTCAACGAGGAAGTACGGAAGAAGGCCATCGGCGACGCCGAGGTCATCACCTGCCGTCCCGCCGACCTGCTGGAGCCGGAAATGGAAAAACTCCGTGCGGAAAGCAAGGAAAAGGGTCTGGGCAACTGCGAGGAAGACGTGCTGAGTCTCGCCCTGTTCCCCCAGGTGGCAGAGAAATTCCTGAAGTGGCGCGACGGCGACCACAGCGAGGAAGCCGCACCAGCATCTCCTGCCCTTGCGAAAGCAGATGACAATTCTCCGCGCACCTTGGTTGTAGATGACCTGACCGGCGGAAATTTTTGACCTTTGCCCGATCGAACTGATCTAAGAACGTAACATTGCGATCCCCCGAACTTTTGCGGTTCGGGGGATTTTTTGCTTTGCTTGACTGAACCGGGCAAAAACAGGAAAAACCCCCGAACCTACACAGGTCCGAGGGAGTTTTTTGCGGCACAAAATTATTCCGGATAGACAAAGTGTTTCTCATGGAGCAGTGAATCCCGATACTTTCTGATATAGTATTGGGCCATATTCAAATTCTGTTCGGAATAATTACCGCACTGTTCCGGCGCGGCTCCGGGGATCTCCCCCTGAAAAGCGATGATAAAATCGCACAGCTCCAGAACGAGATCGTAAATGTCCTCAGAATTCAGGTCGCCGAACATCACCAGATAACAGCCTGTGCGGCACCCCATAGGCCCAAAATAAACGATCTCCTCTTTTCTCAGGCTGTTGCGCAAATAGGTAGCGCCCAAATGCTCGATGGTGTGCAGCGCCGGCATATCGATGACCGGCTCCCGATTGGGGGCAGTGATCCTCAGGTCAAACGTCGTAACGGTACAGCCGTCCCGTTTATCTCGTCTTGAGACATACAGGCCGGGCAGCAACGATAAATGATTGATGGTAAAGCTGGCGATCCGTTCCATTTTGTTACCCTCCGGTTTCATTTTTTGCCGTTTTCCGCCGGTTGAGCGTCCGGTAGATATTCCATGAGCCAGCAGTCTACCAGTTCCCCGTCGTGGAGCTCGTGAGCAGGCAGGAATTTGATTTTCCGAAAGCCGCAGGCTTCATAGCAGCGGATGGCTCTGGGATTGTCTGCGTGGGGGTCGAGGATGACAGCCTCCGCGCCCTCCTCCTTGACCAGATGGTCTAAAAGAAGACGGATAAAAGCTCTGCCCAGCTTTCTATTGCGGTATTCCGGTTCGCCGATAAACTGATCGATGCCGAAGCCCGCCCGCTCCGGGTGAGGATATTCGTATTCCTCACAGGCTTCCCCGTCCAGTTTCAATACTTGCAAATACCCGATGGGTTTGCCCTGATCGGTGACGATACAGCGGCGCAAAAGCGGCTCCTCTGTGAAAAAATCTTCCTGAATCCGTTGTGCGGTAAAGACCTCATGCTCCCCTTCCCAGTATTTCAGGTTTTCCGGGTCGGTCAGCCATTTCAGCAGCAGGGGAGCGTCCTCAGGAGAAAGCGGGCGCAGCGCCACATCGCCATCAGAAAGAAATAACGGCTGCATCTCAAATCTCCGTAAACTGCATCAGGAAGCCGTGGGGGACAATCTTACTCAAGACGTGGTAGAACTTGTAGAGAAAGCCTTTGGTGTACACCATTTTGCCCCGCTTGGCAGCCCGGAGAGAGCCCACCGCCACTGCTTGGGGGGACACTCTGGGCAGCTTGTCGATGAGCCGGGATTTTCCCTCGGTGACGTTTGCCACCTGCCAGAATTCCGTATCCATGGGGCCGGGGCAAACAGCCGTCACCTTGATGCCCCGAGGGGCAAGCTCGCTGTGGAGCGCCTTGGAGAGCGCCAGCACATAGGCCTTTGTGGCGCAGTACACGGACATTCTGGGAGTGGGGGCAAAGGCAGCGATGGATGCGATGTTCAGCACCAAGCTGTCGTCCAGCATATAGGGCAGGCAAAGGCGCAGAAGACCTGTGAGCGCCCGGCAGTTCAGGTCGATCATACCCAACTGTGCCTCGTGGTTGGAGGAGAAAAAGTCCGATCCCTTGCCGTATCCGGCGTTGTTGATCAGCACCTTGATCTCCGGGTTATTTTCTTTGAGAAGCTGCTCGAAGATGGGCAGGCTCTCCGGCTTTGTCAGGTCCAGAGAAATGGCGGCGATGGTCTTGTCGGGATGCTCCTCGGCGATTTCCTTCAAAAGGTCTTTCCGGCGGGCAACGAGCCAAAACACGTCCACCGTGGGGTATTGGGCGATGATGGCGTTGATGTACTCTTTTCCCAGTCCGCTGGAAGCGCCGGTGATGACTGCTGTGATCATATCCGTTTGCCAGTCCTTTCTTGGCGGCGACGCAATTCGCCTGTTTTTCTCAATTTTACGCTATTTTTATCAGATATGCAAGACGGCGGATTCAAAAACTGCAAAAAGCTTTTCTCATTGCACTTTTTCGGCTGAGGTACTATAATAGAGGAAGAATTTCAGCAAAAAGGACGGATTATATGAAACGAAACCATGTTTTTGCGCTGTTTACGGCGCTTTTGCTCTGCACTGCTCTTCTGCCGGTTTCTGCTTTTGCGGAAACGAGTGCAAGAATCTGGGAAGGGGAGGATTTCAGAATCACCTTGCCGGAAGAGGTCATTTACTCCTTTTCCCCAGAGGTGAGCTTCGACGACCCCTCCTGGGTGCAGGCGGGCATCGGCGACCCGGTATCCTTTTTGGAGGAGTACAAGGAAATGGGGGTTATCGCCGATTTCTACTCCGAGGGCAGAGCGGAAAATGTCCGGGTGCTCACGAACTCCAACAACGGCACCCAGAAAATGTACGACATGAAGGACCTGACCGAGGAAGAGCGGCAGGACTTTTTGAGCGGCGTGGACAGCGACAACGAAGAAGTCACGCTGGAAAAGGGTTTCACTGAGATCAACGGGCAGCCCTTCTACCGCATCCGAATTGACAACGCGGCCGCCGTGGGAGAGGCCCACGAGCTGCAATACGGCACTGTCATCAACGGTCACACTCTGACCGTGCTGGTCATCAGTGACACGGAACTGACAGCGGCACAGGAAGCTTTGGTGGAAAAAATTGCCAAAGGGGTGGAGATCACTCAGCGTGTACCCAAGCCCGAGCCTGATCCGCTCAACATGGTCATGCTTTTGGGAATGATAGCCGTTTTGGTAGCGATCGTGGCAGCGCCTATTGTCTACATCCCCCTTCGCAATCGGCGGGACAAGCGGGAGAAGGCGAAAGCGGCGGAGCAGATCAGCCAGTACCGCCAGACCCACACCGACGAAAACAGCTACGGCGAGGTGCGGTTTGTCAACGAGACGGACTGTACCAGAGAAGCGGTACGGGATTTCAGCCGCTATCACGCCTACGGAAAAAAACTCCCCGCCCTGTTGCTGGAGGGCGCGCTTTGCGCCTTGGTGCTGGCGGCGTCCTTCCTGCTGGAGACCACCTGGTGGATCAAGGTGATCGCGGTGGGCGTGACCTTCTATTTCGGTTATCGTGCGGTCAGTATGCCCGGCAATATCGAGAAGATCCAGCAAAAGGTGTTCGGCCGCGGAGTATCCTCCACCGCCCGCTATACCTTCTTTGAGGAGGGCTTCCGGGTGGCGGGCATTCAATCTGCCAGCGTGTTCCCCTACTTCCAGATCGCAGCCGTCAAGCGGCATGGGCATTACCTGTATCTGTATTACGGTCCTGACAACGCCTATCTCATTGACCAGTACGGCTTCTCGCTTGGAAGCTTTGAGGAGTTTTCGGCTTTTATTGCCGAAAAAACGCAAAAGACGAAGTGAGTCAAATGGAGGTGAAAACAATGCAGCAGCCTATTGGCATCGTAGCCGCTATGCGGGTAGAAATGGAAGCCATTCTGGAAGCGGCGGAGCAGGTCGCTTCTCAGGAGTACACCTCCATGACCTTTTACGAAGGCACTCTTTCCGGCGTGCCCTTTGTGGCCGCCCAGTGCTCCCCGGGCAAGGTGAATTCCGCTCTCTGCGCCCAGGTCATGGCGGATTTTTACCATCCCCGGATGATTTTGAACATCGGCGTGGCAGGGGGCATCGGTAAGGACGTAAAAATCGGCGATGTGGTCATCGCCACCGCCTGCGTGCAGTACGATTTTGACGGCACTGCCGGAGGAAACCTCCGATTAGGAGAACTTGAAATGCCCCCCGACGACAGGAAAATGCGGGAATTTCCCTGCGACCCGGAGATTTCCGGGAAGCTCGCCGACGCGGCGGAGCAATTATACGGTCACGCCCACCGGGGCATGATCGCCACCGGGGACAGATTTGTGGCCGACCCGGCTTTCGGCAAATGGCTGAATGAGACTTTCGGCGCGCTGGCCTGTGAGATGGAAGGGGCTTCCACCGCCCATGCCTGTTACTTAAACAAGATCCCCTGCGCCGTGCTCCGGACCATCTCCGACAACGGCAACGACAACGCCACCGTGGATTTCCCCGCCTTTGCCCGGGAATCCGCCCATAAAGCCCAGCAGCTTCTGGCAAATGTTATCGGTACATTGTAAAAAGCGGGAGGAAACGCAAAAAGGGAGGGCATCTGCCCTCCCTTTATTATCGAAAAATTACAGATACCGCAGCACGGCAATGACCTTACCGAGAAGAAAAACATTGTCGGAATAGATGGGCTCGAAATCCGGGTTCTCCGGCTGCAGGCGCACCCGGTTTTCCTCCCGGAAAAACCGCTTGACCGTGGCCTCGTCGTCGATCATGGCCACCACGATATCGCCGTTCTCTGCGGCGGGCGTCTGCTCTGCCACTACGTAGTCGCCGTCCAGAATGCCGGCGTCTCGCATGCTCAGTCCGCTGACGTGCAAAGCGAACAGCGCTTTTCCCTCCTTTTGGGGGAAGGGCAGGTAGCCCTCGATGTCCTCCACCGCCAAAATGGGCTGCCCGGCAGTGACCTTGCCCATGATGGGCACCTGCACGGCGGCGGTGCTGCCCTCAATGCGGATGGAGCGGTTCAGCCCGGCGTCTCTGGAAATGTAGCCCAGCTTTTCCAGAGTTTTCAGGTGGGCGTGAACGGTGGACGTGGAGTGAAGCCCGGTGGCGGCGCAAATTTCCCGCACGGTAGGGGGAACGCCCTTGGGCGCCTCCTTGACCAGGAAGTCATATACTTTCTGTTGGCTCTTTGTCAGACCTGCCATAGGGGTTCCTCCCATTTAGAATGCATTATAGTTATCATTATTGTAGCATATTGTCTGTCAAAAAGCAAACACTTGTTTGCGGGAATTTTGAATTGTTCACAAAACATGTAGACTTTATTCATATTCTGGTAACAATTGCATGGAGAAAATCGTTATAATGGAGGTGTACTCAGAAGAAATGGCCCGCACCCTTTCTTTTGAGGTACGTGTTCTACCCTCCTCAATAATACCCCTCAAGCAAAAAAGGAAGGAACCGGCACCCCCGGTTTTTTCCTTTTTTCTATATTTCATTGATTTTGCTGTTAGTTTGTGGTAAAATAATAGCGCTACGCAAACTGAATAATTGTGTTCAAAAAAGGGGAGTCCTGTTTTTTGGTAAAAACGCGGGCTCTACTTGGGTTTCCCTTTTTTGAAATCATAAGTTTGCGTAGCAGCATTGGAGCGAAGCGTTTTTCGGCGCATGGCTCCGGCTGTGCGCTTTTTTTGTTGCCCAAAAGTCTGTTTGCTCTGTACGGTAGGAAGAAAAGCGTGAGGCAAAATCATCTCAAAGGGGGGATGGAAGGATGTTTTGTATTATGATGAACAAATTGAGCTGAAAAATCTTTTCATCTTGCTCAATTACCGCACGGGACAGCAGCCCGTATACGATTCATCTTTCACTCTTCTCTATGGAGAGGAAGATCATAGTTATGCCCTTGTGTTCCGTACCAACCCTGACCTGACGCTCACCCCAGACAATATCGGCGACAAAGGCGTGGAAGTGGATTAAAAAATTACTTCTTTTTGACCGGAAGGCAAGCGAAGGGTCAAATTCTTTCGGGGAAAAATTTTTTGGAAAAAATTTGAAAAAATGTAAAACCAAAATACCCTGTGGCCTGTCAGTAGAGTAGAAGCCGCAAAAACGCGGTCAAACTTTTATTCTGAAAGAGAGGATTCATCATGAAAAAGAAAGTCATTTCCCTTCTGCTGGCAGTTGCGCTCATACTTGCCAGTACCGTCATAGCCAGTGCTGAGGCCATCCCTTTCCGGGACGTGCCCAGTTCCCAATGGTATTATGGCGCTGTTGTATTTTGCTATAACAACGGCTACATGACAGGCGACAGCGCTACGGCGTTTAAGCCCAACGGTACCGTCACCCGCGCGCAGGTTGCACAGGTGCTGTACAATCTCAAGGCCAACCGCGACCCTGCAACGGCGGCCATCAACGCTATGCCTTTTCAAGATGTGCCCAAGAACCAGTGGTATGCCAAGGCTGTTGCATGGTGCTGGGCCAACGGCGTTACCTCCGGCACATCAGCCACGATCTTTGAACCTAACGCCCCTGTCACACGTGAGCAGCTCGCCGTGCTGTTTTATAATGCAGAGGGCGCACCCAGTGCAATCCAGATCAAGGCCAGCCGGTATAACGACTGGAGCAGGGTCAGCTCTTGGGCCAGAAACGGCGTTGCGTGGGCGATAAACAGCGGTCTCATCAGCGGCACGGGCAACAATACCATCGATCCCAGAGCCACCGCGCCCCGCTGTCAGCTTGCGCAGATTTTGATGAATTTCACCCGCAAGGGGAATGACACCGACGCCGAAGGTGAAGGCGAGGGCGAGGGATCGGATCCCGACCCTGATCCCGATCCTTCCACGACACCTGATCCCAGTCCGTCTCCGTCTGAGCCGCCTGTCACACCTACACCCACTCCCGATCCCACTCCCGATCCCACTCCCACACCCACGCCGGACGCAGACGCAACAGTATGGGGTTTTTCCCTTTCGTCATGGACATCAAAGATGGTAACCAAGATTTCGGAAAATGATGATGAACGGGGTACGGACGGTTCCCATACTTATTCGGCGCGGTTCTGTTCTAACGGCGGGATCGGCTGGATCGACAGTGTTACGTTCAAAGTCGAAGATGTGACGCCTACCGCTTACAAAAATATGTACCAAACCATGGGAAAAAGCGCTGAGATCACACAGATCGTCAAAGAGTCGACCGCCGCTTTACGCAGCGAGAAGATTTTGGAGCCTCTGGATGATTCCAAGGATACGCCTGTTAAACGTGATGTATCTGCCGTCAGTGCGGTCGATCTTACGGTAACAGCGGATATCGGCGTGCGAGCCTTGAAGGTGTCGGCTGTGAAGGATAAAGCAGTTTTGGATACAGTCTATATCGTGGCGTCTCCATATGCCCATGGCAGTTATAGTGAATACTGCCCGCAGGATCTGGAACTGTATCAGCGTGTCAGGGAAATCATAGAAAGCCATCTTTGGACAGCAGCCATGACTTCCGCCGAAAAACTCGGAGCGATCGCCGGCTATATCAATACTACCACTCATTATCCGGGGAAAATTATCGTCTCCAAAGAGTATAACCCCACTCTTTGGCGGGATTGGTCAGTAGATGGGATCGATCTGTATTACAACATGAACGGAGGTGATCCGATTTTAAGCAGAACGATGGCATTGCAGGGCGGGATCATAACCTGCCTGGCAGCACATCTTTTGGAGCGGGTCGCTACAGAAGATCTTGGCTTAGAATATCTGTATGTAAATGGGGAACTGAAAGAAACCGGAGAGGGCGTCTGGATCGGTATGGGCTCATACAGTACCAATCCCCGTGTTCCCACTCATGTGACACTCTGGTACCGCGACGCTTCCGGGATAACGCATGCTTATGATGCCCAGGGGATGGAGTTTAATGATCCCGAGAAGGCTGCCTGTGAAGGGCATGGCTGCAAAGAGAAGATCATACCCCTCAAATAAACAGTGATGTCTTTTTGCTATTGAAATGATAGTCTGTAATAACGCTGTCCCGCCTTTTGGCGGGTTCGCGTCAAAAAAATTTAGGAGGACAGAAGAATGAACAAAGTTAAGAAAATTTTATCCGTACTGCTGGCAGTGTTCCTGCTGGCAAGCTGCCTGCCTATGACGGCCGGCGCAGCCGACACAGCCTACTACAGCGGCGCACCTGCGGGAAGAAGCTATACGATTTCCACCGCAGACCAGATGAAAGCGCTGGCGGAGACCGTCAACGGCGGCGAGGACTACGAGGGTACGACCTTTACGATGACGCAGGATATTGACCTGAACGGCAGCGAAAACAACCAGTGGACGCCGATTGGACAAGAGTTCTCTTTCGATGGTATCTTTGACGGCGGTAACCACAAAATTACGGGACTGTACATCAATCACCTGTACCTGCATGAGCCTGAGGAACTTGATGACCTTATGTTTGCCGCTTTGTTTGGTTTTTTGGGCGATGGGGGCACGGTCAAAAACCTGACTGTAGACGGTTCTGTCACGCTAAACTGCAATGGTGATACTCATTGGGCCGCTTGTGCCAGCGGCGTTGTGGCATATAATCTCGGCACAGTGAAAAACTGCCATAACAATGCTAAGATAAGCGCCGGCGGTCGGGTTCTTATCGCCGGCGGTATAGTAGGCTACAACTTCGATTATAGTTCCAAAGGCACGGTATCGGACTGCTCCAACACCGGGACAATAATCAGCGAAGGCGAAGCCGGCGGCGTGGTAGGAGACAGCTTTGTTGACGGCAAAGTGATCTGGAATTGTTTCAACTCCGGGACGATAACCGGTGACTGTGCCGGAGGTATCGTAGGAATTTTTGATAGAGGATCGGAAGGCTGCACAATGGAAAACTGCTACAACACCGGAAATGTGACCGGCACACAAGAGGCCGGCGGCATTGCGGGACATTCCGGCGCTTTCACCGTGGTAAAAAACTGCTATAATATCGGCAAGGTGTCCGGCGGTACAAATGTCGGCGGCGTGGCAGGAGATAACGAAAGCTCAGGCTTTGGGGATAGTGATGATCGTTTCGCCACGGTGGAAAATTGCTATTACCTCACCGGCACAGCCGCAGGCGGTATCAAGGGAAAAGATGTGGCCGGTCAGGCGGAAAAACTGACGGCTGACGCATTCAAGCTGACTTCCAGCTTCAAAAACTGGGACTTCACCAGTGTATGGGAAATGGGCAAGGATGCAAACGGAAACGATGTACGCCCTATTCTCAAAAACCCAAAAGAAACAAATTTGAAATCGCTTTCAAGCGGCACCACTCCAGACAACCCCGGCAACCCCGGCACGCCCGGCGGTCCCAGTGACGCCGAGGACCCCGACGATCCCGGAGAAAAGCCATCCGCTTCCAAGTTTACCGATGTTCCCGCTACCGAATATTATTACAACGCCGTAAACTGGGCCGTGGAAAATGAAATCGTGGCCGGAACCTCTGCTACCACGTTCTCGCCCAACCAGAACTGCACCCGTGGGCAGATCGTCACCTTCCTGTGGCGGGCGGCGGGGAAGCCCGAGCCGAAAACGACGGTCAATCCCTTCGCTGACGTGAAATCCAGCGAGTACTACTATAAGGCCGTCCTGTGGGCGTTTGAGAACAACATCGTGGCGGGGACAAGCGCTGCCACGTTCTCGCCCAATCAAAACTGCACCAGAGGGCAGATCGTTACGTTCCTCTGGCGTGCGGCGGAAAAGCCCGAGCCGAAAACGACGGTCAACCCGTTCTCTGACGTAAAGTCCAGCGAATACTACTATAAGGCCGTCCTGTGGGCCCATGAGAACAAGATCGTGGCAGGCACCTCTGCCGACAAATTCTCCCCCAACAGCACCTGTACCCGCGCGCAAGCCGTGACCTTTCTATACCGCGATATGGGCAAGTAATCATCTAATAGAAGCATAAATTTTCCGCAAACGCGCCCGGACAGAACCTGTCCGGGCCGCGCTGCATTTTCAGAAAATGGAGGAGCGAGGAGCTTCTTCATTTTTTTATCATCTTGTATATTTTCCCGCCTTTCGGCTCAGAATACAGATGCGTACCAATCACTGTAATTTTGATCCGAAAGGAATGGAACACATGAACGGAAAGCGTTTTTCAGAGAACAAGGCCCGCAGGAACGGATTTTATCTGGCGTTGGCGGTATGTCTGGTGGCGGTGGGCATCGCGGCCTGGAGCACCTATGACACGGTCCGCACCTACTTGACCACCGGCAGTCCCTCCTCCAGTCAGGTGCAGGAGACTGACAAGACGTCCGGCGCGCCCGGCACGTCCGGCTCCGTCAAAGCACAAAATGACGACCCGGAAGCCCCCCGCAGTACCGCGTCCAAGCCCTCCTCTGCCCGGCAGACGGTGGGTTCTGTCACGAACAGAAGCGGCAACAGGGAAAAAATTGATACGGTCAGCGAGCCGGTGAGCGGCGTGGGAGATGAGCTCCCGGAGGCGGAAGTTCATCTCCCCGAAGAACCCCAAATTCCCGCCAATGCCCCGCTGTATGAAATCAGCGAGGAGATGATTTTCCCGCTGACCTCCGGAGAAATTCCCCAGGCCTACAGCGCCGGTGCGCCGGTGTATTCCCCCACCATGAAGGACTGGCGAATTCACGTGGGTATGGACATGAAAGCGGAATCCGGCGAGCAGGTCCTCTCCTGCGGCAACGGGCAGGTCAAGCGCACCTATACCGACAGAATGCTGGGCAACGTGATAGAAATCGAGCACGGGGACTATGAATTCTACTACTGCGGCGTGGGAGAGAATTTCCTGGTGAAAGAGGGAGATATTGTCACCAAGGGACAGGCCATCGGCACGGTGACCGCCGTCCCCTTTGAGGCGGCGGAGGAACCGCACCTCCATCTGGAAGTCCGCCGGGACGGCATCGCTCTCGACCCCGAAAGCATTTTGAAAGCGCAGTAAAAACAGGAATGGATCGGTGTTTTCTCCGCCCACTTAAAAAAGACTTGTCTCTGCAAAGAGACAAGTCTTTTTTTGCAAGAAAAAATCAAAATCTCGAAAGCACGAATTTCCCGGATTCCGATAAGTCACTTTGCTTCCAGCCGCCGTTTGAGGAAGCGCCGGGTTTCAGTGCGGCGGAGGTCTCATTCTTGTCGCAGAGGGACCAGTTGGCCCAACTGATGTCTCGCTGGTCCAGAAAATCCAGCCATTCCCCGGACTCCTTCAAAAACACGCCGCCGCTGCCGTCTGCCCGGCTGGTGCCCCATTCGGACACAAATACGGCAATGCCCTTTTTCATGGCTTCGTCGATCCGCTGCCGCAGGGACGCCCCATGGGTCCCCGCGTAGAAATGCAGGGTATACATGAGATTCTTTCCCTGCACCGGATCGGCGGCGGCCAGATGGATATCCTGACTCCAGGTGGGGCTGCCGATCAAAATCACTCCGTCTGATCCGGCGTCCCGAATGGTTTTGACAAGTTCCGCAGCGTAGGGCTTTACGTCGTTTGCCCAGGACACATTCCCGTTGGGCTCGTTGCAGATCTCATACAGCACCGCCGGACTGTCCTTGTAGCGCTTTGCCATTTCGGCGAAGAATTTTTTCGATTCCTGCAAGTGGGTCTTGGGGTTGCCGTCGGATAAAATATGCCAGTCGATGATGACGTACATATCGTTTGCAATGGCGGCGTCCACAGCATTGATTACTTGCTTTTTGATGGCTTCCGGCTGGGATAAATAACCGTTTTCTCCGGTGTACATGGCCACCCGGAACAGGTTCGCGCCGTATTCCGCCGTGGTCTTAATCGCGCCGCTTGATGCGTACTGCCCGTACCACTGCATGCCGTGGGAACTCATGCCGTGAAGAACGATGGGCTCGCCCGCTTCATTGCAAAGCTGTGTTCCCTTGACCTGTAATTTGCCGTTCTCTGTCACGCCGCCGGACCGTGTCACCGAGGGTTGGGGCGGGTTGGAAGAATTGCCCGGATTCCGGGGAACATCGGGAAAATCCGATTTCTTTGCCGCCCGGCAAATCAGAGCGCAGGCTTCCGCACGGGACAACCCGCTCTTGGGGCGGAAAGTCCCCTCCACGTCGCCGAATACTACGCCCACGCTGTAGGCGGCCAGCACCGTGTCATAATACCTGCCGTCAAGCTGGGAGAAATCTTTCATCTTTTTTGATTCCGTGTTGTAGTCTCCTGTTCCGATGGCACTGGGCAGAAAGGCTTTCATCATGATTTTCACCGCCAACTGCCGGGTAATGGGCTTGTTGAAGGTCTCGCCGGTGGGAGGCAGTTCGTCCCAATCGTACCAGCCTTGCTCCAGCGCGGCCTGGGTCATGGGAGCGGCCCAGTGGCTTGTCTGTCCCACGCCGGGGATAAGTCCCCGCCGCCTTGCGATAATGCTGACAAATTCCGCCCCGGTGATGGTGCCGTTCGGGCGGAACGTGCCGTCCTCGTACCCGGCAAGCCAGCCGGACTCCGTCATGGCCATGATGTCGTTGTAGTACCATTTGCCGGGCTTCACGTCGGGAAAGGTTTTTCGGGAGAAAGTTTCTCCTGCGGCTGCCCCGGGCGCACTGCTCAAAAGAAGCTGGGCGACTGCAATGACACAAGCGATAACGCGGCTCATTTTGAAAACTCCTCTATTCCGTTTTTTTGTGTTCATGATAATCGTTGCTTTCGCTGTCAGCGAAAGCCTCCTTTCTACGGAAATTGCACCTTTCCTTCATCAGAACAAATCCAGTATATGGCAAGGTTTTTTATAAAAGACTTTTTCAAAAGGCGCTTCCGGGCGGTTTACCTGCACCCCGGGCATCCACGGGATTTCTGACCCGCTGCGCACGCCGCAGAGCAGAGTGGAAAAATCTCCGATCGGGAGAGAGATATCCGGCTCGCCGGTTACACGGCTGACGGTGTTTTCTCTGCCGGGAGCAAACTCCAAGCGGAAATTTCCGCAGTTTTCCGGTAGGAGGGGGTCAGTCACTCGGATCGTGAGAGAACCCTCGCCTCGGCAGCGGCAAAGCCGAAGTGCTTTCTCCGCATTGACCACCCGCAGCATGCCGTTCAGGTACAGCTTGCAGTCCATGGAAGCACCCTCGGGGAACAGGGACAAAATGTTGATGTAGGAAGGCGTGGCAAAGCGGATAAAATCGAAATTGGCAAGAAAAGCCGTGCGGACGAAATGCAGCAGGCCCTGCAGCGCCCGGGCGTCCCGGAACAGCAGGCCGTTTCGTACGGGGAAATCCGTGCGGCAGTTCAGCACGTCGCTGTCCCGCCCGCCGATGAGAAATCCGCCGGGCATGCCCTGCTCGTCCTCCCAGACGAAGATGTAGCGCTTCTGTTCCAGCAGATTGTATTTTTCCAATGCCGCATCGTAAGTTTCCCGCACTACGGAGAGATTGCAGTCGCCGTAGACCGCCCGGTACACGTCGAGCAGCGGAGAAGTGTCGTCCCCGGGGAACAGCTCATAGACCCGCCCGCCCACGTCAGGCATATTCAGGTCCCGCAGGGGCAGGGTCCAGAGGTGGCAGGGCTGGCCGTTTTCAAAGCCGAATTGCCGATAGAAGGCGGTGCTGAAAGGATACAGCGCGGCAAGCAGAAATCCGCTGTCGTACAGGTCCCGAAATGACGATTGCATACAGGCACGAACGGCTCCGCCCCGGCGATAAGCCGGCAAAGTGGCCACGCCACCGACGCCGCCCATTTTCACGGTGTGCCCGTCAAAGCGGACGTCATATTTATTCATGATAAAGCTGGCAACGGGAGCGCTTTCTCCCTCCCGAAAGGCAGCCCAACAGTCGGCCCGGGGGTCATCTTTGGCTTCCTCGGCGGCACTGCGCTCTTTTTCCAGATCGAAGCTGCTCTCAAAGGCGACGGCCATGTGCAGCCCGGAGTAATACCGCTCCTCAGGTTTCAATTTTCTGGCAGTGAACATAGTATTTGAAATCTCCTCACCTTTTCTTGGTGATTCTATTCTAGCATAGCGAGAGGAAAAGGACAATCAAAAAATCCCTCCGCCGGCAGCGGAGGGATTTCAGCATATCCAAATAAAACTTAAACATTAAAGCGGAACAGGACGATATCGCCGTCCTGCATGACATACTCCTTGCCCTCAGAACGGACCAGACCCTTTTCCTTGGCGGCGGTCATGGAGCCGCATTCCATCAGCTCATCAAAGCCGATGACCTCCGCTCGAATGAATCCCCGCTCGAAATCGGTGTGGATCTTTCCGGCGGCCTGGGGCGCTTTCGTGCCTTTCTTAATCGTCCATGCCCGGACTTCCGGCTTGCCCGCCGTCAGGTAGGACATGAGTCCCAGCAGAGAATAGCAGGCGGTGATGAGCCGGTCCAGACCGGATTCCGTCAGCCCCATGTCAGAAAGGAACAACTCTTTCTCCTCCGGGTCAAGGGAGGAAATTTCCGCTTCGATCTCCGCACAGATGGGCAGCACGGCGGCGTGTTCTTTTTCGGCAAATTCCCGCACGGTTTTGAGGAAAGGATTCGTATCAATGCCGTTTTTGAAATCCTCCTCGCTCATGTTGGCGGCGAAGATGATGGGCTTGTTGGTCAAAAGGGAAACAAAGGACAAAAGCTCCGCCTCCTCCTCGCTGCACTCCACGCTCCGGGCGGATTTTCCCGCTTCCAGCGCAGCCTGTACCCGCTCGAAAAATTCCAGCTCGGCCTGATATTTCTTGTCGGCCTTCAGCATTTTTTTGGTCTTGTCGATGCGGCGCTCCAAAATCTCCATGTCGGAGAGGATCAGCTCCAAATCGATGGTCTCGATGTCCCGGGCGGGGTCGATGCTGCCCTCCACGTGGACGATGCCATCGTTTTCAAAGCAGCGCACCACGTGGACGATGGCGTCCACCTCCCGGATATTGGACAGGAATTTATTGCCCAGCCCCTCGCCCTTGGACGCGCCTTTCACCAGTCCGGCGATGTCCACGAATTCGATGGTGGCGGGGGTGAATTTCTCCGGCTCGTACATCTCACGCAGCTTGTCTAGACGCTTGTCCGGCACGGCCACTACGCCCACATTGGGCTCGATGGTGCAGAAGGGATAATTGGCCGACTGCGCCCCGGCGTTGGTGATGGCGTTAAATAAAGTGCTCTTGCCCACATTGGGCAGCCCCACGATTCCTAGTTTCATATTGTATCAATTCTCCTTTGTTTTCAAGGGTTTTCAGACTGTAAAAATGGCTTCCGCCACATTTCCGCCACAATTTGCGCGGCGTTACCTTTGTTGTATTATAGCTGTTTTGCGGTGGGTTTGCAAGAACTCTTGAAAGCGGGGTTTGGCTATGGCTTTTTCAACAGACGCGGGGCGGGATTCTTTTTCGGGGTATGCTCCAACAGATAATCCACGCTCACGCCGTACAAGTCTGCCAATTTGATGAGAAAATCAATAGGGATCGTGCGAGTGCCCTTTTCATAGCGGCGGTATACCTCCCGCATACAACCCAAATAGTCCGCAATATCTTGTTGTGTCAAATCATAATCGTTCCGTAAGTCTTCCAGCCGCCGAAAATACATACTCCCACCGTCCTCTTGACAATGCTACCATTCGGTGGTAATATGGTGCGTATAATGCTACCGTTTAGTAGCATTTTCAAGGGAATTTGACTTAGTACAAGCAGTTTTTGTAAGGAGGTCCATCAATGGCAACAGGATATCCGTCCATCGACAAGCCGTGGATGAAATATTATGATACAACATTTGATGAAAGAAACTTACCCAAACAGACAATCTATGAATTGGCTTATTCCAGAAACAAAGATAATCTGTCCAATATTGCTATCGATGTTCGGATGAGCGGGAATGACTTTAACAAGGGCATTACAATTACATACAAAGAGCTTTTTGCAAGGATTGAAAAATGCGCCAAAGCCGCAAGCGTGCTTGGAATAGGGAAAGACGAAATTGTTCCCATAATATTGCCTAATGTACCAGAAGCGAGGATATTTATTTACGCCAATAGTATTTTAGGGGCAACTTCGTATCCTATTTCTCCATTTCTTCCGGAAAAGCAGCTGGAATTGATCATTAACGAAAACAATATTAGGCACGTCGTTTTGTTTGAAGCCTTTTATGACAAATATAAAAGCGTGTTGGCTAACACGAATTTAGAACACATGATTCTGTTAGATGGAACGGAATCCATGCCCCAAATGTTTAAAATGATTAAGGGTATAAAAGATAGTATCAGTGGGGCTGCAAAGCATTCACTAGAAATTGTAAATAAGGTATTGTACTGGGATAGGTTCATGGAATTAAGCAAGCAATGTCGAGATATTAAGCCGGTGAGCTATTCAGAAAAACATATTGCCGCCATTATTGGGACCAGTGGAACAACTGGCACGTCCAAAGGAGTGTGCCTATCGGACGATAATATCAATGCAACTGCATGTGCATATATAGAGGGGAAATGTTTCGGCGGTTCATTTCTTGATGCGTTGATTCCGTCCATAGGATATGGAATATCTGTGCTTCACCATCAAACTGTAGCAGGTGCAAAGGTATACTTAATTCCAGAACTGGTGACAGATCGGATTGCAGAAGTTGTATGCAAAACCAAGCCCGATAATTTCCCCGGAGGTCCGGTTCATTATATCAATTTGGCAAGAAGTAAAGAGTTTGCTGAGGGAACATTGCCTAAGGTCAAAAATATGATATCCGGCGGTGCGTCTTTACCCAAAGAGATTGAGGAAAAACTAAACGGTGTTTCGGTTGGTTACGAGGAAGAAGGTATCAATGACAATATTTTTGTAAGGCAGGGCTTTGGCTTATCAGAAAATGTTGCAACGGGAACCTACTCCAAAAGAGGAGCGTATAAATTTGGAAGTATTGGTATTCCGATACCATATGAAACTATTTCTATTTTTAAGCCCGATACGGACGAAGAACTGACTTATGGTGAAACAGGCGAGATATGTATTACGGGACCTATGGTAATGCAGCATTATCTTAACAATCCTACGGAAACCGAGAATGTGATCCATATTCACAAGGATGGAAAACGTTGGATACATACAAAAGATATTGGGTATATGGATGAAATCGGTCATCTATTTCATGTAGAACGCATAAAAAATATATTTATGCGAACAGGCTTCAATGTTCATCCTTCCGCAATTTCCGAATTTATCAATACATTGCCGTATGTTATAAACAGCCATGTGATAGGCTTTGATCATCCTGCCGAGCAATGCGTTCCGATTGCTTTTGTTGTCGCTGATAAAACCTGCGGTAAAAGGAATGAGGAAATTGAAAACCTCATAAAAGAGGAATGCTATAAAAATCTTGAGGAAACTTCAGTCCCATATGGCTATGTATTTGTAGATGAATTGCCTGTAAATCTTGGCGGTAAAATAGACGGTCAAGCTATCAAAGAGGCCTCTGAAATTGACCTAATGAAAAGTGATAGCATACCGAAAAAGGAATTGCACTTCAACCAGTAAAAAAGCATACCCCGATGACCTTTTGCAAAGTCATCGGGGCACTTTTTTACTTTGTATCGCATCTTAACTTCTCACAACCGATACCTAAAAACCTTATTCAGCCACTCGATGGAAAAATCCAGCCAGCGGGCGTTGTAGGAATCAAGGCTGCCGGTTTCTTCCGTGCAGGCGGACATGCCGTGCCAGCCGGTGGGGAACAGGTGGGCTTCATAGGGGATTTTTTCCCGCTGGAGGGCCAGCAGGAATTGCAGCGAATTTTCAATCGGCACGCAGTCGTCCTCCACCGTGTGCCACAAAAAGGCGGGGCAGATGTCGGGGTTGACGTGGCGGTCCAGGGAGAACCATTCATACCCCGGCGTGCCCGCCTTGCAGCCGCTGACGGTCTCGATGGACTCCACATGGGCGAACTCATCGGCGGTGATGACGGGATAGCTCAAAATCATGGCGTCGGGGCGGTTCTGGCCGCCCTGATTGTCGTAGGTTTTCAAAAATTCCTCGTTGTTCCACAGGGTGCCCAGAGACCCCGCCAAATGCCCCCCGGCGGAGAACCCGCACACGGCAATGCGGGAGGGATCAACCCGCCATTCTTTGTGATTCCGAATGGCACAAAAGGTTTCGGAAAGCTCCCGCAAGGGCTGGAAATTTTTGGCGTTTTCCTTGACGGAATAGGTCAAAATGAACACGTTGTACCCGGCGGCGAAAAAGCGCAGGGCGATGGGCTCGGCTTCCCGCTCGGACACCATTTGATACCCTCCTCCGGGGCAGACGACCACGCCGGGGAACTGCTCCCTGCGCACCTCCATTTCCCAAATGGGCGTATGCAGATATCCCGTGACAGATGCGCCGGAATTTTCCAGCGGACGAAAGTTGATCAGCTCCATAAAAAGCCCTCCCAAAACGGGACAAACCCTGCCCCGCAGTTTTCTCCCATTATCCCCGCAAAACGCGGGCTTGTCAAGAGAAGAACCGTGGGGCAGGGCTTGCAAAATCCATGATATTTCGATAAACTGGTATCAATCCGACAAGCGGAGGGAATCGAATTCCCCGCCGTCCAGTGTTTTCCACAAAAACGTGCCGTTTTCCAGCGTCATATAACTCTTCGGCGAGCCCTCTTTCGGCAGGGAGACAGAGCCGGGATTCAAGTACCAGAAACCGGAAGAAAAATCCTTTGCCGGGATATGGGTATGGCCGTGGAGCAGGATATCTCCCGGTTTCATGGGAGGCGGGGACGAAAGGTTAAAAGAATGTCCGTGGGTGGCGAAGATCAGGCGGTTTTCCGCTTCCAGCAGGCAGTAATCCGCCAGAACGGGAAATTCCAGTACCATCTGGTCCACCTCGGCTTCGCAATTTCCCCGCACGCAGAAAATCTTCTCCTTTTCGGCGTTTAAAAGGGCAATCACCCCTTTGGGATCGTAGCCCTCCGGCAGGTCGTTTCTCGGCCCGTGATACAGCAGGTCTCCCAGCAGGAGCAGTCTGGCGGCTTTTTCTTTTTCAAAGGCTTTCAGCAGGCGCTCACAGCAGGCGGCGTCTCCGTGAATATCCGATGCGATCAACCACTTCATACAATACCTCTCAATTTACTTTCTGGATATATAGGCATAGATGATCCAGCCGTTCTGGATTCTGACCCAGCGGCCGCTGCCGACAGGGTCCTGCCCCCGTTCCTCATACACCGTGACGATGTCGTCCTTTTTCAGGGTGGCCACAGAGCTGTAAGTAAAGCCGGGACCGGAGTACACCGTGACCGTAGGCTGGGTGATGCGGGCTTCGTAGGAGCCGTCATAATTCACCTTGTTTTCTCCCACCTTTTTCAGGAACGCCTGCCAGGCGGAAAAGCTGTTCACATACGGGGCGGGGCAGACCTTGTGAGACACGTCGTTGTGGCGCACCACGTTTTCCAGGGGAACGCCGTAGCGCATCATCATTTCCCGGACCAGTGCGGCGGTGTTTTCCACGGTTTTTTCCGCAAAGTACCAGTCGGAATCGTAGGCGGAAGTGGTATACGTGGAGCGTTTATAGCAGCACATTTCGATGCCGACAGAAGTGGTGTTTCGGCAGGAATCGTGGTAGTATACATCAGAGCCGCAGTGCCAGGAGATATCCCTGTCCTGTACGCAGCGCCAGACGCCGGTTTCGTCCACGAAGAAATGAGCGGATGCGCCGCGGTACCGATCTTCAAAGGACAGGCATTCTTCGTGGGCAGAGGCTCCGATGTCGGCGGTGTAATGGACGGTGATATAATCGATTTCGCGGAAGCCCCGATTGCCGGTGTTGTAATTTACCTTTGTCAATTTCTCGTTCATCTGCAGAGGGTGGCTTTCCTGCCCTTTCTCCGGCAGCAGATAATGCTTGCCATCGATGACTTTCCACCCGGTCTGCAGGACCCCGGTCTCCGGGTCGAAATAGTACGTATAATTCAAAATGTGCTGGAAGCCGGTGAGGGGTTCGCCCTCGGGCTGGTAGGTGATGCCGCCGTCCTCCAGCGTCACCCATGCAGTGCCGTCGTACCGGTCATCGAAATTCCAGATCTCCCCGCCGGCCGTCTTGGTGTAATCGTGATCTGTGGCGGCCTCGCTGATGGCGGGATAGGCCCAGTAGGTCCGGGCGACGTCCTCAAATTCCACCGTGCGGTGAATGAGAACGGCGTCAGCGTCCGCCCTGCGTTCCAGCATGGCGTTGAGGATCACCACCGCCTCCGCCCGGGAAATGAAATTGTTGGGGCGGAAGGTGCCGTTTTCATAGCCTGCCACCCAGCCGTGGGCCACAGCGGTGGAAACCGCCCGCTCTGCCCAAGAGGCCTCTCCCATATCGGAAAAGCTCATTTCCCCTTCCAAAAAGGAGCTGAACCGGGAGGCAATGGACACAAATTCCGCACGGGTGATATTTCGATTGGGCCGGAACGATCCGTCGGGATAACCGCTGATAGCGCCTAAAGACGCCATCGTCCGCACCTGGGTGCTGTACCAGCCGATGTCCGGCACGTCGTCAAAACCGGCAGTGATTTCAGGCTTTTCCTTCAAGAGAGAATAGAATAGCTGGGCGGTTTCCGCCCGGGTGATCTTCCCCTCGGGACGGAAATTTCCGCCTTTATAGCCGGAAATGTAAGCGTTGTGAATTTCGGTTTCCAGCAGGTCGCCGACCTGTTCGCAAAGATTCGGGAACGGTTTTTCGTCCTGCTCCGGCTTGCCTTGAGGATCGTCGGCTCCCGGTTGATCGGGAGTTTCGTCCTTTTCCGGTTGTTCCGGTTCTGTTTCTTCCCCGGCGTCCTCCGAAACAGGAGGCTGGGGAGAGGGATCGGAAGGATCGCCCTCCGCTGCCAAAGCCATGGGGCAGCAGAACAGGAACAGGGTAAGGATCAGCAAACAGGCAGACAGGCGCTTTTTCCACATCATGGGAATTCCTCCAACATGCCCCGGATTTCAAAATGCGGGGCGGGATGAAGTTTATCATAACAGAGAGGACGGGAAAATGCAAACCTTGTCAAATATTGTCTTGGCAGGGATTCCCAGTCTTTTCCCGGTTTTGGGATTTTGTAAAATTTTTGTAACGCAGAAAGGACAAGAGAAGGATCAGAATGATGAGAGCGGTAACTTGGATATCTTCCCCGGTGGGAACGCTGAAGCTGGCGGAGGAAAACGGCATGATCACAGAGCTGCGGTTTGAGGAGTGGGACGGCAAGACGCCGAAGACGGAAACGAAACTGCTTTCCCGGGCAAGAGAGGAGCTCCGGGAATACTTTGCCGGGAAGCGGAGAGAATTCACCCTGCCGCTGGCGCCGAAAGGGACGGAGTTCCAACGTCGGGTGTGGGAGGCGCTTTTGACCATCCCCTACGGAGAGACCAGAAGCTACGGTGAAATCGCCGCCCTTATAGGTTCTCCCAAAGCGTCCCGGGCGGTGGGTTCGGCCAATCACCGGAATCCCATTTCCATTTTCATCCCCTGCCACCGGGTCATCGGCGCGGACGGCTCTCTCACCGGCTACGGCGGCGGGCTGGAGGTCAAACGCGCCCTGCTGGCGATAGAGCGGAAGGCCATCCTGCGGACGGATGACCTTTCCCGGTTCAGATAGAGTTCAGAAAAATCCCGGGAAAAAGGTTTTTGTGAACTCGTGAAAAAATGAATTGAATCTTTCAAAAAGTTATGGTATACTTAACATAAATATATACAATGGCGGAAATCTGTCATTGTGTCCTGAAAGCGTATCAAGGAGTGAATTTACTTATGGAGAGAAAAAATCGCAGGCGCCGCAGCAGGCCGATTTGTCTGATTTTGGCGGTAATGCTGTTGATTTCCGCGCTGCCCCTGACAGGGCTGACGGCTTCCGCCGCCAACATGAAGGGTGCGTTCTTCGTCAGCGGAAATCCGCCCTTTGCCTATGTGGTTACCGGTCTCCGGGCGGAGGACGGCGACGACACGGTAAAGCTGTACCAGAATGCCGACATGCAGTCCTATGACGGCTACAGCGGGGAGTACACCATTCCGGAGCGTGTCTATGACGTAAGTGACATGAAATATTACACCGTCACGGAAATCGGCGGCGCGGTGGGAGACACCGTTCCCGGCGCTTTTGAGGGCGTGGGGCTGCGGGGCGTCGTACTTCCGAAGACTGTCGCCACCATCGGTGCGCGGGCCTTTGCCGACTGCACCTCTCTCAGGGAGATCACGTTCCCCACTTCGGTGACAAGCCTTGCCGTCAACGCCTTTGACAGGGTCTATCTGCAGCAGTTGACACTGAACGTCAGCAATGGGGCCACCCTGTTTTCCAATTCCGCTTACATGCCTCAGAACGATTCGAGTCTGATCACGCTGCCCCATGAGCTTACGGAGCTGATCATTTCCGCTCCTCTGACCGTTGTGGGCCCGGTTTCTGTTTCCGGCTCCACCAGAGTATCCAATACCGGCGTTACCGTGCAGGGCGGCGCTTCTCTGACGCTGTGGGGGACACTGTCCGGCACAGGCGTGATCGAGGTGAGAAACAGCGGTACGCTGACTTTACAAGCCTCTCCTGTGGGATACAGCGGGTCCATCCGGCTGAGCGGGGCGGATTCCGCTCTGGTCAACCATAGCTCCGCTGCTGTTACCGTACAGAATGCTGCAGGGCAGACGATGACTGTCCAGCCCGGCGAGACCTTCACCGGAAAGCAGAGCAGCAATGACCCTGCCTATGATCCCGATGGGAACGGGGGAACTCTGATTCGCCCCAAAATCATAGCCAATTACGGCGGCTCCATCACCGTAGAGGACGGCGGCAAAGTGGTGGTCATTTCCGCCTATGCGGGATTCCATGTGGAGAACGTCATCATCAACGGCTTGTCCATGGGACCCATCACCCGGTACGAATTTGAGGTTGCCAGCGAGGCGAATACGGTGGAGGTTGTCTTCGCCCAAGGCGGCGCTCTGGAAGGACCTGAGCCCCCCATCACAGACCCCTCCTTTTTTGTAGATGTTCCCGCTGACGCTTCCTATGCTGCGGCAGTCAAATTCCTTTTCAATAACGGCATTTTGCAGGGCGTCAGCAGGACGCAATTCGCGCCGAATCAGATCACCAGCCGCGCCATGTTTGTTTCCGTTATGAAGCGGCTGGAGATTTACGGCGCCAGCTTCCATTTGAAGTGCAAAACGCCTGTCTATTCTGAGGATGTGGACAAAAATGCTTGGTATGCCGAGTCTGCCGGCTGGGCCATGGGCACAGGGGTCCTTCCCATGGTGAACGGCGTATTCTGGCCCAACCGGCCAATCACCCGGGAAGAGGCCGCCCTCTGCCTGAGCCGCTTCAATCACTTGAGAGGATACGCCACGCCCATCGATGCCGGCATGTACCACGGATACTGGGATTCCACCCTGCTGGGGCCGGAGTCCCGCAACGCCATGCTGTGGGCGGTGCGCTGCGGATATCTCACCGCGAAAAACGGAACGCTGAATCCCGCCGGGCAGATCACCAGAGCGGAAATGGCGCAGATGTTCGCCCGCTATTTGCAGACGAGATGAGTAAACGGAATTCAGACTAAAACACACGAAAAGAAAATGTGAAGGTGGTATAAGCGAATATGGCCGGTAGAATTTCTGCGCTGTTCGGCGCACAAGACATGACTCAGGGAAATCCCATGAGAAATTTGGTCAGATTTTCTGCGCCGCTTTTGATCGGCAATATGGCGCAGCAGCTTTACAGCACGGTGGACTCCATCGTAGTGGGAAACTATGTGGGAGATAACGCTCTTGCCGCTATCGGCGCCAGCGGTCCTGTTATCAATTTACTTCTGGTGCTGTTCATGGGCGTTTCCGTGGGCGCAAGCGTTATGGCGTCTCAGTTCTTTGGGGCAAAGGATAAGGATAAGCTTTCCTGGACCATCGGCACCACCATTACGGCGACTTTTGTCACCACGGTGGTTATCATGATTTTGGGACCGATCCTGACCCCCTGGATGATGAAGGTTTTGAACACGCCGGAAGAGCTGTATCAAATGGCGTGCAATTACATGCTGATTTTGTTCGTGGGCTTTTTGGGCAGCGCCTATTACAACGTCATCTCCGGCGTGCTCCGGGGATTGGGTGATTCCATTATGCCGCTGGCGTTTTTGCTGGTGGCCTGTACCATGAACATCGGCTTGGATATCTGGTTTGTGGCAGGATTTAGAATGGGCGTGGAGGGCGCCGCCTGGGCGACGATCCTGTCCCAGATGGTTTCCGGCGGGCTGTGCCTGTTCCGGCTGCTCCGCATGAAGGACGTGCTGGAAGTAACGCCCAGAATGCTGATCCCCAAAAAGAGATTGCTGCTCCAGTTGATCCGTCTCGGTCTGCCCAGCGGCGTGACTCAGGCCATCTTCTCCTTCGCCATGATCATTGTCCAGAGCCTGACCAATTCCTACGGCGCATCGGTGCTGGCCGCCAACACGGTGGTCATGAGAGTGGATGGCTTTGCCATGATGCCCACCTTTACCTTCGGCACGGCCATGACCACCTTTGTAGGGCAGAATATGGGCGCCGGAAAGCCGGATCGTGCCGTCAAGGGCACCAGAGCCGGCCTGATTTTGGGCTTGAGCGTTTCCGTATTCTTAGTGGCAATGATCCTGCTCTTCGGCAGATATCTGATCGTCATGTTTACCTCTACGCCTGAGGTGATCAAGCTCGGCAGCCGCATGCTGCAGATTCTGGCGGCGGGCTACATCGCCATGTCGGTGACGCAGATCCTGTCCGGCACCATGAGAGGCGCCGGCGACACCATGACCCCCATGTGGATCTCCCTGATCACCACGGTGGTCGTCCGCGTTCCCGTTGCCTACGGCTTGGAATACATCACCCGCCCTGCCGGCGGCGCTATGGGCTCCGGTACCCCTGACCCCTTGTTCCTCTCCCTGCTGATCTCCTGGGTCATCGGCGCGGTGCTGACCTCCATCTTCTACATGAAGGGCGGCTGGAAAAAGAAGGCCATCGTGCAGATCCCCGATGGCGCTCCCGTGGCGGAGCAGGAAATCTCCCTGCAAGCCGATACCGAGTCCGATCCCCACGCGGAGTGAGCTACATACACAAGAAACAACAATGGGCGACGCAGCTGCT
>JAFLRP010000015.1 GCA_022511515.1 Acutalibacter sp.
CCCCCCCAACTCTGGTTTTTAATTGGATGTGCTCGTGGTAGTTATTTTCCTACATAGGGGGCTTTTGTCTATTGTCCAATTTTACTAGTTCGGTTCCTTCTTCAAAGGGCTTTGCGCTATAGGGATTTTCTACTTTAGCTTGGATCAGGCATGGCAGCGCTTTAGGGTCTCCGTGCCGGACTCGCCGATCCCCTCAAAGGAACTGTAGCGGGTGATTTTTCCCTCCAGCGAATGAATGTTGTTGGGATGGGCTTTGGAATCGGTGGTAGGGACATTGGATTTATCCGGCATCTGAGGCTCCACCACTATAGTGGTGCCGGCCAGAACGTCTTTGGCGGAACGGAATACCTGCGCTACCTGCGCTCTTGTGGCCGTACCCTGGGGGTCAAGCTTGCCGTCCGAGCCGTTGATGATCTTCTTGTCCACAGCCCAAGTCATAGCCTCTTTTGCCCAGTCGGAAACGTCCCCGGTATCGGGAAACCGAAGTATTTCGGTGCCGTTGGAAATCTCGGCGTTGCCGATGGCTTTGGCGTAACGGTACAGGAAAGCCGCCATCTGCTCCCGTGTCACTTTCTGATTGGGGGAGAAGGTATTTTTCCCTGTGCCGCTGACGATACCGTACCGTGCCGCCCATTCTACGGGGGCGGCATAGTAGTCGCCTTTCTTCACGTCGCCGAAGCGGTATAGTTGATACTGGCTTTGGTCGATCTTTGCCTGTCTGCTCAGCACCGTCACGAACATTCCCCGGGTCATTGCTCCATTGGGAGAAAAGGCGGTTGCAGAGGTACCGGCGAACAGACCGTTGTCAACGGCATATTCCACGGCCGGGTAATACCACTGACCGGGGTCCACATCCTTGAAATCGGATACGCTGGCGGCATTGGCGGTCACAGCGGTCATCGCCATGACCGCGGCTGCCAGTCCCGCACAGAACAGTTTTCTCAGAGTTTTCATAGACTTCCCTCATTTCGTCTTGCTGTTTTTACCACCATATCACAAACGGCAGGGAATGTCTATGATTTTTGTCCACCGAAAGCCCCGCCATAGCGGCGCATCTCACAATTTATTCTTGCACGACGACTGTCACGTTTTCATCTTCTACCTCTAACCGCTTCAATAAACTGCATAAAATTTTCACGCTATTGGCGAGCGCGGCAGGAACAGAAGCAGTATTGAGCAGTTCGATCACAACAGGTTCCTCAAAAGCACAAAACAGACAATCCCACAAGGCGTCCATATTCATGCCGTAGTATTCCGGGAGAGAAAAAATCTGTTTCAAATGCTCGTGAAGTTGGTGTAAAGTAGAAACACTTTTCAAATCAATTGTATATTTCATTGCCATTTCCCCATCCAGTGATTACAGATAAGAGTGTACCTTTTGGCGGGGTTCATGTCAACAAATTGTTGTTTTTTGATGATATGGATTTTTCTTTTCTCTTTCAGAAGTACTGGACACTGCCGAGATGGATTGCCGTCATGCCCTTCCCCCGGAAATCTCCGATTTTGAGGACGCCGTTATGGTGGAAACTGCGGCCCGAACAGAAGCTGACTGCATCGTCACGCAGAACATTCGGAATTTTCCAAGTCCCCTGTGCAAGTGTGCACGCCGGAAGGATTTCTTCAGAAACCGGAAGACTTGGGTGAGGATTTCCAAATAATGATAGACATCGCCGAGGATGGTGTGGTAAGCTGAAAAATATCGAAAACCCCTTTGCTTTTGGTAAAGTTTTTTGAAAAAAGAGAAATTCCCTGTAACCTTTTGCCGATCTTACTTGTATCTGTAGTGAAAGGCCTTTCAAGAAAATGAGGACAGCATATGAGACTACCGTTGGAAACACTGGCACAAAAATATCAGATCAGCGTCTACCGGGCAGCATTTTCCGTCTGCAAGAACCCGCAGGATGCGGAGGATGTGACCCAGGAGACTTTTCTCAGCTATCACAGGAGCTCTGGGCAATTTGAAAGCGAGGAGCATATCCGGGCGTGGCTGCTGCGGGTCGCCATCAACAAGGGGAAAAACCTGCGGCTCTCCTTTTGGGCACGGAACCGCCAAAGCCTGGAGGACTACCTGGAAAGCCTGATCTTTGAAGAACCGGAGGACAGAGATCTTTTTACTGCGGTGATGGCTCTGCCGGAAAAGTACCGGACAGTCATCCACTTGTTTTACTATGAAGACTACACGGTGAAGGAGATCGCAAAGATTTTGGGCGCCGGCGAGGGCACGGTAAAAACCCGGCTCCATCGGGGCAGGGAAATGCTGAAAAACAACCTGAAGGAGGGACAATCATGACAGAGCGCGAACAGTATAAGAGGATGTTTTCCGTCATTCGGCCCTCCCCGGACTTTTCTTTGGAGGTAACTGAAATGAAAACAGGCAGAAAATCTGTAAGAGCATTGGTTGCGGTTTGTATTGCGATATTGCTGGTAATCGGTTCGGTCACAGTGGCCTACGCGGCGGATCTGGGCGGTTTCCGGCAAATGGTGCAGGTGTGGATCAAAGGCGAAAGACAGGTTATCGAAATCGAGCAGGTAGGCGAAGGGCATTTCCAGTGGACTGATGAAAACGGCGATACGCAGAGAGGCGGCGGCGTGATCCAGCAGGACAACGGCGATGTGCTGCCCCTCACCATCGACGAATGGGCACAGCAGATGTCCGATTTTGGATTTGCGGAGAAGGCGGACGACGGCAGGGTGTGGTTCTATTACAAGGACTACAAGGAGGATATCACGGAGCAGGTGGCCAATGACGGCATTGCCAAAATCAAGTTGGAGGAGGACGGCAAACCCCTGTATATCACCGTGAAGGACAATCACGGCGGCGGATACGCCGTCCACATCGATACGGACGGCTTCTGGGAGGATTTCACCATCTACGAGAATTTCACCGATTAAGCCAACTAAAGAGACCTTTGTCCCGCGGCGAGATCAGGCAGAAAGAAAAGCGGCTTAAACTTAGTGTTTAAGCCGCTTTTTCTGTGGTATGCGCCGAAAAGCACCCACAGGGACATATCTTTTTTTGCTTACAGTAATCCCAGCCGGTCAAAGGCCTTATAAAGCCCGTCTTTTTCCACATCGTCTGTCACATAATCGGCGGCGGCTTTGGCTTCTTCTCCGCCGCTGCCCATGCATACACTGTAGGCGCAGGCCTCAAACATGGGAATGTCGATCTTTGCGTCGCCAAAAGCGATGGTATCCTTTTGGTCGGCGCCCAGATGCCGCAGCAGGGCTTCCACCGCCGAGGCCTTGGTGATGCCCTTTACCCCCAGATCGCCGAAAAGCGCCGTCTCCCCGGCCCCGCCCCAGGTGTTGTTTTCCAGGTCCGGGAACTGCTCCCGGGTATCCAGAAAATCCTGATAGCTGTTGAGCAGATAGCTCACCTTGTTCAGGTCATCCCGGTAGAGTTGTTCTCCCTTGCAGCCAAAGATCAGCGCCGGAAAGGCCTCTCGCATATTCGTCACGGCGTCGCTGCCCTTTCTCCGGGAGTATTCCTGTATGGAGCGCAGCCCGGCCTGCTCAAAGTTTTCGCTGGCATAAAGGCCGCTGTTGCTCTCCAGGTAGAACTCCAACCTCCGGCTGTGCAGCCAGTCCACAATGCGCTTGGCCTGCTCTAAGGGGATCATGCGGTGCAGCACCACCTGGCCGTGATCCTCCACATAGGCGCCGTTGCCGCCTACCATGCCGTCCAGGCCGATGTCCCAGATCGGGTCATAGACCTCGGCCTTGCTGCGTCCGGTGCTGATATAGACCCGATGGCCGTTTTTCCGTGCCGTGCGGATGGCGGTGACGGCAGACTCCGGCAGCCGGCCCTCATAATCCACCAAGGTACCGTCCACATCGATAAAAATGATTTTATTCACAATATCCCCCCTATCAAGATGCCATCACCGCAAAGGACGCGGCTGTGATACAAATTCTATTTGCCCGCCTTGTTTGATAAAGATCATAACAGTAATATGGGAATCGCTTTCTTTCCCTTGGGTTCAGAGTTATCATTTTATCATAGCCATGCTGTGGATGCAATCATTTTGCACACTTTTATCACCAATATGGTTTAGCGTTCCGACTGCATAGGCGGAAGCCTCCCGGGTGTAAGAACTCTTGCTAACAAAAGAAATCGTGTTACTGTAAAGGCTGACAACAGCCTCTGCTCTGGTAGCACCGGCACTGACACCGTAGACATAACTAAAGGTGCCATTTACTGTAACAATAAAAAATCAGGTCATTCCTATTCTACCATATTAGGAGTTTCTTTTTTCCTCACCGGTTAACATCTCTTGAACCCCGCCACTATGGCGGGGTCTTCGATATACAAAAAGCGGAGCGGCCCATGGGGCCGCTCCGGCTGAGGGTATTTACTTGTTGAGCTCGAAATACCGCATGATCATGGCCGCGGCCTCGGCGCGGGTGGCGTTCCCTCGAGGATCGAGGGCTCCGTCCCCCCTGCCGACAACGATGCCCTTCATATTGCACCAGCAGATGGCCTCATAGGCCCAGCCGGAAATGTCGGCCACGTCGTTGAAATCCATCTGGAACATCCAATTGCCCTGGAAGCCGCCGCCCTGAGACTGCTCATAGCGGTAAAGCATGGCAGCTAGCTGCTCCCGGGTGATGGGATCGTTGGGACCGAACCTGCCGTTGCCGTAACCCTCCGCAACATCCTTGGCTTCCGCCCAGATCACGGCTTTCGTGTACCACGTGTTCCCCTTCACGTCGGTAAAGGGGATGTTTCCGCTGACGGCGGGCTTTCCCTCCCGGTTGTAGAGGATTTGAGTCAGCATGGCGCGGGACAGGCTGTTTGACGGACCCCAGATGTTGTTGCCGTAGCCCTTCATCAGGCCCTTCTCGATGCAGTAATGGACCCCATCGTGATACCAGGCCGTGGTGCTGGCATCGGTATAAGGCCAGATGGGACAGGTCTCGTCCTTGGGACAGTTGGCGAAGCTGCCGGAACTGCTGTCGCGGTCGTCACTGCTCACGGCCGGATTTCTGGTAATGGTGGCAGTGACGGACTCAGGATCAAGGTCGACATATCCCTCGTCTCCCAACACCTTGTACCAAATCGTATATGTGCCCGGCTCGGTCTCAACAGGGATATCTTCGGAATACGGATCCTCCTCAGAAAGGCTGTAAAGGATCTTGCCATTCACGGCGCTGCCCGCCGTGATAAGCTCCTGGGCTTTGCCGTTGTAGATCAGGTTTTTGCCGACAGGCGGCGTAACCTCAGGAATACCCATTTCAATAATG
>JAFLRP010000016.1 GCA_022511515.1 Acutalibacter sp.
CCAACTGAAAACCAGGATCACCGAGCTGTTTTTGAACAGTCCCGGGGATTCTCTGACGGTACACTGTATCAGCTTTGGCTTCAAATTCGGCATTCCCATGGAAGCCGATCTTGTCTTTGACGTGCGGTGCCTGCCCAATCCCTTTTACGATGAAGAGCTGCGCCCGCAGACCGGATTGGACACGCCGGTGCGGGAGTTTGTCATGGACAAGGAAGAAACGGCTGGATTTATTTCCCGCTTTACCGACATGGTGGATTATCTGCTGCCCCTCTACAGTAAAGAGGGGAAAAGCCAGTTGGTTATTGCCGTGGGCTGCACCGGCGGGCATCATCGCTCGGTGGCGCTGGCCCAGTACATGTGCGACTATCTGGGCAGCAAGGGCGTGAAGACCAGCGTGACTCATCGGGACATTCAGAAGTGACTTGCGTGGAAAAACGCATGATCGTGTCGAAAAAAGAGAGTGTGGGAAAGTTTGAAAATAAATTTTCAAACTTCCGGTTTTGCGTCTTTTGCTTTTCATATGAAAGTTCGTCGTAGACGAACTTTGAGAAGTTTCCCTATGGGAAACTTTTGAATGGAATGAGCAATTCCCGCAGAAAGGGAGCTTTTGCCAGCGCAAAAGCAATGGTTATAAATATGTCATTTTCCTCCGATATCAAAACGGAGCTTTGCAAAATCACGCCCAAGCGCGCTTGCTGTCTGAAAGCGGAGTGCTATGGGCTTTGGCTGTTTTCCAAATGCTTTTCTCTGCGGGAGGGCTACTTTGTGACGGAACACGCCGGGGTCGCCCGCCGTATGCTGGAACTGGCGGCGGAAGCGGCCGGGGCGGGGGGAGAGCTGCGCTACGGCGTCAGCCGCCGGAAACGTCCGGCCTACCGTGTTTCCCTGCCGGATGAAGATTCCCGGCGGGCGCTGCTTACTTCCTTCGGGCATAGCGGGGAGGAGCCGAGCCTTCAAATCAACCGGGCCGTGCTGGAGGATGACAGTTGTCAGGCGGCGTTCCTCCGGGGGGCATTTTTGTCCTGCGGCACGGCTACCGATCCGCAAAAGGAATATCATTTGGAATTTGTAGTGCCCTATCAGAAGCTGGCAAATCAGCTCTACACACTGTTGAACGAAATCGAAGCCTTCCCGGTCAATCCGCTGCTGGCGTCCCGCAAGGGAGGCTATGTGGTGTATTGGAAGGATGGCGGGCAGATCGAGGACCTTTTGACGTTCCTCGGCGCGGCTGGGGCTTCCATGGATCTGATGCAGGTCAGGATGTACAAGGAAGCGAAGAACGATATCAACCGCAAGGCGAATTTTGAGATCGCCAACATGGACAGGACTTATTCCGCCTCCGCCCGGCAGATCGCCGCCATCGCCGCGTTGAAAGATACCGGCGGATTGGAGGAGCTGTCCGAGGAGCTGCAGGCCCTTGCCAAGCTGCGTCTGGAGAACCCGGAAATGACACTGCGGCAACTGGGGGAGACCTTGGGCATCAGCCGCAGCGGAGTGAATCATCGATTGCAGCGGCTGTTGGAGCTGGGAGAGGAAAGGCTGGAAAAGAGCAAAGAGAATTTTTAGGTTAAGTTATGTAAACCATATATTATGGAAACTTAAATTGGGGAAATCTAAGGAGAAATATCCCTAAAGTTTTATAAATTATGTAAATTTATTTGTGGTAATGCGTCTAGTAATTCAGTTTTATGAGATGTGTTATTGAAATTATGTAAATTTGTTATTTTTTGCAGCGACCAGATTTATGTAAATTTGTATAGAGCTATTTTTTGCATAAAATATATAATTATGTTAACTGATTTTCGGAAAGGCGGTGAGGGCCATGGCCTTTGCGCATTTGCATCTGCATACGGAATACAGCTTGCTGGACGGTGCCTGCCGCATCGAGCGCCTTTTGGACAGGGTGCAGGAAATGGGGCAGACAGCGGCGGCCATCACCGACCACGGCAACATGTACGGCGTGATCGAGTTCTATAAAGCGGCGAAGAAGCGGGGCATCAAGCCCATTCTCGGCTGTGAGGTGTACGTGGCCAAGCGGACCAGATTTGACAAGGTTCACGAGTTGGACGGGGAAAACCGCCACCTCGTGCTGCTTTGCGAAAATGAGATCGGCTACCGCAATCTCATTGCCATGGTGTCGAAAAGCTGGACCGAGGGCTTTTACAACCGCCCCCGAGTGGATTTTGAGTTGCTGCGGCAGCACCACGAGGGGCTGATCGCGCTGTCTGCCTGTCTGGCCGGGGAGATTCCTCGAGCTCTTTCCCGAAACGATTATGCCGGAGCAAAGGAGGCCGCCCTGCGGTATCGGGACATTTTCGGCGAGGGAAATTTCTTTTTGGAATTGCAGGATCACGGGTTGGAAAATCAACATTATGTAAACCCGCAGATCATCCGTCTGTCCCGGGAGACGGGCATCCCGCCGGTGGTGACAAACGACTGCCACTACATTGCCAAAGAGGACCATGAGATGCACCATATCCTCATCTGCATCCAGACCGGGCGCACCGTGGAGGACGAGGATACGCTGGAATTCGGCTCCGACGAATTCTACGTAAAATCCGAGGAGGAGATGCGCAGACTGTTCCCGGAATTACCCGAGGCAGCGGACAATACGGTAAAAATCGCGGAGCGCTGCAATGTGGAGCTGGAGTTTGGCGTGACAAAGCTTCCCCGGTTTGACACGCCCGACGGAAGCGACAGCGAGAGCTTCTTTGAAAAACTCTGCTTTGAGGGGTTAAAAAGGCGGTACGGCGATGCCCCGGAGCAGGACATCGTGGACAGATTGAACTATGAGATCAGCGTGATCTCTCAAATGGGTTATGTAAACTACTATCTCATCGTATGGGATTTCATCCGCTATGCCAAAAGTGTGGATATCCCGGTGGGGCCGGGGAGAGGGTCCGGGGCAGGCAGTCTCTGCGCCTACTGCATCGGGATCACCAATGTGGACCCCATCCGCTACGGGCTGATTTTCGAGCGTTTCCTCAACGCCGAGCGGGTCAGCATGCCCGATTTCGATATCGATTTCAGCGATGAGCGCCGGGACGAGATCATCCAGTATGTGGTGAACCGTTACGGCGCGGACCACGTAGCGCAAATCGTCACCTTCGGCACCATGGCCGCCCGGGGCGCATTGCGGGACGTGGGCAGGGCCATGGCCATCCCCTACAACAAGGTGGACGCGGTGGCGAAGCAGGTCCCCATGGAGCTGGGCATCACGCTGGACGAGGCCTTGAAAAGGTCCCAGAGCTTCCGGGATATGACAGAAAACGACGAGCAGGTAAAGGCTCTGGTGGATATGGCAAGAAAGATAGAGGGCATGCCCCGCCACACTTCCACCCATGCGGCGGGGGTGCTGATCACGGACAAGCCCGTCACGGAATATGTGCCTCTGGCGAAAAATGATGACGTGGTGGTGACCCAGTTCACCATGACCGCCATCGAGGAGCTGGGGCTTCTGAAAATGGACTTTTTGGGGCTTCGCAACCTTTCGGTCATCGACAACGCCCAGAAGCTCATTCAGAAAACACAGCCGGATTTCTCCATTGAGACCATCCCCGAGGATGATCCCGCCACGTTCCGCATGATGGCGGCGGCGGATTCCGCAGGCGTGTTCCAGTTTGAATCCGGGGGGATGAAACGGCTGCTGGCCCAGGCGGAGCCGGATCGCCTGGAGGACCTGATCGCCATTATTTCCCTGTACCGGCCCGGGCCCATGCAGTTTATCCCCACGTATGTGGAAAATCGAAAGCACCCGGAGAAGGTGGCCTACCGCCATGAAAAGCTCCGACCCATTTTGGACGTGACCTACGGCTGTATCATCTATCAGGAGCAGGTCATGCAGATTTTCCGGGAGCTGGCCGGGTACTCTTTAGGCAGAGCGGATATCGTCCGCCGGGCCATGGCGAAGAAAAAGCGGGACGTGCTGGAAAAGGAGCGGCAGGTCTTTTTGTACGGGCAGCAGCGAGAGGACGGCACTTATGAAGTGGAGGGCTGCCTGAACAGGGGCGTGGACAAGGAAACGGCGGAGGAATTGTTCCGGGAAATCGAAAGCTTTGCCTCCTACGCCTTCAACAAGTCCCACGCCGCCTGCTACGCCGTGGTGGCCTATCAGACCGCCTATCTGAAATGCCATTATCCCAGAGAATACATGGCCTCCCTGCTGTCCAGCGTATTGGGCTGGGCGGGAAAGGTGGCGGAATATATCGAAGAGTGCAAGCGGCTGAAGATCGCCGTCCTGCCGCCCCATGTCAACGAAAGCGACGCGGGCTTTACCGTCGCCGGAAACAGCATCCGCTACGGGCTGTTGGCCGTGAAAAATCTGGGCAGAGCAGTAATTGCCCGTATGGTGGAGGAACGCCGTCAGAGCGGGAATTTCACCTCCTTTACAAGCTTTTGCAGGCGCATGGCGGGGAAGGATTTGAATCGCCGGGCCATTGAAAGTCTCATCAAATGCGGCGCGCTGGACGGCCTGGGGAACAACCGCCGGGAAATGCTGCTTTCGCTGGAAGCCGTGCTGGCTTCGCTGGAAACAGACAAGCGCCGGAATGTGGAGGGGCAGATGGGGTTCTTTGACAGCCCCGACACGGAAACGGAAGGGGATATGCCCTTACAGAAAGCGGAGGAATTCTCGGTTTCGGACAGGCTCTCCATGGAAAAAGAGGTGACCGGCATGTACCTTTCCGGCCACCCCATGATGGACTATGACCGTCTGTATCAGACGGGAAAATATGCCAGATGTGACCTGATCCTCAGCAGCGGCGAGGGGGAATCTGACCGATACCGGGACAATCAGCAGGTCACTTTGCTTGTGATGGTCACCGCGGTGCGGAAGAAATCCACCAAAAACGGGGGAATGATGGCGTTTCTCACGCTGGAGGACCGGTACGGCGCCATCACGGGATTGGCATTTTCCAAGGTTCTGGAGGAGTTTTCTCCCATGCTGGAAACGGGCTCTGTGGCGGAGGTCACCGGAAGGCTGAGCTTTACCGAGGACAAAGAGCCGGAATTGGTTTGCAGCAGGTTCGCCCCGCCGGGCAGCGCCAACTTGCCTCAGGAGCGGGGAGCGGAAGCAGAACAGGGTATCTCTGTTCCGCAAAAGCCCGCCCAGAGACCGGGGCTCTATTTGCGGCTGCCCTCAAAGGAAGTGCCGGAGTATGAAAAAGCCATGCGGTATCTGTCGATCTTCGATGAAGGAAAGGCGGATGTTTACCTGTCCTTCCG
>JAFLRP010000017.1 GCA_022511515.1 Acutalibacter sp.
GGAAGCGGAGATGGTGGCTCCCTGTTCCTGCGAAAATACGCCGCCGACGATCAGTTCCCGGCTGCCGTCTCCGTCCATATCGTGGAAGCAGTACCGATATTCTCCTGTCGCAAAAGACGCAAGCTCCCCTGTCATTTCCGGGAAAGCGTAGGCCGGATCCTGTACGGATATCCCACTCAGAACCGTCTCATACGCCGCGGCCACAGACTGTGCGGGAGCAGCCGGGGGAAACTCTATTTTCGTGATCCGGTAGAGACCGCTTTCGTCCGGCGTCAAGATCGCAATCTTTTCCTGCACATAGCTTCTTTGGTCTCCCGCACCCGTTTCTATATGATGATAGTCATAGGTAAAGAACACCCGGATCTCCTTTTCGATTTTGTCATATTCTGTAGAATGGATGGTCGCATGAACAGATTCCCCGGTAGTCGGCGTTATGATTTCCACATATTGACCGTCATCCGAAAAATCCACCTGATTCAAAAGAGTTTCCCCGGAATACAGCGCGGAAAAGAACCGCGTTACGTCTTCCGCCGAAAAGAGGCTTTCGTAGTTTTCATTTACCCCGTAACTCCTGATCGGATCGGTGCCTCCCGCGCCTTCAGGCAGCAGCAAATACAGGAAGTCTGAGATATCTTCTGCTCCGGTAAAGCCGCCCTCCGGGATTGTCTGAGGCCCGTTCGCCAAGAGATATTCCAGGTCTTCCTTTGTCAGGTTCCCTGAAATCAACTGGGAATATTCCTCATCTTGAAGCTCTCTGGGAGCCGGAACAGGCGTGGGCGTGGGGGCTTCTGTCGGCGTGGGTGTGGGTGTGGGAGCGAGCATGCTTTCCGATTCGACCGGCTCCTCACTGGAGACAGCCGAAGCCATCGCTGAAACGGCAATACCTTCCGGCGGAGTGCTCCAAGGGTGGAGAGCCACCGCAGCGGTGCTTCCCCCTATGATCACTGCGGCGGCAATTCCCGCCACAGCCTTCCCCACGGCAGTATGCAGAAATACCGCTGTTGTTTTTGCGGCCGCGCTTCCGGCGCCGGCAGCTTGTGCAGCGCTCCCTGCTGCAGCTCCTGCTGCTGCCGTCGATCCTGCCGATCCTTGCAAAGCAGCCGAAGCTTGTGCTGACGCCTGCTTTACCGTACTCAACACAGCCTTTCCCACTGCTTCCGCCGCAGTGGGGATCGTCAACGAGGACTGTTCCGTTTCCATTAAGCGCAGCAACAGGAAAATCGGAGAAATTCCGTACAGATCGTAGCCCCGTTTCTGCAGCTCCTCGGCCTTCCCCTTCAATGCCTTTCTGCTGTAAAACAGTCTAGACTTCACAGTGTTTTCGGAAACCTCCAAAGCCTCCGCGATATCCCGCACGCTTTGTCCTTCCAAGTAGTACATGATCACGCACATGCGCTGTTCGTCCGATAAACTGTCTATCATTTCCCGGACAAGCGTTTGCGTCTCTTCCGCGGAATATTTCAGTTCCGGCTGATACTGCCTGCTGTCGTCCTCGATCTCGTAAACGAAGGAGTCGCCATCTTCGTTTTCCTGTTCTGTCTCGGAAAACAGAAGCGGGTTTCGCTTTGCGAGCTGGTTTTTTGCCGTGTTTGCCACGATCCTTCCCAGCCAAGCGGGGAAATTGTTCGGTTCCTTCAAGGCGGCCAGCGATTTCCAGGCTTTGAGATAGGCGTCCTGGAGCACGTCCTGAGCGGCGTCCTCATTTTTCAGATATTTCAGCGCCACATAGTACATATCCCGATAAGTGGCTTCATACAGAAAGGAAAAACCGCTTTCGTCTCCCTGCAGGGCTGCCTCCACGGCGGGTTGATAATTCACTTTCTCGTCCCTTCTTTCTTTTGGGTCATTTCTTGATAGATTCTCTCTTTTTCCGATTCTTTGATCGCCATTTCTGCGCGTTCCTTGAAAAGCAACGCCAAAAACCATCGAATCACAGTACATTCCTCGATCATTGCTCTTTTTCTGCATCATCCCCGAAAAGCTAATGTTTCCGGAGAGAAAGCAGATTGATTTCCTGCACTTCCTTTCGCCATAGAGTTGAAATCTTTTTCCATCGAAACTGGCGGAGATGAAAATTGATTTCACTATACTGACAAGTGCATTCTCAAATCGGTTTTATATTCAGGTGAAAAATTTTTCAGTTAATCAAAAAACTGTTTCTAAGGAGATACGACAAAGAATTATATCATTTACGGCAAAAAATGACAAGACAAACGCTCAGGCGATATGCCTGAGCGTTTGTTATCATTCTTCTTTTGTACTCAACAGCTCGATCGACTTTCTTTTTAGGTTCCGCTCGGAAAGAAGCAGAGACAGGATCAGCACCGCCGCAAACTGTAGGAGCGGGGCGGCAAGATAGGCAAGAACAGGCGTTGACACCGTGATCTGCAGTTCTTCCCGCGCGTTGCTCCGTTTGGCCCATAGGCTGTAAGCGGTGTTGAATTCCTCGGCGTCAGTCCATTCTTCCGTTGCGGCGGCGGGATAGGCGTACTCTGTCAGAATGGCCGTGCCCGCGCTGCCAAGAACACAAGCCGCCACAGTCAGCGCCAGAATTCCGGCCAGAAGGGACATCTTGCATTGACGCTTTGTCATACCCAGGCTGCGCTCAATGGCAGTGCGCTTTTCCTGCTTTACGATGAAGAAATATAAAAGCAAAATCAAAATTGCCGCTGCTGCCAGCGCCCCGAGGATCAGAAGCAGGATCGCATTCATGCGGGCGGTGCGCAAACTTGTCATCACGTCGGAATACCCTTGATCGTCAAAGGTAAAGGCAAGTCCATCCGCATCCGGGACGGCTTCCCGCAGTTTTCTTTCAAATTCCTCAATGGACCCGTTTGGAATTTGGAAAGAAGTGGTGTTTTTCGCCATCGGAGCATAGAACACCACGTTGTCCACATCGGAGGCCTGCACGGAAGCGGAGGGAATGATCAGCATGTCCTCCGTCAGCTCTCCGGTCCCGGGCCGAAGTGCCTTGCTTGAAATCACGTCATAGGTGCCCACGATCTCATATTCTTGTTTCCAGAAGGGTTGATAGGGCTGACCGTCAGCGTTCAGGGTGCTGTAAGTACCGGAAAAAGCAACTCCGAAAACATCAGGCACCTGCCAGCCGCCGTGCAGGGAGCAGACAAGCTCCAACGGCAGTTTGTCGCCCACGTTCAGAAGATTCTGCATCAGCATGGAATCCGGAAGCATACACACGGCACTGCCGGTATGAAACTCCTCTTGGGTGATCATTCTGCCCTGTTTCAAAACGACCTGATCGTTGTGAAATACCGAAAGAGTCTCCAAACTGTTTGTCGGCAAAACATAGAAGTAGGCACGATCTTTATACTGCTTTTCCAATTCTTCCGCCCAGTTTTGCCAAATCTCCCCCCTGCCGCCCTCGCGGTAGAAATCTTCCGTGATTTCCTCTGCGTACACCGGCGCATTTGGCCACGGGGTGAATGCAATCGCGTTGCTGTCGGTAAAGCCTGTGAACGTACCGCCTTCTCCATAAAAATTGTTTGCCATTTCCAATCTGTCGCTTTCCGCAGGAATGCCGTCCGCCGCAAATTGGGTGGAGAAGGGCGCCGTGTAAATCACATATTCATTTCTTCCTTCGTCCAAGAAGGTGTAATAGTCCTCATAAACGGCGGCGATATAGCGTTTCCCGACTTCCAGCTTTGACAGTTCTCGGCAGAAGTGATTGCAGAGGGTGATGGTGTTTCCTTCCTCCGCCGATTCCAGCGAGCCTGCCGCCTGCATTGTACGTCGGCCATATAGCAGTCTTTCAACTGTGACTTCGGCAGGGCCGTATTCATTCCAATCTTCTAGTGGTGAAAACTCCATGATGTACATGGCCTGAAACCCCCCGCTGCCAGAGGATTGATTCAAGCCGGGGATATAGGAAAGATAGCAGGCTCTTTTTTCGGGAGCTTCCACGTAATTTGCGCCTTCAAACGCCAGAACTTCCACCGGAATGATTTTGTCATACGTCGCGGCGGGAATAAGAAGTCCCTGCGTATAGCAGGAATTCTGCAGCGCGGCGGTCTTTCTTGTCTCCGGGAGCTGTTCCGCCGTGCCGATGGTGGAAAACTCCTGTTCCGCTGCCGCGATACGCCGGTTCGCCTGAACGGTCAGGACCGACCCAGAGACCAGCAGCACGGTACATCCGGTCATCAGCAAAAAGAACAGCAAGGTTTTTACCGGGGAGCGAAAGAGATGGCTGAAGCTGAGTTTCATAACGGATTCTCCTTTACCAGTCCTGGTCCAAAACGCCGTCTTTCATGCGGTAGACCTTATCCGCCTGCGACGCAATATCCATATCATGGGTGACGACAATGACGCAGTATCCCCGCTCGTCCACCAGCCTGCGCAGCAGGTCAACGATGAGCCTGCCGCTTTCGCTGTCCAGATTGCCCGTCGGCTCGTCCGCCAAAATGATCTTTGATTCAGAAGCCAACGCCCGGGCAATGGCGACGCGCTGCTGCTGGCCGCCGGAGAGCATGGCGGGGCGTTTTTTGGGCGATACATCGGAAAGCCCCACATCAGACAGCAATTCTTTGGCCCGCACCTTTGCCTGCGCCGCCGATTTCCTGACAATACGCATGGGGTACATGACGTTTTCCAAAATCGTCAACGCGGGAAAAAGATTGAAAGACTGATAGATGACGGAGACGTTTTCCCGGCAGTGCCGCTCTTCGCCAAATTCTGAAAGCGGCTTGCCGTCGATCATGACCTCACCCTCTGTTGGGGAATCGAGCCCGGCCAGCATGGAGAGCAGCGTGGTTTTTCCGCTGCCGGAATGTCCCACAATAGCGTAGAAATTTCCGGGTTCAAAGGTACAGGTCACACGGCTTAACGCCTGTACTTTCTGATATCTGCTTTGATACGTGTAGCTGACTTCCTGCATGGTGAGGATACTCATGGGAATCTTTCCTTTCCGATTAGTCTACTTTTGTCAAAAGGGCAAGGGCGTTAAACCGCAGTAGCAGAAACAGCGCAAGCACCGTGCCCGCTGCCGCGCAGAGCAGGAAGATCCCCTCCACTGCCGCTGCCTGTGCGAGAGAAAGTTTCGCTCCGAAAAGAATGACCGGCAATGCCAAAAGACAGCCGACAAGGTCCGCGAAAAGAACGCCCAGAAAGTGCACTGTCCCGCTGACTGCCTTCGGTCTGCCGAGGGAACGGGCAAGAGCAATGTCCCGGCGGCCGCTGCGCAGCAGTAAAAAGGCAGG
>JAFLRP010000018.1 GCA_022511515.1 Acutalibacter sp.
AATCCCCTTTGGAACTAGTGAGTATTGTGACTTTCTCCTATTGGCAAAGGCAGGAAAGTTAAAGGAGCTCAGGAACCTTTATAAGGATAAATTAAAACGGGGTCTCAAACAGCTCTTTCAGTCCCGTATCGTGGACGGGGCCGTGACCGGGACAGATCATGTCGATGTCCAATGTTTCCACGCGGTCCAGGGCCTTATTCATGAAGGACTTAAAGGGCCCCAAAATGTTGTCGAAATAGTATTTGCTTGCCCGCTGATAGCCCTCCTCGTTTTCTACCTTGCTGCGGAGAATGCCCTCGCAGCAGTAGTGAGAGCCGAAAGAATCACAGGTAAAGAGCACCTTGTCTTCCGGGAGATAGGTGTACATGGTGTCCGGCCAATGGAGGTTGGGGACGATCATGAAGCGCAAAGTCCTGCCGCCCAGATCCAATTCCTCCCCCTCTTTCACCGTATGGGAGTTAAAGGGCTTATTCATGATCTGAGACAGGAAATTAAGGGCGCCCGTAGTGCCCACCACCTCGATGTCCGGGTTTAAGTCCAGCAGGGCGGCGGCGCTGCCGGCGTGGTCCGGCTCGGTGTGGTTCACTATGAGGTAGTCGATGTCCTTTACATCGGTAACGGCCTGCACCTTCTTCAGATATTCGTCGCAGAATTTTGCCTTTGCCGTCTCGATCAGGGCGGTTTTCGTCTGCCCCTTTACCACATAGGAATTGTAGGTGGTGCCGAATTCCGTCTCCATGATGATATCAAAGACCCGCAGGTCCCGGTCCAAAATGCCTGTCCAAAAAATGCCCGGTTTCAGTTCCATTTCGTTTCATCCTTTCACTTCTGTTTTTTCTCAAAGCTCATTGTATCAAATTGTCACAAAACCCGCAAGCCAGCGGGTTCGGAGGGAAAGATAGTGTGAAAGAAAACCGTCAGGGTTGTCTTTCGCGTTTCAATCAGGAAGTTTTTCAAGCTTTGGAAAAGCTTGAAAACTTTAAAGCGGGTCAAAGGGTCTTTGGCCCGCTTTATTCTATATGATTTCCCGTTTCCTGTCCACTATTTATTCTGTCGAATCTCTTACAAATAAGTTCCTTATCTTGCAAAAAGGATTGGTTTTTGCTAAAATCTCTCTTGGTTACGAAAGGGGACGTGAAACTATGCTGTCAATCAGCGGCGTGACAAAAAAATATGGGAAAACCGTGGCAAACGACAACATCAGTTTTGCCGTGGGCGACGGGCAGATCGGCATTTTGCTGGGCCCAAACGGCGCGGGAAAATCCACCATCATCAAATGTATCGCCGGGCTTTTGCGCTTTACCGGGCGCATCGAAATAAACGGCTGTGAGAACACTTCTCTGGAGGCAAAGCGTCAGTTGGGATATATCCCGGAAATGCCCGCTGTGTACGATCTACTCACCGTGTCGGAGCATTTGGAATTCATCCGCCGAGCTTACCGCATCGAGGATGAAGCCTACACCCAGCAGCTTTTGGAGCGGCTGGAGCTGGCGGATAAGCGGAACAAACTGGGCAAGGAACTGTCCAAAGGAATGCAGCAGAAGCTCTCCATCTGCTGCGCCCTGTGTCACAGGCCCCGGGTGGCGGTGTTTGACGAGCCTCTGGTGGGGCTGGACCCCCATGCCATCAAGGAATTGAAGTCCATTTTCGGCGAGCTGAAAAATGACGGTGTTTCCGTCCTCATCAGCACCCATATGATTGACAGTGTGGAGGATTACTGGGACGTGGCTAACATCATGATGAACGGGCGTTTCGCAGCCACGAAAATCAACGGGCAGGACGACGGAAAGTCGTTGGAAGAGCTGTTCTTTGGGATTACAGAAAATTCGCCGGAAGAAACGGGAGGCGCTCAATGAAAAGTCCTCTTGTTTATCTCACCCTGAAAAAACTGAAAAATCAAATCAAGGAGCTGGTGAAAAGCCCTGCCAAGCTGATCTACGCCCTGCTTCTCATTGGCATTTTCGCTCTATCCGCCTTTTCCGCCGACGAGATCGGCTCCGGAGAACTCCGAAGTCTTTCAGAGCTTATGGCCATTCTGACGGTCTTTTACACCTTTATGTTCCTGCTGGTGTTCTTAAACGGCAGTTCCACCAACACGCCCATGTTTTCTCTTTCCGATGTGACGCTGCTGTTCCCCGCCCCTTTGAGCTCCAATAAGATCCTGTTTTACGGGCTTTTGCGGCAGTTGGGGATCTCCCTGCTGCTGGGATTTTTCCTGCTGTTTCAGTATTCCTGGCTCAACGGAGTCTACGGCGTGACCTACGGCGGTCTGCTGCTCATCATAGCGGGCTATGCGATGACCTTGTTCCTGGCCCAGCTCTTTGCCATGGCGGTATACACCCGCACCAGCGGCAATGACCGGGCAGCGCGCGCCGTCCGGCTTTCCGTGTACGGAGCGGTGATTCTCTACGTTCTGGCGGCGGTGTTCGCCTGTCGGGAGCCCCTTATCGCGTTGTTAAACGGCGGCAAGGACTATTTCGCCGCCTTGGATACCGCCGTGCACTTCTTCTCCACCCTGCCCGGGCTGCTGTTCCCGGTTTCCGGCTGGGCTGCGGGGATCGTAGGCGGTGTCCTTACGGGAGACAGCCTTTTGTCTATTCTGCTGGCGGCGGCAGCGATGGTATTTCTGGCCCTGCTGATCCTGCTCATTCTCAGGGGCAGGGACAAATACAATTACTATGAGGATGTCCTGCAGACTGCCGAAACGGCGCAGTCTGCCATTACCGCAAAAAAAGAAGGAAATCTGGAAGTGGTGCCGAAGCACGTCCGTGTGGGAAAGATCGGGCTGAACCGGGGCTGGGGCGCTTCCGCCATCTATCGGAAGCACACCATTGAAAACCGCCGCTCCGGCGTGTTCTTCCTCTCCACCATGTCCCTGATTTTTGCGGTGTGCATCATTGTAGCGTCCTTCTTTATGCGGGATTTGGAGGACGGAACTATCGTCGGCATCTTTGCCATGGCGACCTACATGCAGCTTTTCTCCGTGGCGTTGGGGCGCTTTAACCGGGAACTGACGAAGCCCTACCTCTATCTCATTCCCGAGCCGCCCCTGAAAAAGTTGTTGTACGCTTTGAAGGAGAGCCTGATCAGCGACGCGCTGGAGGCCGTGATCATTTTCGTGCCGGTGGGATTTATCGTGCAGGCGGCGCCTTTCGATGTCATTCTCTGCATTGCTGCGAGGATTACCTTTGCCCTGCTGTTCACCGCCGGAAACGTGCTGGTAGAGCGGGTGTTCGGCACGGTGAGCTCCAAGACGTTGATTATCCTGTTTTACTTCTTTGCGCTTTTGCTGATGGCAGTGCCGGGGATCATATTTGGGGTCGTACTGTTGTCCGTGCTGCCCGGATTCCTTGGGCTTTTCGTAGGGATGGCCGCCGGCAATATCCCCATCGCCCTGCTGGTGCTCTTCCTCTGCCGGAATTTATTGCAATACGCCGAGCTGAACAATCGATAAAAAGTACGGCGGGACATAAGTCCCGCCGGTTTTTTGCTTTGGCTTAAGCTTCGGTATATTTGACTTTTACCTCAGCGGTGCTTTCCCGAAACAGCTCTTTCGACACCCTTTGTATCTGCGTAATCGAGAGGGCGTCGATTTTATCTGCCGTGATGCCCAGTTTTTCCGAAACTCCGTTCAGGATTCTCTCAGCCGCAAGAGAATGACCGTTCGTCTCTTTGGAGGAATCTGCTTCATAGGCAAATTGCCGGAGGAGATTTCTTTCTTGAGAATAAATCAGCTCCACCAGCTTGGCGCGGTATTCCAAATCCTCCTGAGACATGGCGTGATAGGCGGCTAAGTCTCTGGCGTGCTGAGCTTCGTGCTTTAAGAGAGATACCTGAAAGCTTTCGCTCTCCGGATCGTAGGACGATTTGATACAGCAAATGATTCCGTCGCCGTTGGTCCAGCCGCCGGTGCTGACTGCGCCGAAGGAAATGTAATCCAGCCAGCTTTTGGAGAGAAAACCGTCCAAAAAGCAAACGGTATATGGCTGAACGCCGCCGGGCAGCGCCACCTCATAGGTTTTGGCTTCCGTCGTTTTCCAGATGTACGGACCCCAATAGCCCCCTGTTTTCCCGCCTAAAAAATGAAAATTTCTTTGCTGAAAGGCCTTCAAGATTTTGTTTTCTTCAATTTCGCCCAATGCTGTATCGGAGTCGCTGATCTCAAAAACCCGGGTAAACCTGCGTTTCATGGTTTCTGCGGCTTGCTCCGGGTCAAGATGCAGATAGAAAACATCCCGGTAATATCGCTGATAAATCAGAAGAATCTCATTCAGAAAATCATCTTCCGTAAGGACGGGATATTCCTCTTTTTCAAACAGCGAAATATATTTCTGATGCAGTTCTGCCTTCTCGGGAAAGTCCGCCAGATACCGGATCGCGTCCTTTACCTCTCCTCTGAGCAGATACCCGTAAAAAAGCTCACTGTCAAATGCTTGACTCAATAAAATCACCTGCTTACTGCAAAGGGACACTTCCTGGGAAGTGTCCCTTTTCGTCTTCTATCAATTCTTTAGAGCATTTCTTTGACGGTTCGCTCGATATTTTCCGCGCAAAGGCCGAATTCTTTCAGCAAATCGACGGCCGGACCGGAATGGCCGAACACGTCGTTTACGCCCAACTTTTTCACCGGCACGGGGAAAGTCTCTGCCAGATAGGAAGACACCGCTTCTCCCAGACCGCCGATGACGCTGTGCTCCTCCACCGTTAAGAGCTTTCCGGTTTCCTTTGCCGCCCTCAAAATCAGCTCGGTATCCAGAGGCTTGATGGTGTGGAGGTCCAGCACCCGGACGTAAATTCCCTCACTTGCCAGAGCGTCGGCGGCCTTGACGGCCTCCTGCACCATGAGCCCGGTGGCGGCTACGGTCAGGTCGTTTCCTTCCCGCAGGGTGATGCCCTTGCCGATCTCAAAATGATAATCATCGTTGTGATTGACGCTTTCCACCGCCAAACGGCCCAAGCGGATATAGACGGGGCCGTCGTACTCTGCCGCCGCTTTCACCGCCGCCTGCATTTCGAAATGGTCGGCAGGGTTCAGCACCACCATGCCGGGGATGGTCCGCATCAGGGCAATATCCTCACAGCACT
>JAFLRP010000019.1 GCA_022511515.1 Acutalibacter sp.
CACGCCCTTTCTCAGTGCGCGGAATATATCGAGGAGCACGGTTTACGGACTGTGGAATTTTCCAACACCGCTGCCGCCGCCAAATATATAGCGGAGGAGAACCCTGAGGGCGCGGCCGCCATTTGTTCCGAGGAAGCGGCAGAGCAGTACGGGCTTGCCATTCGAGAGAGAAATGTGCAGGACGATAAGGACAACACCACCAGGTTTGTGATCATTTCCAAAGACCCCATCCTTCCGGAAGCTGCCAACAAGATCAGTCTTTGTTTTTCTCTGCCCCATACGCCGGGCGCGCTCCACATGGTGCTGGCGCGGTTTGCCATGTGCGGGCTGAACATGACGAAAATCGAATCCCGGCCCATTCCCGGAAAGTCTTTTGAATACGATTTCTATCTGGATTTCACCGGAAACATCCACGAAACGGAGGCACTGGATCTTCTTTGCGCCCTCCACGACGAGCTGCCCAGATTCTCTTTTTTGGGCAACTACAGCGAAGCAGAAGTTCGTCCTACAGACGACCTTCGTAAAGTTTCCCTACGGGAAACTTTCAAATGAAAATGGTGGCAATCATGAACATACAGTTACTCCTTATCAAAACAGACGAACAGATCGCCGCCCTGTGCAAAATCGCGGAGCGTGTTTGGCATTTGACTTACGATCCTCTCCTCCCGGCGGGTCAGGTAGAGTACATGCTGGATAAATTTCAGTCCCCTCATGCTGTAAAGGAGCAGATGGAAACCCTAAATTATCGCTATTACATGGCGGTCATCGACGGAAAAAACGCCGGATTCATTGGATTTTCTCCCCGATACGAGGGGAGAGAGGAAATGTTCCTCAGCAAGGTGTACCTTCTGCCGGAATTTCGCGGACAGGGAGCGGTCCGGGAAATGTTTGCTCTGGTGGAACGTGAAACCCGGCGGGAAAACCTCTCAAAAATCCGCCTGACTGTCAACAAGGAAAATACCCACGCTGTGGCTGTTTACGAGCACTACGGTTTCTGCACAGCGGAAAAAGCCGTCACCGATATCGGCGGAGGGTACGTGATGGATGATTTTATCATGGTGAAAGAATTGGAGTAAGTCCGGAATTCCCCGTGCCCTTTGACCCCACCGTTTTACATGTTTTCTCATAGACTCTTTGTTTTCCTATCAGGGCGACAAAGGGTCTTTTTTATTTTACATAATGTTTCCGGAATTGGCTGACAGACTATGACAAAATCTACCGACTGGGTGACATAAAATGGATGGTGGTCAGAAGATGGCAATGGGGAATTCAGGAAAATTTACCAGAATTGAACTGGACTGGTATATTTTCCCGATTTCTTGCCCAAGCTAAGAACAAATCACGACCAAATATTTCCGTAAAGGAGAGTGCAGTATGAAGAAACGGATCATATCCCTGTTTCTGATCGCGGCCATCGTGATAAGCGTTTTTCTGGCAGGAGGGATCTCTGTCTCAGCAGCCGGTCTAAGCGAGTATATCACGATCACGGGCTTTGACCCCAACGTAGACTATATGCGGGCAATGCAGCGGGTCCTGGAGGACGGCAGCCCATATGCTCTGCAGATCGGGGCGATCTACGAGCAGCAGCGGAATCTGAAGATCGATTCTCTGAAGCTCACACAGAAAAAGACCTCTTATTTCACCAGTTACACCACGGCGGAGCAGATCAAGTCTGCCATGACAGCGGAAGCAAAACCAAAGTACACGGCAGAAGATCTGGATTTGCTTGCCCGGGTGATCTACGCCGAAGTCGGCTGTTCGTGGATTCCGGATTGGGTCCAACAGATGACAGGCAGCGTGGTGCTGAATCGGGTGGCTAGCACGTATTATCCCAACACTATCCGAGAGGTCATCTACCAGCCGGGGCAATATTCGCCCACCTGGGACGGCTCTATCAACAAGAAGCCAGACGCCAGAACGGTGGCAAATGCCAAATACCTGTTGGAGCATGGCAGTATTTGTCCGGCTAACGTGGTGGGTCAGAATTCTATCGTGACCGGCAGCGGCGTGTACCGCAGTTATTACGATTCCGTTTTAGGCACTACCGTGTATTTCTGCTATGCCTAAAAAAGGTGAGACTTCCATCTTACTATGCTAAAAACCCCCTCACTGAGAAGCGCAAACTTCCCGGTGAGGGGATTTTTTCATGGAAAGAATTTATTCCCAATCGCAGCCGGTAACGATAAGCTGAGCCAGCTTCTCCAGAACTTCGGCGTCTTCCTCGGAAAAACGGGCAGGAAAGGGGCTATCGATATCGAGAACGCCCAGCACTTCGCCGTTTCTGTTCACCAGCGGAACAACGATTTCAGATCGGCTGGCGCTGTCACAGGCAATGTGACCGGGGAATTCATGGACATCCGGTACGATAACAGTCTCTTTCTTTGCGGCTGCCGTGCCGCAGACGCCTTTCCTCCAGGGGATGTGAATACAGGCGGGTTTCCCCTGGAAGGGTCCCAGCAACAGTTCCTCACCGTGAGTCAAGTAGAAGCCCGCCCAGTTTAGCCTGTCCATCCGTTCCCAAATCAGAGCGGAAAGGTTTGCCAGATTCGGGATCAAATTTCGTTCGTTTTCCAATAGCGCTTCCGCTTGCCGAAGCAATAATTTACCGTCCAAGGAAAAGACCCCTTTCCAAAAGATTTATTTACAGCTTTTTCAGGCGGCGCAGAGTTTCCGCCACGGGGAGACCCACAATGTTGGAGTAGTCTCCGCAGATGGACTGAACCAGTATCACGCCTTTACCTTCAATGCCGTAAGAGCCTGCCCGTCCGCGGGATTCTCCCATGGCGACGTATTCCTCGATTTCTTCGTCCGTCAGCTCATAAAAGGTCACATCGGTAACACTGTGGAACACTTCTTTCTTTTTACCACTCAGAAGACAGACGCCGGTGAAAATCTGATGAGTCCGGCCGGAAAGACGGCGCAGAGTAGCCTTGGCGTCCTCGTCATCTGCGGGTTTACCCAAAATCATATTGTCGATGCTGACGATAGAGTCCGCAGAAATCACGGTGCAGTCCGGACAAAGTTTGAACACCGCTTCGCCTTTTCGCTCGGCCAGACATTCTACTGTCTGGGCAGGAGTAAATTCTGCCGGGACATTTTCATCCACGCCGGACACCTTTACTTCAAAATCGATCTCCGCTCGCTCCAGCAGCATTTTCCGGCTGGGCGAGGCCGAGGCCAAAATCAGTTTAGTTTTCTTCAAATCCATTGGGGTTCATCCTCTGCCAGCGCCAGGCATCGGCGCACATATCATCCAGTGTTTTTTCGGCTTTCCAGCCCAGCTCCTCATATGCTTTGGTGCAATCCGCATAGCAGACGGGAATATCGCCGGGACGCCTGCCTTCTATGACGTATGGGATTTCTTTTCCCACGACCTTGGAAAAAGCATTGATCATTTCCAGTACAGAATAGCCCGTTCCCGTTCCCAGATTGTAGCTCCGCAGGCCGCAGTTTTCTTTTTCAAAAAGCCGCAGTGCCGCCGCGTGGCCCTTCGCCAGGTCCACTACATGGATATAATCTCTGATGCCGGTGCCGTCAGGCGTGGGGTAGTCATTGCCGAATACGTGGACCTTTTCCCGCTTGCCCACAGCGGTTTGCGTGATGTAGGGGACAAGATTGTTGGGGATGCCGTTGGGATCTTCGCCCAGTTTGCCGCTTTCGTGAGCGCCAACGGGATTAAAGTACCGCAGCAGGATTGGGTTGAATGCGGGATCGGCGTGAGCGCAGTCCGTTAAAATGCGCTCGATCATCAACTTGGTCGAGCCGTAGGGGTTGGTAGCGGAGAGGGGGAAGTCCTCACGGATCGGCACAGTGGCCGGATTGCCGTACACGGTAGCTGAGGAGCTGAACACCAGATTGTGAACACCGTGCTCCTTCATGACCTGCAGCAGTGTCAGTGTGGATTCCAGATTGTTCTGATAATACCGCAGCGGGATGGACACGGACTCACCCACTGCTTTCAGCCCCGCGAAATGAATGACTGCATCGATGTGTTCTTTTGCAAAAATTTCCCGCATCTTCTCCAGATCGCAGACGTCACATTCGTAGAACGCGACCTTTTTTCCGCTGAGCTCTTCAATGCGATCCACTGCGACGCTCTTGCTGTTGCACAAATTGTCTACAACAACCACATCATGGCCCTGCTCCAACAGAATGATGCAGGTGTGGCTGCCGATGTACCCTGCGCCGCCGGTTACCAGAATTTTCATAAGAAACCTTCCTTTCCCGCTGTTTTTGATTTGAGTATTTGTCGTTCGGCCTCTGACAGTCCCATTATAGAAAATCCCTCAGAAAAGTGCAAGCAAATGAGGGGAAAAAGACAAAATATTGCTAAAGAAGCGCAAGATAGGAAAAGTTTTCCCTGCTTTGCGCCTTTTTTATGCTGACTCTTTGCCCGGTGTAATAGAAAGATTTTCGGGAAATACTACTTTCACTGTTTTCAACAGAAATTGTTTTGGAAGAGGTAGTATATGAGCAAGGAAAGCTTGATTTTTCTGACCGGAAGCTGTGCGTATCCCACTTTGGAAATGATCTGGCGGGGAAGGACTCACTATTCCATGGCGCTTGCCGGAGGGGTGTGCCTGTACCTTATCAATCAGGTTTGCTGCGAAAAAATGCGGGGGAAGCGCATTTCTGCCCGCTGCGTAGCAGCGTCCGCCATCATCACCGGGGTGGAACTAGCCACCGGACTGATCTTCAATGACCTGATGGGCTGCAATGTGTGGGATTATTCCGATATGCCCATGAACCTGATGGGGCAGATCTGTCTGCCGTATTCTCTGCTATGGTGCGGATTGGCTCTGCCCGCCATGGCGTTATGTGAAATCTGCAAAAAATCGGAATTTTGAGCGCCTTTTTTCAAAATTCCTTTTCTCTTGGGTAATTTTTCCTGAAAAAGGATTGACATTTTCCTGGGCAATGTGGTATTATCATACGGCACACTGGATATGGAGAGGTGTCCGAGTGGTTTAAGGAGCTAGTCTTGAAAACTAGTGATCCCGCAAGGGACCAAGAGTTCGAATCTCTTCCTC
>JAFLRP010000020.1 GCA_022511515.1 Acutalibacter sp.
ATGAGCTCGTCCAGTTGGTCTGTATCGGTCGATGCGCCTAAATAGCGCAAAATTTCTCGCTTCTTCATCATGTCCTCAAAATGTGACTCAGGTTTTGGAAGATTTTTTCCGCCGTCTCCGGACGGTTCATGGTGTATAAGTGAATATATTTCACGCCGTTTGCGATTAGGTCGATAATCTGCTCTGTAGCGTAGGCCACACCGGCCTGCTCCATGGCCAACGGGTTATCGGCAAATTTATCGGCAATAGCCTGAAAACGCGGGGGAAGGGCTGTATTGGAAAGCTCACAGCTTCGTTTGATTTGCCGGGCATTGATTACGGGCATGATTCCCGGAATCACCGGAACAGTAATCCCCGCTGCCAACACACGGTACAGGAAGTTATAGTACACATTGTTGTCAAAGAACATCTGAGTGGTAAGAAAATCACAGCCTGCATCCACCTTTTCCTTGAGAAAGCCAATATCCTGTTCCTTATGTTCGCATTCGATATGTCCCTCCGGATAACATGCGCCGCCGATGCAGAAATCCCCTTGGGAACGGATGTCCCGGATCAACTCAATAGCGTAGGTGTAGTCGCCGTCGGCTTCCGGCCTGTCCTTTGGCTTATCGCCCCGCAGGGCAAGAATATTTTCAATGCCGTTTTCTTTCATTTCCGTCAGACGATTCTTGATATCTTCCCGGCGGGAGGCAACGCAGGTCATATGCGCCAACGCCGGCGTGTGCATTTCGTTTTGAATATGGGCGGCGATTTCCACCGTTTTTTTGGAGGTACTGCCGCCTGCGCCGTAGGTCACGCTGACAAAATCTGCACCCATGGTGCAAATCCGATCCGCCACCTGGAACACGTTGTCAAACCCGCTTTCTTTTTTGGGCGGGAAAATTTCACAGGAAAAAGTGATTTTATTTTGATTCAGTAACTCTTTGATCTTCATGTGGCAAAGATATTCCTCTCTTTGGGAGTATTATTGGTCATTGTAACATAAGCGCAAAGGGCTTATATTACATGTGTCCATCGTCCGTTGCCGCAGAGCGGCAAACTGGGCGGGACAAAAATAAATCCACAATGACCACGTCTTTTTGGGTCATTGTAACATAAATAGCAGAACACGACAAGTTTTTTCGTCCTTTGTCTTTACTATTTCAGCAAGATACTTTATAATCCTTACAGGAAAGAAAATCCACAGATCGGCTTCGCAAAAAATGAGGAGGATTACTATGCTGTCAGACATTGAAATCGCTCAAGGAACGAAACTGAGACCCATTGCCGAAATTGCGGCAGAACTGGGGATCCAAGAGGAGGAGCTGGAACTTTACGGTAGATTCAAGGCAAAAATCAACGAAAGCGCTTTTTCCCGACTGGCAGACAAGCCCGACGGAAAACTGATCCTTGTGACCGCCATCAACCCCACTCCTGCCGGAGAAGGGAAGACCACTACCACGGCTGGCTTGGGAGAAGCTATGGCAAAAATCGGAAAAAAGGCCATCATCGCCTTGCGTGAACCTTCTCTTGGCCCAGTATTTGGCGTCAAAGGCGGTGCTGCCGGCGGCGGTTATGCTCAGGTTTTACCCATGGAGGATATCAATCTTCACTTTACCGGCGATATGCATGCCATCACCTCGGCCAACAATCTCTGCTGTGCCATGCTGGACAATCATATGCAGCAGGGGAATCCTCTGGGGATCGACCCCCGGCGGATCCTCATCAAGCGCTGTCTGGATATGAACGACCGGGCGCTGCGGAACATTGTCATCGGACTGGGCGGAAAAATCAATGGCGTTCCCAGAGAAGACGGCTTCATCATCACGGTGGCCTCTGAAGTGATGGCGATTCTGTGTCTCGCAAAGGATATGAACGACCTGAAGCAGCGGCTGGGGAATATCCTCATCGCTTACACCTATGACGGAAAGCCTGTCTATGCCAGAGATATCAAGGCGGAGGGCGCCATGGCGGCGCTGCTCAGAGACGCGGTAAATCCCAATCTGGTGCAGACCATTGAGGGCACGCCCGCCATCATGCACGGCGGCCCCTTTGCCAACATTGCCCACGGCTGCAATTCCGTGAGAGCCACCCGGCTCGCACTGAAGCTGGCGGATTACTGCATTACCGAAGCAGGCTTCGGCTCTGATCTGGGTGCGGAGAAATTTATGGATATCAAGTGCCGCATGGCAAGCCTTTCGCCTTCCTGTGTAGTGGTAGTCGCTACGGTGCGGGCCCTGAAATACAACGGCGGTGTCCAGAAGGCCGATCTTGCCAATGAAAATGTTGAGGCCTTACAAAAGGGTATTGTCAATTTGAAGGCCCACGTGGAGAATATGCACAAGTTTGGCGTGCCGGTGGTGGTCGCTATCAACCGCTTCGGCACGGACACCGATGCGGAACTCAAGGTCATTGATGACTGCTGCAAGGAGCTGGGCGTTTCCTATGCACTGTCCGAGGTGTTCGGCAAAGGCGGCGAGGGCGGCATGGAGCTGGCAAAAACCGTTTGCGAGGTCATCGAAAAGTGCGACGAATGCCAGACCAATTTCGCGCCTATCTATCCCGATGAAGCCTCCATCGAGGACAAAATCCGCGCAATCGCGACGAAAATTTACGGCGCGGACGATGTTCTTTTTACAAAGCAGGCCCAAAAGTCCTTACAAGAGATCAAGGCGCTGGGCGGCGATTCCATGCCGGTCTGCATTGCGAAGACTCAGTATTCTCTGTCTGACGACCCCACACTGTTGGGCAGACCCGTCGGTTTTACGGTCACCATCCGTGATTTGAAACTCTCCAGCGGCGCGGGTTTCGTGGTAGCATATGCAGGCGATATCATGACCATGCCCGGTTTGCCGAAGGTCCCGGCTGCGGAGAAGATCGACGTGGACGAAAATGCTGTGATCCATGGACTATTCTGATGAAACAGGTATTTGTAACTGCCTCTCCTGCTGAAACGGCTGCGTTGGCCGCTAAACTTGCCGCGCAGCTACAAGGAGGGGAAGTGTTGGCCTTTACCGGCGGTATGGGCATGGGAAAGACCGCTTTCACTGCCGGATTGGTAGAGGGTTTGGGCGGGAAAAATGTAGTTTCCAGTCCCACTTTTGCCATCGTCAACGAGTATCGCGCCCGGCTGACAGTGGAGCATTTCGACATGTACCGTATCACCTGCTGGGACGATCTGTACTCCACGGGCTTTTTCGATTACCTGGACACAGACTGCGTTTTGGTGATAGAGTGGAGCGAAAATATGGAAGCTGCTTTGCCGGAACATGCCGTGCAGATCGACATTGCCCCCGGGGAGACGGAAACGGAACGCATCATCACCATCGACGGCTGGGAGGGGGAGTTATCATTATGCTGATTTTGGCAATAGAATCCTCGGCTTCTCCTGCCTCGGCGGCTGTATTGGAAGATGGCAAGCTGCTGGGCGAAACCTTTGTCAACACAAAACAGACTCACAGCCAGACTTTGCTGCCCATGGTGCAGAACCTTATGAATTCATTGGGGAAGACCTGTGCTGATTTTGATGTGATGGCTGTCACCAACGGCCCAGGCTCATTTACCGGGGTGCGGATTGGTGTTTCCTGTGTCAAGGGGCTGGCCATGACAAACGACACGCCCTGCTGCGGTGTTTCTACGCTGGAAGCTATCGCCATGCCGGGGAGAACTTATGAGGGCTGTATCATTTGCGCTGTGATGGACGCTCGATGCGGACAAGTCTATAACGCGTTGTTTCAGGTGACGGGTGGAACACTTCACCGGCTGACATCGGACAGAGCGCTGTCCATTGCGGAGTTATCACAGGAATGTGAAAGCTATCAGGATAGACTTGTTTTGTTCGGTGACGGCGCCGTCCTGTGCTATGAAGCGTTTCAAGCGTGGGGAGCGCAGATCGCACCGCCGGAGCTGAGATTCCAACGGGCGTCCTCCGTGGCGCTGCTGGCGCTGGAATCGGCGAAGACAGGGAAAACAGTGACCGTTCAGGCGTTGATGCCGTCTTATTTGAGACTGCCTCAGGCAGAGCGGGAGTTAAAGAAAAGGCAGAAAAAAGGAGAGAAAGGCACGTGAAAATAGCGATTGGTTGTGATCACGGCGGTTTTGAGTGGAAAGAAGCCGTTCGCGGTTATCTGGAGGAAAACGGCATCGACTATGAGGATTTCGGTGCGTTCAGCACGGAATCTGTGGACTATGCTCCCATTGCCGTAAAGGCCGCAAGAACAGTTGCAGAGGGAAAAGCCGATTATGGAATTTTGATCTGCTCTACCGGTCTTGGCGTTTCCATGGCGTCAAATAAAGTAAAAGGCATTCGGGCGGCTGTGTGCACCAATACTTTTTGCGCCGAAATGACCCGCAGGCACAACAACGCCAATGTTCTTTGCATGGGCGGTAAGGTCGTGGATCGGGAAACCGCGCTGCAAATGGTGGATATCTTTTTGCACACGGCCTTTGATGGCGGCCGCCATCAAAGGCGGATCGACCAGATCGCCCAAATCGAAGACGGCACTTTATAATCGGAATATTCCGCTTTGCGGGCGGAGAATATAGGAGGAATTGAAGATGCAGGAAAACAACATTTTTGTCATGGATCACCCGCTGATTCAGCACAAGCTCACTTTTTTGCGGGATAAGAACACCGGCACCAAGCACTTCCGGGAATTGGTCAATGAAATTGCCACGCTGATGTGCTATGAGGCCACCCGTGATCTCCCTCTGGAAGACGTGGAGATCGAAACTCCCATGCAGAAAACCACCACAAAAGCGATCGCCGGACGGAAAGTGGCATTTGTACCTATTCTCAGAGCCGGCCTTGGCATGGTAGACGGCATGCTGAACCTTGTACCCTCCGCCAAGGTGGGCCACATCGGACTGTATCGCGACCATGATACTCTGAAGCCCGTGGAATACTACAACAAGCTGCCTCAGGACATTGAGGAGCGGGACGTGATCGTGCTCGATCCCATGCTGGCCACCGG
>JAFLRP010000021.1 GCA_022511515.1 Acutalibacter sp.
GGAACTTGATACTGTGCTGATTTTCAATCCTTGATATCTCGTCAGCTACACCATGCGTTTGAAATTTAGATATAAGCATTTCCCCGCCTCTTTCTGCAATGATATACCCAGTTTACCACAATAGCCGCCATTTTTCCACCATCAGCTTTCAAAGAATTTCAAAATCATCAATCTCGCTCCTGCCCAAGATCGGCAGAAGCGGTTTTCATGGAAAGGAGTATCTATGACCAACACCACCCGCCTCCCGGACTGCGTGACCGAGGTACGCATGGGCAACACCGTTCTCACCGTTTCTGGCTACTTCAAGCGGGACGCCACCGCCACCGCCGCCGACAAAATGGCGAAAGTTCTGGAGGCCGAGATCCGCTGCCAGCAGCGCCCCGGCCTCTGATCCGCTGGCGGCATTTCCACGACAAGGCCCGACCTAATGTTCACGTGCGATAAAGTAGCACAAGAAAACTTTGTCGATTTGACAGCCGCCCTCGCTATTCCGTAAGCCGAGGGCATAGAGAAGAATGACCGACTTTTACGCAAAAATTATCTGAACATATTGACGATTCACAATTATGCGCTATAATATTTTATGTCGGCAGTTCGTTAAACTGGAATTTGGAGGACAACATAGAAGTTTTTCAAGCTGATGCTATAATAATTTGTAGAGGAAATGCGATGATATCCTTGAGATTAATGGAAGATACAATAGAGGATTATACGGCAATGCGCAATTGGTTTTTGGAACCTGAACTCCAAGAATGGGTGTGGTGTGATGATAAAGGCGAACCGTCAGTGCCTTTGGAGCGAGTTATAGAAAAATATGGTCCCAGAGTTAAAAATCCTACCGATGTATTCCCCTATTTTATTCTAAGAGATGGTGAGCCGATTGGATTTATACAGTATTACATACAAGACGAGACGACTATCGGCCTGGATATGTGGATCGGTGTCTTAAGAGAAAGAAATCACGGTTACGGCACGGAAGCCTTAAAGCAAATGGTACAGCTAATACACAACTATGTAAAGGAAGTTTTTATTGACCCTGAAGAGGCAAATAAGCGTGCTGTGAAGTGCTATCAGAAAGCAGGATTTCAATATTCTGGTGAAATCATAGAGGATGGTTACAAATGCTTGTTGCTAAAGATTCGTTTTGAAGATTGATCATAAAACGAAAGCGTACAAATTCAAATTTTTTAGCGGGGCAACGCAGGATTTAAAGGAGAACTTATGAAAAAGCTGACATACGAAAACTTCATAAAAGCGAGGGATTTTATCTTCGTAAACGGAGATGACGTGACCTGCGCTTGGTTTCATTACAACTTTGTGGATGGTGATTCCGATGCTTTCATAAAGGTTTTAGAAAAGCATCAATATGAAAATGGAGGTTTTGGCGGCCTTTTATATGAATTTGAGTATCAAGGCCCGTGCCTGAAATGTACAGAACACGCTTTCCGATATATGTTTTATTTGAAAGAAAGACCATCTGCTGACAACCCTGCCATTCAAAAGATGGTGAAATATCTACTGGAGCGTTACCGCCCCGACTTTGGCTGCTGGGGCGAGCTTTTGGAGCCCGAAGTAAACGACGGTATGCACGTCAGGTGGTGGACATACCCTGACTGCGAAATCATGCCCAAAGCGAATGCGGACGAGCGGATCAGACAGTACAAACCAAATGGCGAGGCCGCGCTTGCGGCAATCATCGCCCTGTATCCCGAACTTGTATCGAAAGAATTGTACGACGAAATAATCCGCTATCCAGTGGAACATATACTACGGTATTATGATGAACGTTCCCCGCTGTTTGGAAAATCTGCTCGGCATGACCACGGACACAATGATATCGAAGTGCCGTATAATTTGAAATGTTATCAGGAATTTGTGAAATGTTTGCCCGACAAAACACTGGCTGATAGATTGGCGGAGATTTTAAGGCAAAACCCGACCGCCTGTATGCAGCTTGATTATTCAACGTGGGAGAATGGGTATGAGGAGCTACCCTGCGATGTTGTGGAAACGCCTGACAGCATTGTATACCCTGTGGTAAAACAGGTTGTTGACGATTCATTGGACTATTTAATTAATCGGCAAAGCGCCGATGGCGCATGGCATTTAACATGGCAGTTTGGAGAAGACGAAAGATTCCGCAGACTGGAAAGATTGTATGAGACGAACTATACAATGTTGGTTTTGGCAAGGCTCGGACGGTTCGATAGGATAGAAGAAGTTAAATTCGTAGGGTAAATTCCAGTTTATTACGCTGTTATATAAGAAAAACTGAATATCGAAGCGCCATGGGCGATAGTGAGCAGGAAATCACAAAATGGTTTCCTGCCTTTTCTCTTGACAGGGGGAGCTTGCAGTTCTCCTGCGCTGACAAAGCCTGCTCCCTCCCCTTTGCAAGCAACTCACCGTTGCTGTAATAGTGATGAAAAATGTTTGCCTCCCAAATTGACAATCTTGTCTTTTGTGGGTTATGAAACAAAAGAAATCGGGGATTGGGAGAGCGTGGGTTGTTAAGAGCAAGATTCGACCCGTGGCCCAAATTTCGCCTTTCGGCTCATTTGTCCCCTTGGTCAATCTTGCTGGGGTTGCCACCCCAGACCCGCCTCTAACCGGCGCAGCCGCGCCGAAAAATTTCATCAATCTACCATCACCCGGAGATTGCATTTTTGCAAATTCTCCGGGATTTTTTATGCCCAGTTGCATTATCGCCATATTTTTGGCCTGACCGCCATTTTCTCCGTATATTAAAAGTAGACAGGGCCAAGTTTGCCGGACAGCCTATGCGCAATTTTTCTGAGAAATTTTCAAAAAAGTTCCGAATTTTGGCTTTGAATCTCCTATAAGTGGAGGGACAAATTTATAAAAAATGAAAGGAGTACCGATGCCCAAAACATACAACACACCCCACCGTAACCGCACCATCAAGACCCGTCTGACCGAGGCAGAACACGCCGACTTCATGGAGCGCCTGACCGCCTATGGCATGAGCCAGTCTGAGTTTATCCGACAGGCGATCACGGGCGCGACGATCACGCCCATCATCACCGTTTCCCCCATCAATGATGAGATGCTTGCCGCTGTTGGCAGGCTGACCGGGGAATATGGAAAAATCGGCGGCAACCTCAATCAGATTGCCCACTATCTCAACGAGTTTGGAGAGCCGTACTCTATCGACTTTAACGAGGACATCTGCATCATCGGTCATAGCAGCTCCGGCGATGCGGATATTTCTTCAAAGAAACCCACCATGAAGATCGTACCTGTATTCCACGGCAAGACCGGCGGCGGTTATCTCACGCAGTTCTATCCCCACCTGGGTCCTGTCACATATCTTGGCATCACGCAGGATCGAGATGCAGAACCAGGTGAAAATTAGAAGGACCAGGAAATCTGGACGCCTCGCTGGGTGGGAGCAAAAATCGTGTGAGTGACCGCGAGTATTGGGCGCAGAAGAAAGGGCAGCTTGCGCTGGACAATGAAGCTGCCGCCCAAGGAAAACCGCCCACCAAGTTTGAGACGGACAAGGAAAAACTGCGGCAAGAGATACGGGCCGTTCTCGCCGTGGCTGTCAGCGTTGAGGACTTTGCCCAGCGGCTGTTACAGCGAGGCATCACCGTCAAAGAGAGCCGGGGGCGGTTGTCTTATCTCACACCCGACCGGGCGAAACCTATCACCGCCCGGAAGCTGGGAGATGACTTTGACCGCGCCGCCGTGGGCGCTGTTCTGGAGCGCAACGCCGCCCGTCCCAACAGGGAAACCAAGCCCACCAAGTTCAGTGTCCAGGAGCAGCTACGCCAGCCAAAAGGCGTTCAGCGGATGGTGGACATTGAAGCCAAGAAAGCCCAAGGCAAGGGCGTCGGCTACGAGCATTGGGCCAAGACTTTCAACTTGAAACAGGCGGCACAAGCTCTCAACATTTATACAGAGTATGGCTTTTCCTCGCCGGAGGAATTGGACGCCGCGATCACCGCCGCCTTTGCCGAGATGCACGCCAGCGCCGACAAGCTGAAGCCCATCGAAACGGCCTTGAAAGAGAAGAAAGAATTGCGGCGGCAAATCGCTATCTATTGGGCTACCAAGCCTGTCCGGGAGGGTCTTGCCGCCCAGAAAACAAAAAAGACCCAAGCCGCTTACCGGCAGGAGCATGAGGCAGACCTGCTCCGTTCCGAAGCCGCCGTTCATTTCTTTAAGGCCAACGGCATCAGCAAATTTCCACCGAGCAAGAAGTCGACGGCGGAGATTGAGGAACTGCTGTCCGAGAAGAACGCCGGGTACACCGAATACCAGGAGAAGAAGCGGCGAGCCAACGGGCTGTTGACCGTCAAGCGGAACATTGAACAGGTGCTTCACGGCGCACCCAGCCAACGAAAGAATGAGCATGACCGCTGACGTGGACATTTAGAAAATTGAAAGCCTTGCGGCGCAAGGGTTTCCAGACGCCCCTCAGAGGGGGCTGATACTTTCCCTTACCTACTCCCATGTGACCGACAAAATGTCGTTTTGATTTTTTATTGTGGTGGCGGCGCGGGTGCGCCGCCACCATCTAACAAACAACACTTTTGACAAATTGAAAGCCTGCAAATAAAAAGTCAAGCCCCAGGATGAACTTGATTGAGAATATCCTGCTTTGCCATTTCCGCAGTGTACTCAGTGTTCAAAACCACTTGGACGCCCAGCTTCTCCATCTGAGTCTTTTGCCAGGCCACCAGGGTGGTGAAGTCCTGCTTGGAGGGCGGAACCGCTGCCAGTAGCCACTGACCGCCGATCCGGCCGCTCTTCTCATACACGGTCACCTTATGGCCCTTGGACGCCGCGCCGATGGCCGCCTCGCAGCCGGAGATACCTCCACCAACAACGATGATGTTTTTCCGCTCCCCTTCCGGCAGCAGAGAGTCATCGCACAGATACTCTTTGTTGGTCCGGGGATTCACCAGGCACTGCATCGCGTCG
>JAFLRP010000022.1 GCA_022511515.1 Acutalibacter sp.
GAGAACATCTCGTTCTTGTAGGGGTCGTACACCACGCCGTATTCCACCACGCCGTCCTTCGCCAGACCAACGGAGATGGCGCTCTGCTGGAATCCCCGCGTGAAATTGGTGGTGCCGTCGATGGGATCCACGATAAAAGCCCAGCCCCTCTCGGGATGCGCGGGGCCCGCCTCCTCTTCCCCGAAAAACACCGCCTCCGGCAGCAGCGTCAGCAGTCTTTGGCGCAAAAAGTCCTCGACGGCTACGTCGTACTCCGTCACCAGATCGGCGGCGGATGTTTTCTCGTGGGTTCGGGCGGGGACGTCCCGGGCATTGAGGATCAGTTCGCCCGCCTCGCGGACGATGGAGATGATTTCTTCCAGCATATGCGCGTTCCTTTCTCAATCGAAGCCTTTCGCCGCGGCGGCGGATTCCGAATCCGCGCCGCTTGCTCGCGGCAGCGGAAGCATACCATTTTTCCGAAGGTTTTTCAAGCGCACTCCGCAGGGCGCTTTGATAGTTTGTTGCCGTAAAATCCGGGGTTGATCCCAAACATACTTTCATCAGTTATTCCGTGTTATGAGCGGGAGGTCAGCGCGATGCGCTGACCTCCCGCTCATGCAAGCCTCTACGCGCCTACCGGCGCTATAACGGCTTTAATACTGAAATCCATTAAAAAGCAGACAAAGTCCGCTTTTTATAGCGCCGCAGGCGTGTTGGATTTCGTATGAGACGTGCCGCTGTGCTGGGCACAGCGGCTCCCGTTAAAATGTCTTAGAAGCCGCACCAATAGACAAAGTATTCAGATTTACGCGCCAAAAATGTTGCTGACAAGGCCAAAAAATCGCAGGAATACTTTGTGTATTTCAAGATTATTTAACGCAGTCTGCGGCATTTTGGGCCGCAAAGCTGGGTGCTGGGGCTATTGGTACGGCTTCTTATTTTAACGGGAGAATAGTATGAGCTCATTGGACACAGCTTCGGCAAAGCGCGGGAAATTCACCGGCAGGTATAAACGAAAGCCCCACCCAATTATGGGTGGGGCTTTCGTTTATCTTTTTTAATGCTGTGTAACAATTCCTCACAATTTGTGAATCTTTATTACAAGATTGATACAAAATGGTGGTATTGTCATAACGCATTGGAGGAAGCTGCCTTGAAGATTTATAGCTTTAACGGAGCCAAAAATGTCTCTGGTAATCGTATCCATCAAGCAAGGTTGGCTATGCGGTTATCCCAAGCTGACTTAGCCGCCCGGATGCAGGTTAACGGCGTTACGATTGAACGTGAGGCGATCAGCAAGATTGAAACCGGCGACAGGTTTGTCACTGATTATGAGCTTTTGACATTTGCTAAAGTTTTCGGCGTCTCCCTGGAATGGCTTACAGAGCAAACTCACAATACCACACGCACGGAAAAGGCGCTGCAGTAAATTTGCCTTGAAAGGAAAATCGGCCGCATTATGACATTGTACATTGACCCCGGCACGGGGAGTATGCTTTTTACCATTCTGATTGGGATCATTGGCGCGGGCTTCTATTCCCTCAGGATGCTATGGATCAAGCTCCGTTTCAAGATAAGCGGCGGAAAGATCAGGGAAAGCGGCGAAAAGATCCCTTTTGTAATTTTTTCCGACGATAAGCGGTATTGGCCTGTTTTTGAGCCCATTTGCTGCGAAATGAACCGGCGGAACAGGGATGTCGTTTACATGACCGCGTCAGAGGACGACCCCGCGCTGGAAAGCGCATACCCACACATAAAAGCCGAGTTCATCGGCAAGGGCAACAGAGCCTTTGCCAGACTCAATTTTTTGAGCGCGGTCATTGTGCTCTCTACCACGCCCGGCCTTGACGTGTACCAATGGAAACGCTCCAAAGATGTGCGGTATTATGTGCATATTCCTCATGCCGCCAGCGAGATCACGATGTACCGAATGTTTGGCATTGACTACTATGACGCGCTCCTGCTTTCCGGGGAGTATCAAGCTCGTGATATTCGGGCTTTGGAGGAACTGCGCGGGCTGCCGGAAAAGGACTTGGTACAGGTCGGGATCCCGTATATGGATGAAATGTCGAAAAAGCTGGAGCGGCTGGGCCCCGCGCCGGAACATCCCCGCACCGTACTGCTGGCGCCTTCCTGGGGGCCAAGCGCAATTTTCAGCGTCTACGGCGGCAAGATCCTGGACGTATTGCTGAAGACAAACTGCCATATCATTGTTCGTCCTCACCCGCAGTCCTTTACGTCTGAAAAAGAGATGCTTGAAAAACTGATGAAGGATTACCCCGCGTCTGAACGGCTTGAGTGGAACCGGGATATCGACAACTTTGAAGTGCTCCGCCGCTCGGATATTCTGATATCGGATTTCTCCGGCGTAATCTTCGATTTCTCTCTGGTATATAATAAGCCGGTCATCTACACAGATCCTCAATTTGACGTAAGCCCTTATGACGCGTGGTGGCTCAAAACACCACTCTGGACCAGATCCGCCCTTCCCCGGCTTGGCCGCCAACTGACGAACGAAAATATGGAGCATCTGCAAGAGCTGATCGACACCTGCTTGACCGATCCGCAATATGCCGAGGGACGCCGCTCAATAAAAGAGGAAACCTGGGCGCATGTCGGAGAAGGCGCGAAACGGGTCGTTGATTACTTGCTGAATCAGTATGAAAAATTGACATCTGCGGAAACGGCTCCGTCAGACGAAAAAACGGAATGAAAGGAGCGGTACCGGGCATAAAACGCTGTTAGAAGCCGTACCAATAGCCCCAGCACCCATCTTTGCGGCCCAAAATGCCGCAGACTGCGTTAAAAAATCTTGAAATACACAAAGTATTCCTGCGATTTTTTGCCTTGTCAGCAACATTTTTGACGCGTAAATCTGAATACTTTGTCTATTGGTACGGCTTCTTATTTCCGAACGTTTTGTGATCAACGCGTATCGCGCGGCGATAGAAATGACTTTTCTCTCCATCTTGGAAACCCTGCTGCTTGGGCCCCTGAAGCTGATTTTTGAAATTATATTTGATATTGGATACCGCTTCACACGCCGCCCGGAGCTTGCGATCATCTTTTTGAGTTTCATCATGAACATTTTGGTTCTCCCCCTGTATCGCCGTGCCGACGCCATGCAGGAGAACGCCCGGGACACCGAAGCAAAGCTGCATGACGGCGCCGCACATATTAAAAAGACCTTTTCCGGCGATGAGCAGATGATGATCCTGCAGACTTACTACCGGCAGAATCATTATAAGCCGACCGACGCCCTAAGCGGATCCGTTTCTCTGCTGCTGGAGATACCCTTTTTTATTGCCGCATACCAGTTTCTTTCCCACCTGGAGATTTTTCAGGGACTCTCTCTCGGCCCCATCGCGGATCTGAGCGCGCCTGATGGATTGCTCGTGATCGGCGGCGTGTCCGTTAATCTTCTCCCAATCCTCATGACGTTGATCAATGTGGTATCCAGCGCGCTGTATTTGAAGGGATTTCCCCTGAAGACGAAGATTCAGCTTTACGGTATGGCACTGTTATTCCTTATTTTTCTGTATGCCTCACCCGCCTGCCTTGTTTTTTACTGGACGCTGAACAATATCTTTTCTCTCGTAAAGAACATTTTCTATAAGCTGAAAAATCCGCGAAAGACACTCCGCGTCCTCTGCGCCGGTACCGGCGCGGCCCTTTTGGGGTTCGGTGTGGTTTTCTACCATTCCGGCTCTCTCAAAAGAAGGCTGTTTCTGCTTGGCGTCGGGCTTGTTCTTTTGCTGCCTTTACTTTTTCCGACCCTGAAAAAGGCGCTTCCTCTCCGGAAAGCCGGATCGCAGCCAAATCCAAAGCTGTTCCTGCTGAGCACTGTGTTTTTGACCGTTCTAATCGGCCTGTTGATCCCGTCCGCGCTGATCGCCGATTCCCCTCAGGAGTTTGTGGATATCACCTGCTTCCACCATCCGTTGTGGTATATTGCAAGCACTTTCTGCATGGCGGCCGGAACCTTTCTCATCTGGACGAGAATGTTTTACTGGTTGGCAAGTCCCGCGGGCAAAGGTCTTTTCGGCCGGCTCATTTGGATCTTATGTGGTGCGGCTCTTGTCAACTACCTGTTTTTTGGGACGGATTTAGGGGTTATTTCTTCCTCCCTGCAATATGATGACGGGATGTCCTTTTCTATGCGCCAAAAGTTGATGAATCTTTTGATCCTGACCGTTGCGGCGGCCGTCCTGTATTTCATCGCCCGTAAATGGAAGCGTACCGCCGCAAATATACTGATCATATCCATTGTCGCTTTGGGCGCCATGTCCGCGTGGAATCTATTTACGATCAAGGCGTCCGTCGACGCGATCCCCGCGCAGCAGCTCTCAGAGAGCGACACCCCTCATTTCCGGCTCAGCACGACGGGAAAAAATGTCATTGTCCTCATGCTGGATCGTGCCATGGGGGAATATATTCCCTATTTATTTAACGAAAAGCCGGAACTGAAGGAAAAATTCGACGGCTTCACCTATTACGAAAACACTATATCGTTTGGAGGGTCTACCATCTTTGGCGCACCCCCCCTGTTCGGCGGATACGAATATACGCCGGTTGAGATGAATAGACGCGAGGAAGTGCCGCTGATCTCCAAGCACAATGAGTCGCTTAAGGTAATGCCGGCGGTATTCTCTGAAAACGGCTATGAGGTCACCGTGTGCGACCCCCCATACGCAAACTATCAGGGGATTCCCGATTTAAGCATTTATGACGACTGCCCCGGCGTGACGGCGTATATCGCCAAGGGCCGGTTTGCCACTTCAGCGCAGAAACTGGCAAGCATTGAGCAGAACCACAGGAATTTCTTCTGCTTCAGCGTGATGAAGGCCATGCCGCTTTTCGTTCAGCCCATCCTCTATGACAAGGGGTTGTATATCCAGTTCAATTCCTCCGTCGTT
>JAFLRP010000023.1 GCA_022511515.1 Acutalibacter sp.
GCAGTAGGTTCGTCCAGGATCATAAAAGGCGCATCTTTGTAGAGCGCTCTCGCCAGAGCAATCTTCTGTTGCTCACCGCCGGAGAAGTCCACGCCGTCGTTTTCAAAATCTCTGCCGATGTTGGTATGGATCCCTTTGGGAAGTCCGGAAACCTTGTCACCCAAGCCCACACGGTTTAGGCAGCTTAGGACGCGTTCTTCGTCGATGCTTTCAGACGCGGCCACATTCTGGGCAACGGAGAACGCGAACAGGGAATAGTCCTGGAACGCAACGGAGAACAGCGCCATATATTCATCGTAACGGTAGCGGGTGATGTCGATGCCGTTCAAAAGGATCTTACCTTCTGTGGGATCATAAAGGCGGCACAGTAGCTTGATAAAGGTGGTCTTGCCGCTGCCGTTCTCCCCGACGATCGCCAGCTTATCGCCGATCTTGAACTTCATATTCACATGGCGCAGGACCCACTCGTCACTGCGGGGATACCGGAAGGATACATTCCGGAATTCGATCTCATAATCGATATCATCCCGCTTTTCCACAGCCAGCGTACCCTTATACATATCATTTGGCATTTCCAGATACGCAAAGGTCTCTTCCAGATACTGATTGTTGTCCCGTAATGTTCCAATGTCGGAACCCAGATCGGACAGGGAGTCCACGAATTTCTGAACCGTACCCTGGTAAAGAATGAAATTGCCAATCCCAATGACGCCGATCCACGCCTTTGCGGCAGTGAATACAAACACTATGATTTTCACAACCATATTCAGCATCCTATTGCCGATTGCTTGTGAGGTCAGTGCTTTTTCGTAATCCGCTACCCACTTGGGGCGGAGCAAATACTTTTTGTAATCAACCATAGAGATGTCATTCAGCTTGAAAATGTGCATATCCGGGCCTTTTGCCCGCAGATGGGCAAACACCAAATTATTCTGCGGCGCAAGCTCGGATAGCGCTTTGTTGATTTTGGCGATGGAACGGGTGGACAGCTTGACGCACAGCATGGAATTGGCCACGATCACGGCGATAAGCAGCAGTCCCGTCCAAGGGGAGTTTATAAAGGCGAAGAATCCGGTATATGAGCCGGCGGCTGTGCGGAACAGGGAAATCGTCAGCGCCACCGAGACAATCACGTTCAGCATTTTTCTGAGAATATCATCCGCCAGGTACAAAATCATCTGAAGGCCCGATGACGTGGCGTTCATAACGGATGTGATCTTGTTTCGGGTCAGGGCCACCTCCGGATCCTCCAAATGTTCATACTGGAAATGGTTCGCCGCGTCGAACATATAGGCTTCATGCCTTGTATAAGACAAGCTGCGGATCGCACCCAACTTGCCAGTAGTGAAGCGACTCAAAAGAGAAAGAGCAAAAGAACCGATGACCGCAATCGCGGCGAGGAGCAGCAGTTTTGGGGTTTCACAGGAACCGGCCAGCTCGTTGACGATCTGGGCGGACATATACAAGGGGAAATAGGGCTTTAAACAGTTAAAAATACTGTCGAAAATCAGATACGGCACATAGGTAGGCACAATCTTCTGCCAGATACCGATGCCTTTCAAAATCAGCTTGGCATCTTCGATCAATGTACGCTTTTTATTCTTCATCCTCGCTTCCTCCTTCCTTGTAATACTTGCTCTGGATATCAAACAGTTCCCGGTACTTTTTCCCGGCTGCCATCAAATCGTCATGGGTACCTTCCTCTGCAAAATTCGCTCCATCCAGCAGGAATATCCTGTCGCAGAAACGAGTGGACGCCAAACGGTGAGAGATAAATACGGAGGTGGAACTTGCGGTGATCTCATTGTATTTTTCATACATTCTGCTTTCCGCAATGGGATCAAGGGCCGCGGTGGGCTCATCCAGAATAATACAGGGAGGATCTTTGTAAAGGAGTCTTGCCAGCAGCAGTTTTTGCTTTTCCCCGCCGGAAAGATCCACGGCGTCGGGGAACACATCTCTTTGAAGCGGCGTGTTCTCTTTCATGGGAAGACCGCTAATCTTCTCCGCAAGACCGGCTGTTTCCAAGCACTTCCACAACTTCTTGCGGTCGATCTCCTCCTCGGTCATGGTGCAGGCAATGTTGCGTCCTATGGACATGGGCAGCAAATTGAAATTTTGCGGAACCAGACCAAACAGACCGTACAGCTCATCCCGGTTGTATTCAAAGACGGAATGGCCGTCGATCAGCACCTCGCCCTCGTCGGGTAGGAGCAGGCCGCACATTAGCATGGTCAGCGTGGTTTTCCCGGCGCCGTTCAAGCCCACCAGCGCGATTTTCTCACCGGCATTGATCTTGAAAGACACATGATCCAGAATCTGCTTTTCACCCATGGGATATTTGTAGCAGACGTTCTTAAACTCGATGGCAAACGGGCCCTTTGACACGGGAATCCCCTTGCCGTGGTTCAGCTTATCCTGAATTTCCAGATCTTCACGGAAATCGGATATCTGCAAAGCACCCTCCGCCACAAGGCTCCAGTTCGTCAGAATATCATTCATATATCCGGACAGCGCCGTGATTGCGGAAAAGTACAGCACGAACTGCGCCGCATCCACCTCACCAGCCACTGCCTTGGTTATCAGGAAGCCATAGGCAAGGCCATCCCGGAGCAGCACCACCAGGAAACTGACCGCTGCCGTCAGGAAGCTTCTCCTTTCCCAAATATCCACAAACCGCTGGCTGTCGTCAATGAGCTTACTGCTTACGGTGTGCAGATACCCCTGCATACGGTAGAGTCGGATATCCTTGCCGTACTTGAAAGTCTCGGCCATGCCGTGAATGTAGCGTCTTCTCTTATCCGCGGCGTTGCGCTCATCCTGCTGCTGATAATTGGCCTTCCGCTCCCATACGGTCATGGCATAGGTAATGGCGCAGCCCGCCGCCAGCAGCACGACGATCAGCGGATGGAGCATGGACACCACGCCGCCGAAAAGCAGGAAGTTGGTGATCGTAGCGACGATCAAGGCGAAGTTCATGGGCAGGTGTACGCCGGCGGCATGATTGTCCTGCACAGCTATATTTGCCCGCTCGTCCAGCTTCTGAACACTTTCCGAATACTGGTGGTACCAATCCCGGGAGCGCTTTCTGGACTGAAAGAGATACATCAGATGAAAGCAGATATACATCTCCGCCGTGTCATTGCGGATGGTCACCAGCTCATTGGCAAGCTCCGCCAGAAAGCCCGCCAGCAGCAATCCCACGATTACCATCGCCACATAGCTGAACTCCGACGCGCTCCCCAGCGCCTCTAAGATCAGCGAGGGCGTGTAGAGGGCCAGAGCCGCCGCGATGACCAAGGTCACAACGGTAAACGGCCCATGCAGCGCTAACCGGCGCTCGTTTTCCCATAGGTACCGGTAGATATAGCCAACACAGGAGAACAGGCCGTACTTCGGCTTGCGCTTTGGCTCTTTTTTCGGTTTTTCCATCGTTCAGACCTCCTTGATTTGATCTGGCCGCAGTATAGCATACCGTGAATCTCTTCGGGGCTTCCGGCGAACGAAACGCGGTTTTCGGTGAACGAAACGCAACCGGGGCGGTTCCCCGCCCCAGTTCCAACGATTATTCTTCGGCCAGAGGAATCAAGATTTCGGCGGTAAAGCCGCCGTCCTCGCTGTCGGCGGAGAAGACGCCGCCGTATTTTTGAACCAGACTGCGCACACGGCCAAGGCCAAAGCCGTGGTCTAACCCTTTGGAGGACGAGAACAAGCCGCCCCGCCGGGACTGCTTTTTCCCGGCGGCGTTGGTAATGGCAAGATAGAACTGCGTGTTCTTCCTGCCGATGTAGATACGGATGAACCGGTCATCGGTCGATAACTTCTTATTTTCTTCCACTGCGTTGTCCAGCAGATTGCCGATGATCACGCACAGGTCAAGATCCGAGACCGTGACACCGGCGGGGAGAACCGCTTTTGCGTTGACCGGGATGCCGTTTTGGGCGGCAATATTGATCTTGCCATTCAGGATCGCATCTACCATGACCCGTCCGGTCTTAATGGAAGTATCCACTTGAGTCAGATCATTGTTAAGCTGACGAAGATACTCGTTGACTTCATCATACTTACCCAGAGCCATACTGGCCTGCAGCGCCTGGATGTGGTTGTGGTAGTCATGCCGCCAGCCGCGCATTTTGGTGTACATACCTTCCACTTCATCGCAGTATTTTCGGATCAAGTCGCTTTGGTAAGCTTCGATCCGTTTATCAATCCATTTTTGAAACAGCATATTGTCACCTCAAAACAGGCGAATAATCTCTTTGCTGATCTTCTGGGCCATACCCCGGCTGATGGGGACTTCCGCGCCGTTTTTCAGCACAACGCTGTCACTGCCGATCCGCAGAACATGGCGCAGATTTACGATAAAGGAGCGCTGGCACTTGAAGAAGTATTCGTCCAATTCCTTTTCCGTGTCCGCCAGTGATGCCTTCATGCGGTATTCCCGGGCGTCTGTATGTACAGCCACATACTGCTTCTGTGCTTCTATATAGGTGATCTTACTAAAAGGGATAAACTCTGTCTGACGATCAAAGGAAATACACAGCTGTTTTTCGTTCTTATTGAGATTTTGGGCGGCCTTGTCCAGTACGGCAAACAGCTTTTCCCTTGCCACAGGCTTCATCAGATAGTGCAGCGCGGATACCTCGTAGCCCTCTGCCATAAAGTCTGGGAAGCCGGTAATGAACACGATCTGCACCAGTTCATTTTCTTTACGGATACACTTGGCAAGCATCACGCCGTCCATTGTCCCCATTTCAATATCAAGAAGCAAAATATCATAATCTTTCTTTTCGGCATAGAGGAACAGAAAATTTTCGGCGGATATAAAAGTGGATATTTGCACCGTATGGCCTGCGTTTGCA
>JAFLRP010000024.1 GCA_022511515.1 Acutalibacter sp.
GTTTGAACTGACGCTGCTGGACTGGGCGGAGGCCCACAAGGGCAGCCGGAAATATGTGGCCTTCGCGGATAAGTGCTGGCCCGCCTTCCCGGAGGCCTTCGGCTTTGAGCCCTGCTATGTCAACTCCCGCCTGGCGGGCCGGGGTATTCCCGTGGCCTGCGAGGTGGATATCTATGGCGTGCTGAGCGAGTACATCGGCGTATGCGTGTCCAATGACGCCGTCACCCTGCTGGATATCAACAACTCCGTTCCCAAAACTGTGTATGACGAGGACATCAGGGGCAAATTCAACTATCAGCTGACCGATACCTTCATGGGGTTCCACTGCGGCAATACCCCGTCCTGCAAGCTGTGTTCTGACCGGGCGGTGAAATACCAGCTCATCCAGCACCGGCTGCTGGAGCCCAAAGACGCTGAGCCGGATTTCACCCGGGGCACTCTGGAAGGGGACATCGCTGCCGGCGACATCACCTTCTATCGCCTGCAGTGCGACAGCCAGGGCAATCTTCGCTCCTACATCGCCCAGGGCGAGGTACTGCCTGTGGCCACCCGCTCCTTCGGTGGCATCGGTGTATTTGCCATACCGGAGATGGGACGCTTCTACCGCCATGTGCTGATCCATAAGCAGTATCCACACCATGGTGCGGTGGCTTTCGGCCATTACGGCAAGTCTCTGTTTGAGGTCTTTAAGTTCCTGGGCATACAGGATATCGCCTGGAATCAGCCTAAGAGCCTGCCCTATCCCACAGAGAATCCATGGGCATAAAACGGCGCCGGACACATCCCTCAATATAGACCATGCACATGCTATATGCTCTGCAAATCCAGTGTTTTCGACAAGTAAAGGCGATGTAAAACAGCTGCTTCGCAAGATGGGATTAACCGGCCCATAGGGAGATTCATAAGCCGGTTGATGGTTATGGCCTCAGCCTGCTCTGCGGCGGAAAGCTGGGAGCAGGCTTTGCAGATATGCGCGGCGTGGCCTCTGCCGGAGAATTTTTCGTTGGCTTTATACTTACCACAGACTTTGCAATAATGTCCCTGTGGACGGCTTCGGTGACCTTGTTTCTTTTTTGGCATGGGATACCCCTCCCCTTTTCCGGTGCTGTTTATGATAGCATAAATTTTTTCCATATAAAAGAGGAGCCGTGCCATAAGAAACGATCAAAAGCATTTTGAATGGCGAAAGCCAGAATCCTGGGAGTGTCACCATCAAAAAGCTATGCGATGGCCGGAGTTTGATTCTTGAGAGCAGGAAATCGTCTGAACTATGCAGCAGAAAAACAAACCCCACAAAAGTGTGAGGTTTGTTTTTCTCTATCCATAATGGGAAACAATCCGTCTAATGCAAAAATCCGTACAACTGAACCAACATCATGTGCGTGTAAAATAAAGGTTATTTGCCAAACTCCTCGCAGAAGCGCATGATAATAGTTGCAACCTGCGCACGGATGGCGCCGCCGGCAGGGGTCAGCGAGGTAGTGGTAGTCCCGGTGATCAGACCTTTCGTGTTGGCCCAGCGTATGGCGCTCAAAGCGTATTCGCTGATGCTGCCAGCGTCAGTATAGCTGGAGAGGTCAGCCTGGGCGCTGACATCATATCCCTTATAATTTGCGTAGCGGTATAGGATCGCCGCCATCTGCTCACGGGTGAGTGCGTCATTGGGACCATACGTCCCGTTGTCATACCCTCCGACAATATTGTTGGCAGCGGCCCATGCCACAGCGTCGGAATACCAAAGACCGGATTCCACATCGCTGAAGCTGCTTTCTCCAGCAGCAGGCATACCATCCAGCCGGTACAGAATGGTCACAAACATCCCCCGTGTCGTAACGGTGTCAGGCTCAAATGTGGACGCGGACGTGGAGGTTCCCGACATGAGGCCGTTCTGTACGACATAATCGATGCTCTCTCGATACGAACTGTTTGGAGCGACATCGGTAAATTTGCCGGACGGGCTGTCATTGGAAGCATCACCGGTGTAATCTGAGACACCCGAGAAGCTGTTGACCCTGGCAGTCATGGTGAAGGTGACATTTCCGCTGCCAGAAGCGGTGCTGCCGCCCTGGTCCCTGCCATTGAAACCGCCTTGGGGCATTTCACCCTCTGGCATATCAGGAGGGATCATGCCGCCGTCAGGCACAAAGCCCTCGCCACCCCATCTGTCAGGCCGCATCTGACCGTCATTTTGAGGGCGGTCAAAGCCTCCGTCCCGATCACCGGGGAATGGTATATCGCCGCGATCTATATCGGGCCTGAAACCGCCCATCCCGTTTTCTCCTCTGGGCCCCCTGCCGCCGAATCCGCCAAGATCGCCGGTACCACTGTAACACTGCTGCTTGGCGTCAGAGGAGAAGCCTGTGACGGTAGAGACATCATAGAGGCCCTCCGTTTCGCTGCCGTCCACATCCCCGCCAACATAGACATAATAGCTTTCGCCGGTCTGAAGGCCGGGGGCTGAGATGATCGCGCCGCGGTACCAACGGGCATTGGAACCGGCAACTTCGTCTTTGTCAGGGTCGTAGGTGAGGATGATCTTGCCGGCTGTATCCGTGACGATGACCGCTTCATCAGCGTTTTGAGAAGAAGCAAACTGGAGGTTCATGACAGCTTGACCGGAAGTCTCGGAGCCGTCGGATCTGGCCCAGTCCATGGTGGAACCCAGAGCGACCACCGTGCCGCCTTTTACATATGTGCCGCTGTCAGAATCCATCCCCGAATCGGAGTTGGGATTGGCCAGCGTGATCACAGTGCCGCCGTTGACAACAAGATAACCGTTGGAGTCGATCCCGTCGCCTTCCCTGCCCAGACCGGCCAAGATATGCGTATTGCCGCCATTGATGGTGATGACCGAGACGCCGTCCTCGTTGACATTCATGCCGTCATCTTGGGAGAAAATATTGATATTGCCGCCATTGATGGTCAGATGGAGCTCGGTATCCAGTCCCTCAAAACCGGCATTGATATTGAGAATACCGGTGTCTCTTTCCTCACCGTCGACATTCATGGAGACATAGGAATAGAAAGCGCCGTCCAGCTTGCGCATTTTCTTCTGCACGGGAACGCTTTTCCCTTCCTGACCGTCCTTATATGTTGCCTTGAGCATACGGTAAATATTTCCACCGGAGAAATTATTGACCGTGCCGTCGGCAATGATGACATTGGCTCCGGCGTTGGAGGTGTCAACCTCATAGGAGTAACTGCTGCGCTCCTCCCAGGTATTGTCGCACTCATAGACGCTGTAGAATACCAGCGCCGGAGCGACCGTACAGGTAACGTCTATACCGTTCAAAATGACGGTGACCTTGGCGCTTTCGTCGGCAAAGGTGTCGTCGGTATCGCCCAAGTCAATCCAGATCTGTCCGTGCCATTCACCCTCAAGGATGTAGGTACCAGCCTGAGTAATGTGGAGGGCGGCATTCTCGTAAGCCTCTTTCTCCGAATGCATCATGCTTTCGGGGACACTGCTTCCGGTAACCGGAAGATTGGCGAAAATATATTGGGAATACTCTTCCGCCGTGTAATAATAAACCCACTCCTGCTCACCGTCATAGTTGACCTTCTTGAATCCGTCCACCGGCAATTCAGGGTAATAATAAATGTCATGGGCAATATACGCCGCCGCATCGGTATCAGGCTTATCACCGGTAAAATACTCGGCGGGGGCGTTCTTTACCTCCTCATGGGCCTGGCTGGGATCGGCGTGCCACACATAGTCAAATTCCTCTACGCTGACCCCGTCAAGGGTTGCTGAATGGCTGTACCCGTTGGAGGTTTCAGCCGAGGACAACACGATGGTATGCGCGCTGCTGTCATTCGCGGCGAAAGCTGCCGGTATCATGCCAAGTAAGAGGCAAAATGTGACTGCAATTGCTAAAATCTTTTTCATTGAAATATCCCCATTTCTGTTTGCAATTTTTCAATTTCCGCCTTTTGGCTGGAGGGAAACAGCTTTCCCACTTTCCCCGGCGGCACTTGATTTATCCACTTCTCTTTTTATCAAGGATATCATCTGAGGCTGAAATTACGCTGAAAAAAGGGGCAAGAAATGTAAAAGAACTGTGAATTTATTTTTCAGTCTCATATCTTTGAATCTATTCCGAAGCTCATCTCTTCCAGTGTAACATCTTCACAATACTCCATATGCACCGTTGGAAGGCCGCCGGTGATGACACAGTCTTTCAATACAACTCCACGCAGCTCGTGCCCCGGTACATCGAAACCTGCCAGCTCGACAGGGGACACCTCAAACCAATCCTGATCCAGGGCCCGGCCCGTCAGGCGCAGACGATCAAATCGGAACTTTTCAAACACCGGGGGCTGAGGTGCTGGCACACCGTCGTCGTTATATCCCACCGAATGGACCATGACCCGGGGAGAGGAGCAGTCCCGCACCCAGATATCCCGCACATAGCCGCCCCGCTTTTTCGTGGCTTTGATCTCGATACCGCTGGAAGATTTGGCGAGGTCACAATCCCAAATGCCTACGTCCTCAATGCCGCCGGATATCTCGCTACCGATGCAGATGCCGTGTCCAAGATGGCTGATACAGTCAAACACCCGGATGTGTTTGCTGGGGCGGTTATTACTCCGGCAAATAAATAATTTGAATCATTTCAATTTATAGCGATCTAAGGCAGGGTGATCGAAATAGGCTTTCACACAATCAGGATCAGCAGATAGGCAGTCCATAAATTTAGTTGTATTC
>JAFLRP010000158.1 GCA_022511515.1 Acutalibacter sp.
TATCATTGACCTGGGCCCCGAGGGCGGCAACCGGGGCGGCGAGGTCATCGCCCAGGGCACCCCGGAGCAGGTGGCGAAGATCCCCGGCTCCTACACCGGGCAGTATTTGAAGCCCATGCTGGAAAAAGGGAAGTAAATCTCAGCAACAGTGCGTTTTCCCGACATTCTGCTTTCGCACGCTTTGGCCGCTGCCCTTTCGTTAGTGTTGCTGCGTGCGAAATGTTCTTTCGGGGGCTTTGCTCCCTATCGTCCTCATGAAAGCGGTAGTCTGCGACTTTACGGGGGGTTGGCAGGGGCGGAGCCCCCTGCCAAATAAAAAGAAAATCGCACGCGGCAATACCGGAAAAGGGGTAGAAATCAGAATGTGCGAAAGCAGAAACTATAGGGGAATTCTTTTTTGACAAATTACGGGAGACGCTTCTTTTGGAGTGTCTCCTTGCAGCATTGAGACCCGGAACAGGCAACAGACAGTTGCTTGCTTTCGGCGCCACGGTATGGGAGAATGATGGCAGAAAAATTCTCGTGTCTTGAGGTGAACACTGTGGAAACAAAAGATGTTTTATTAGAGCTGCGGAAAAAGAACCAATTCACGCAGGACGAGCTTGCGGAAAAGGTGTTTGTGACACGACAAGCTGTGTCCAGATGGGAATCCGGCGAAACCACCCCAAATGTGGAAACATTAAAGCTGCTTTCAAAGCTGTTTGACGTTTCCATCAACACTCTTTTGGGGTCTCCCCGCAAATTGATTTGTCAATGCTGCGGTATGCCGCTGGACGATACTTCGATCAGCAAAGAACCGGACGGGTCATTCAATGAAGAGTACTGTAAATGGTGTTATACGGACGGGGAATTTGTTTATCGGGATATTGGTGAATTGATCGATTTTTTGGTAGAGCATATGTCCAACGAAAATTGGCCGCCCGAGCAGGCAAGAACATTTTTTGAGGAGCAGTTGCCTAAACTGAAACATTGGAGCGGAAGCGAACTGTAACCGGATCCTGTAAACTTTTCAGAAAAAACACCGTTTCAAAATAGAGAACCCGGTATCAGATGCCTGATACCGGGTTTCTTACGATTTCGACGGGATTTATTTACAATGTGTTCAAGAACTCGCTGCTCAAATGGAGTACAATAATAGCGTTGTCCCGGGAATTTTTCCCTGCGGCCAAAAATAAATGGATTTTTCTGTTTCCAAAAAATCCCTTTTATGGTACAATTAATTTATAGTCATTAAGTCGTCACAAGGTGAGAAAATGTTCGGCTATGTTCGTCCGTATCAATCGGAGCTGCTGGTAAAAGAATATGACCAGTATAAGGCGATCTACTGCCAGCTTTGCCGGATTCTGGGAAAAGAATACGGCTGGCTCGCCAGATTTTCGCTGAGCTATGATTGCACTTTTTACGCCATGCTGGCGCTGTCCGTGTCCAAGGCGGGAATGACCGAATGCCGCCGGTGCTGCGGGGCGAATCCCCTGAAAAAATGCCGGTATCTGGAAGCGGAGGGCGGCGCCTATGAAAAGGCGGCGGCGCTTTCCGTGCTGCTGACCTATCACAAGCTGCTGGACGACAAAGAGGACGAGAGTTTTTTCAAGTCTTTGGGCTGCCGGCTGTTGCTGCCGCTGGTGTCCCGCAAGGCAAAAAGGGCCGCGAAAAAGTATCCCTTTTTGGCAGAGCTGGCGGAGACCGCCACCCGGGAACAGGCAGAGGCCGAGCAGAGGAAAACCGGAATAGACGAATGCGCCGAGCCCACTGCAAAATTGCTTTCCGCACTTTTTGGAGAACTTGCCGGAGAAAATGCGGGACAAAAAGCGGCGCTCACGCAATTCGGCTACTTTTTGGGGCGCTGGGTCTATTTGATGGACGCATCCGACGACTTGACGGAGGACGCGAAAGCGGGAAAATTCAATCCCTTCCTGTTGCGGTTGGGGCTTTCCGACCGGCGGGAGCTGACCGGCGAAGAGCAGAAACATGCCGAAGAATTCTGCAACAATGCCTTGAATTTTACCCTTTCCATGCTGTTGCCGCCCCTGAATCTCATCGACATGGAACATTTCGGCCCCATCATCGAAAACGTGGCGGAAAAGGGGCTGCCGGAAATCCAGCGGGAAATTTTGTTTTTGCACGTCAGGCAGAAATCCCGGTTCCATCCGGGCAGGGCGGGCAAATGATTTTTTGAGAATCTTGCTGAGAGAAACTATCTAAGACCTTTTGTTTGTATATAAGTCCGAATGAGATAAGCAAAAAGAAAAGGAGTGATGGGTATGACGGATCCCTATAAGGTGCTGGGCGTATCGCCTTCCGCTACCGACGAGCAGATCAAAGAGGCGTACCGCAATCTGGCGAAAAAATACCATCCCGACCAGTACGCGGAAAGTCCCCTCAAAGAGTTGGCCGACGAGAAGATGAAGGAGATCAACGAAGCCTACGATACCATCACCGCCCAGAGAAAGGCGGGGAATCGGGGCTATGCCGGGGGATACAACCCGGTGGGGGGAAATTCCGGTTCCGGTTTCAACGATGTGCGCAGTCTCATCATGTCCGGGCGCATTGCCGACGCGGAGCAAATTCTGAACGGCGTGCCGCCGGAGCGCAGAAACGCCGAATGGTACTTCCTCAAGGGTTCTGTACTGTACCGCCGGGGCTGGCTGGAGGAGGCGAAGGACCATTTCTCCCGTGCTTGCCAAATGGACCCCGGCAACGGGGAATACAGCGCGGCTTTGAATCAGGCCATGAGCAGGGGCAGCGGCATGTACGGCGGGTACAATCCCAACAGCACCATGACCGGGGGCTGCAATACCTGCGACCTCTGCTCCACGCTGATGTGCGCTGACTGCTGCTGCGAGTGCATGGGCGGCGACCTGATCCCCTGCTGCTGATTTTTTTCACAGCGCAAAGGTAAGCTGCATTGTTTCAGACAGTATCTTCTTTTGTGCCGGGAACTGTGCGGTTTGCCGCTGGTGAGAGATAAGAAAAAGCAAAAAGAGAAGTGAGCGCATGAGCATGAAGCAGTCCATGAAGATACCCTTTTGCGGGATGATTGCGGCCCTTTCTGTGACGGTCATGTTTTTGACGGGGCTGATTCCCGTGGCCACCTTGGCACTGCCCGCTTTGGCCGGATGCTTTCTCATCCCCGTGGTGGGGGAACTGGGCGTGCGCTGGGGGTTTTCCGTGTACGCCGTGTGCGCGGTTCTTTCCTTTCTCCTTGCGCCGGATCGGGAAGCGGCGCTGTGCTATCTCCTGTTTTTTGGCTATTACCCTGTGCTGACGGCGATGTTCGGCAGGGTGAAAAACAAAATCCTCCGCATGATTTTGAAGCTGCTGTTGTTCAATGCCGCCGCAGTATCGGAAGGTTTGCTGACAGTCTTTGTTCTGGGTATCCCCTGGGAAAGCATGGATTTCCTGGGAAATGCCGGGATCCCCGTGCTGCTGTTGATGGCGAATGTCATGTTCCTGCTGTACGATAGGGCGCTGGGGGGCTTGATTTTCCTGTATTTCCGGAAATTCAGCCGTCAGGTACGGAGGATTTTGAAGTTGAAATAGCAAAGGTGTGACCCACGGGTTTCCTGTGGGTCGCTTTTTTGCAGGATTCCATTTGAATCCTGCATTTTCACTTGATTTTTCCGAAAAAACGCGTAAAATGAGAGTGGGTGAGTTTTTCCCAGACAGAAAAGGAGGGAAAGCATATGAACAGTCAGCTTTCCGAGAGGATCCGGCAGAAAACGCCGGAATTTTCTAAAGGACAAAGGGCCATCGCCCGTTATATTGAAGAGCATTCGGACAAGGTCGCCTTTATGACTGCGGCCACGTTGGGCAAAACGGTGGGGGTCAGCGAATCCACCGTGGTCCGGTTTGCCGTAGAGATCGGCTATTCCGGCTATCCCGCATTGCAAAGCGCCCTTCAGGAAATGGTGCGCAGCAAGATGACAAGTGTCCAGCGGCTGGAAATGACCTCTACCAATGTCCCCCACGACCAACTTCTGCATGCCGTGTTGGACCAGGACATTTCCATTTTAAGGCAGACCAAAGAATCTATCGACAAGGAAGTTTTTTACCGGGCGGTGGACGCCCTGACCGGGGCAAAGAGGGTCTTTGTGCTGGGGGCGGGCAGCTCCTTGGCACTGACCACGTTTTTGACCCATTATCTGCGGCTGGTATTTGAAAATGTCATCCAGGTGGAGGCAGTCAGCGAAGCCATCATTTTCCAGCAGTTGGCGCGGCTGGGCGAGGGCGACGCCATCATCGCCATCAGCTTCCCCCGGTACTCCAAGCGGGTCATCAAGGCCATGCAATACGCCTCCGATACCGGGGCGGTCACCGTGGCCATTACGGACAGCCAACTGTCCCCGCTGGCGGCCTGCGCCGAGCATCTTCTTCTGGCCAGAAGTGACATGGTCTCTTTTGTGGATTCGCTGGTGGGTCCGTTGAGCATTATCAACGCCTTGATCGTTTCCGTCGCCATTCGGAAAAAGGACGAAGTGGCGGGGACATTACAGCATATCGAAAGCGTTTGGGACGAGTACGGAGTTTACGAAAAGGTGGATGTGGACCCGCAGAATGGTTGAGTATGACAGTATCGTAGTGGGCGGCGGAGCTGCCGGGCTGATGGCCGCCGGGACTGCCGCGTCCACGGGCAAAAAAGTCGCCCTTCTGGAAAAGAACCGGCAATTGGGCAGAAAATTGCGCATCACCGGGAAAGGCCGGTGCAATGTGACCAATGCCTGCTCGGTGGAGGAAGCCGTGGCATCAGCGCCCAGAGGGGGAAAATTCCTGTATGCGGCGCTTTCCGCCTTTCCGCCCCATTCCACCATGGAGTTTTTTGAAGCCCGGGGCGTGCCCCTGAAAATCGAGCGGGGGCGCAGGGTGTTCCCCGTATCCGACAAGGCTTCCGACATTGCGGAAGCGCTGGTGAAGTTTCTTTCTGAAACCGGCGTAGAGGTCATACAAGAGACCGTTTCAGAAGTGCTGGCCGAGGACAGCAAAGTGACCGGTGTGCGCACGTCATCGGGAACATATCGCGGGAAATCGGTGGTGCTTGCCTGCGGCGGGGCTTCCTATCCCGGCACAGGCTCTACCGGCGACGGGTATCGGTTCGCCGAAAGGCTGGGGCATACGATTCGCCCCATTGTGCCGTCCCTTGTGCCCTTGGTGGAACAGGGAGATTTTTGCTCCCGCATGATGGGGCTTTCTCTGCGAAATTGCGGAATAAAAGTGACGGAGCAGGGCAAGAAAAAACCGGTGTACGAGGATTTCGGCGAGCTGCTGTTTACCCATTTCGGGCTGTCCGGCCCTACGGTTTTGAGCGCTTCCGCCCATCTTCATCCCATGGAATCGGGCAAGTACACGGTGCATATCGACTTAAAGCCCGCCCTCGATCTCCAAAAGCTGGACCTCCGGCTTTTGCGGGAGCTGGAGGAGCACAAAAACAAGCAATTCGGTAATTCTCTGGAAGCTTTGCTGCCGCAAAAGATGATCCCGGTGGCGGTGGAGCGTTCGGGAATTCCGGCGGAGATACGCTGCCATTCGGTGACAAAAGAACAGCGCCGGAATTTCGGGCAGCTTTTGAAGGACTTTACCGTGGAAATCAAGGGGTTTCGTCCCATCAGCGAGGCCATCGTCACCTCCGGCGGCGTGGACCTTCGGGAGATTGACCCCCGCACCATGGGCTCCAAGCTGGTAAAGGGGCTGTATTTTGCCGGAGAAATGATGGATTGCGACGCCTACACCGGCGGGTACAATTTGCAGATTGCCTTTTCCACAGGCCGGCTGGCGGGAATTTCCGCAGTCGGGGAGCTTTGATAGAATCATTTAAGAGATTAGGAGAATTTTTGAGAGGAAAGAAAGAGTATGTTTTCAGTTGCAATAGACGGTCCCGTCCGGGCAGCTCCGGCGTGCGTAGTGCAGTTTCACGACTTTTAGTATAGAGAGGAAAATGACTTTTATGTTTGCAGTAGCTATTGATGGTCCCGTCAGGGCAGCTCCTGCATACGGAGTGCGTTGAATAGATTTTTAGAGAAAAGGAAAGTGACGATTATGTTTTCAGTTGCAATAGATGGGCCTGCAGGAGCGGGAAAGAGCAGCGTAGCCAAAGCGGCGGCGCAGGAATTGGGGTTCGTGTACGTGGACACCGGGGCGCTGTACCGCACGGTGGCATTGTACTTGCTGCGCCACGGGATAAATCCCAAGGACAGCGAGGCGGTAGAGCCGGTGCTGTCGGAAATTCAAGTGGATTTGGAACATACTTCCGAGGGGCAGAAAATGTTCCTGTGCGGGGAGGACGTGACCGGGCTGATCCGCACGCCGGAGGTGTCCATGGCGGCGTCGGACTGCTCCGCGCTGCCGGTGGTACGGGCATTCCTGCTGGACCTGCAGCGGGACTTGGCCCGTCGGAACAACGTGCTGATGGACGGCAGAGACATCGGTTCTGTGGTGCTGCCCAATGCGGAATTAAAAATCTTTTTGACCGCTTCCCCGGAGGAGCGGGCCAAGCGCCGGATGCTCCAACTGCAGGAGGCGGGTAATCCGGCGGATTTTGAGACCATTCTCAAGGATATCCAGCAGCGGGATTATCAGGATTCCCACCGGGCGGCCGCTCCCTTGAAGCAGGCGGAGGACGCCGTGCTGCTGGACACTACGGAAATCGATTTACAGCAATCGGTGAAAGTTCTGCTGGAGCTGGTGAAGGAGCGCAGAGGGGCGTAACAAATTGCCGCCGCATGGCTGTTGTGAGGCAGTTCTTCAGATTTTTGGAGAGGGAGTTCGGTTATGACAAGGAAAAAAGAAGCAAAGAAAAAAGGGTGGTTCTATGCGTTTGGGCAGTTTTTGCTGCGGCTGTTTTACTACCCGGTCTACCGCATCAAAGTGTTTGGCAGGGAGAACGTGCCGGAGACCGGCCCGGTCCTGCTGTGCTGTAACCATGTGGCCATGAAGGACCCGGTGCTCTTGGGCATTGCCCAGCGCCGGCAGGTGTTCTATATGGCAAAGGAAGAGCTGTTCCGCAACGGGTTCATCGGTGCGGTACTCAGAGGATTGGGAGCGTTCCCGGTCAAGCGGGGCACCGGCGGCACGGACGCCCTGGAGGAAGCCTACGCCCTATTGAATGACAACGCCATGGTGGGGGTGTTTATCGAGGGCACCCGTTCCAAGACGGGAGAGTTGCAGCGTCCGAAAACGGGGGCAGCCCTGCTCCATTACCGCACGAAGGCGTCTGTTGTGCCGGTCTGCATCACCGGAAGCACGGGGAAATGGGCCATTCCCTTCAAACGGACAGAGGTGCGGTTCGGCAAGCCCATGACCGCGGCGGAATTGAACATTCCCGACGATTCCAGTATGCAGCTACGCAGGGCAAGCCGCACTATCATGGCAAAAATTGCCGATTTGCGGGCGGAATCCCGGAAATCTCTGGGACTGCCGGAGCAGAGGCCTGACACGGGGGAGGAAAACTGACGTGCCTGTGACAGTGGCAAAAACCGCCGGATTCTGTTTTGGGGTGGACCGGGCGGTCAGCACCGTATATGAGCTTTTAGAACAGGGGAAAAAGGCGGCGACGCTGGGCCCCATCATTCACAATCCCCAGATCGTGGAGGATTTAAAACGCCGGGGCGTGGAGATCGTCAATTTTCCGGCGGATACGCCGCCCGGTCATACGCTGGTGATCCGCTCTCACGGCGTGCCGGGGAGCGTCATGGAGGAAATCAAAGAGCTGGGGCTGTCCTATGTGGACGCCACCTGCCCTTTTGTGAAAAAAATCCACGAATTGGCAAGGAAAGCGGGAGAGGAAGAAAAGGTATTTCTGCTCTGCGGGGATGAAAATCACCCGGAAGTACAGGGAATTATCGGCCATTGCGGCGGCGAACACTATGTGATCCGGGACAGCGAAGCACTGGAAAATTTGCTGAAAAATCATCCGGATTTGCAAAAAAAATCGACGGTAATCGCCGCTCAGACCACTTTTCACACAAAAGAATGGCAAAAATGTTTGGAAACGCTGAAAAAAGTATGGACTAATGCCGCAGTTTTTGCTACAATATGTAATGCAACTGCGGAGCGTCAGGAAGAGGCACGGTCTCTTGCCCGGCAATGTGACCGAATGGTCGTGATCGGCGGCAGGGACAGCTCCAACACCGCAAAGCTGCGGGATATCTGCGCGGAATACTGCGAAACCTATCTCGTGGAGAGAGTGGACGAGCTTCCGGACCTGCCCAAAGGACTTCGTGTTGGCATCACTGCGGGAGCTTCCACGCCCGCAAGCATTATAAAGGAGGCACAAAACACCATGGCAGAAGTAAACAGCAATGAGCAAAATTTTGAGGAGATGCTTGAGGAATCCCTCAAAAGCTTAAATACAGACGAAAAGGTACACGGTGTCGTCGTGGGTATCTCTCCCACCGAAGTGTACGTGGACGTCGGAAGGAAGCAGGCAGGCTTTATCCCCGTCGCGGAATTGTCCAACGACCCGACGGCGCGCCCGGAAGACTTGGTCAAGCTGGGCGATGAGATGGAACTTTTGATCATGAAGACCAACGACCAGGAAGGCACCATTATGCTGTCCAAGCGCCGCGTGGACGCAATGCGGGGCTGGGAGGACATCGAGAAGGCCCAGGAATCCGGCGAAGTGCTGGAAGGCAAGGTCGTGGAGGTCATCAAGGGCGGCGTCATCGTTTTGAAAGACGCCATGCGCATCTTCGTTCCCGCTTCTCAGGCTACCGCAACCAGGGGCGAAGAGCTGGAACCCCTGAAGGGACAGATCGTCAAGTTCCGCATTATCGAAGTCAACCGCCAGCGCCGCCGCGCGGTGGGCTCCATCCGCAGCGTGCTCCGGGACGAGCGCAGAGCCCGGCAGGAGGAGTTCTGGGCGAACATCGAGGAAGGACAGCAGTTTAACGGCACGGTCAAGTCCCTTACCGATTTCGGCGCGTTTGTAGATTTGGGCGGCGTGGACGGCATGGTCCATATTTCCGAGCTGTCCTGGAATCGTCTCCGCCATCCCAGCGAGGCAGTGTCGGTAGGCGACCCCATCAATGTGTATGTCAAGTCCCTGGATAAGGAAAATCATAAAATCTCCCTGGGCTACAAGCGTCCTGAGGACAACCCCTGGCTCAAGATGGAGAGAGAGTATCCCGTAGGCACCGTGTGCGAAGCGACTGTGGTGGGTCTCACTCAGTTCGGCGCCTTTGCCAGCGTGATCCCCGGCATCGACGGATTGATCCACATTTCTCAGATCGCCGATCACCGTATTGAAAAGCCCCACGACGTGCTGAAGGTGGGCGACGTGGTAACAGTGAAGATCACCGAGATCGACTTTGACCGCCACAGAGTGTCCCTGTCCATCCGGGCGCTGTTGGAGGAGCAGAAGGCCGCCGAGGATGAGGCTGCCGCCAACGCTCCCGAGGAGGAAGTTGTTTATGTGTCCGGTGAGACGGAGACTCATGCCCTGACTGAGGAGACTCCCGTCGAGGAAGCCCCGGTTGAAGAAGCTCCTGTAGAGGAACCGGCGGAAGAAGCTCCTGCCGAGGAGACTCCCGCAGAAGAAAGCACCGAAGAGGCTCCTGCTGAGGAATAATCAAAAAATATAGGCGTGAAAAGGGTCGAAGTTTTAATGCTTCGATACTCCCGCCGGGTCTTTTCGGAGAGCCGGGGGAGTTTTCCTTTGATATTGGGCCTATTCAATTTGGAAAGCAGTAAAAAAATCTTGACGGCCCGTGATTGATAAAGAGCGGGCGGTCAAATTGGAGGCAAAAACCCATGAAGCGAGTAAAGAAACCTGTCTTTTTTGTCGTGCTGATTTTGATAGCGGCGCTGGTGTATACGTCTTTGTTCGGCGTGTACATGCAGAATGGCGACTTCAAGATCACGACCATTAAAGGGGCAGAGAATATCCGGTGGGGTATCGACATTCGGGGCGGCGTGGAAGCCACCTTCAGTCCTGCCGGAGATGTACAGGCCACCAATGAGCAGCTAAACTCCGCCAAGGAGATTGTGGAGACCCGTATGGTGTCCCAGAACATCACGGACTATGAGCTGTATACCGACGTGACCAACAACCGGATCATCGTCCGTTTCCCCTGGAAAAGCGACGAGACGGATTTTGACCCTGAAGCGGCTATCAACGAGCTGTCCGCCACCGCTCTCTTGACCTTCTGCGAGGGCACCGACCACAGCAACGTCATTCTGGACGGCTCTGAGGTGGTCAGCGCCCAGCCGGCCATCAGCACGAATCAGGAGACCGGCGCCACCCAGTACGTGGTTTCTCTGGAATTCAACGATTCAGGCAAACAGAAATTCGCCGAGGCTACCCAGCGGCTGGTGGGCCAGACCATCTCCATCTGGATGGACGACGTCATGCTTTCCGCTCCCACGGTAGACGAAGCGATCACCAACGGACAGGGCCAGATCAGAGGCTCCTTTACCAGTGAGGAAGCCACAAAGCTGGCGGCTCAGATCCAGGCGGGCGCTCTGCCTTTCGCCCTGGAAACTTCCAACTTCAACGCCCTGGCTCCCACTTTGGGCTCTCAGGCGCTGGAGGCCATGCTGATCGCGGGTATCATCGCCTTCATCATCATCTCCATTCTGATGATCGTCTGCTTCCGGCTGCCCGGCGTGGTGGCTGTTATCAGCTTGGCAGGTCAGATGGGCGTGATCTTTGCTTCCGTTTCCGGGTTCTTCCCCAACATGAATTCCTTTACCATGACGCTGCCCGGCATTGCCGGTATTATCCTCTCCATTGGTATCGGCGTGGACGCCAACGTCATCACCGCCAGCCGTGTCCGTGAGGAGCTGCGCAACGGCAAGTCCCTGGACGGCGCATTGCAGAGAGGTTTCCAGAGCAGCTTCTGGGCCATCTTTGACGGCAACATTACCACGGCTATCGTGGCTATCATGCTGATGGGCGTGTTCGGGCCCAGCAACATTTTGTCCATGATCTTCGGCGAGTCCACCACCGGCTCCATCTTCTCCTTCGGCTACACCCTGCTGATCGGTATCATCGCCAACTTCATCATGGGCGTGCTCGCCACCAGACTGATGACTTTGTCTCTCGCGAGCTTCAAGTGCTTCCACAAGAAATGGCTCTTCGGCGTTTCCGATAAGGATACTCAGCCGGAGACTGCCAAGAAAGAATGGAATTTCGATTTTATCAGCAACAGAAAGATTTTGTTCCTGATCCCCGCCGTGCTCATCGTGGTGGGCCTCATCGCGGGCATGATCGTCGGGCCCAAGCTGGACATTCAGTTTGCCGGCGGCGCCATGATCCGCTATTCCGTGGACGGCGAGGAGGTTTCTTCCGACAGCATCCAGTCTGTCATTAAGGACGAGCTGGGCAGAGATTGCTCCGTGACGGTGAGCCAGGAGATCAATTCCAACGCCAAGAACGTGACAGTGTCCTTCTCCGGCAACCAGAGTCTGACCCCGGACGAGCAGACCGAGGTGGCAACCGTCCTGAGCGAAGCTTTTGACGAGGCCAACTTCACCCTGCTGGAATCCAACTCCGTAGACGCTACCATGGGCGCAAGATTCTTCCAGAAGTGTCTGGCCTGCTTTGTGTTGACCACTGTGCTGCTGCTGGTGTATATCGCCCTGCGTTTTAAGAAGATCGGCGGACTCTCCGCCGGTGTGACCGCCATCATCGCGTTGCTTCACGACATTATCCTGTCGTTCATCGTGTTCGTCATCTTCGGCATGGCCATCAACGATATCTTCATTGCCGTCGTGCTGACGATTCTTGGTTACTCTTTGAACAGCACCATCGTCATTTACGACCGTGTCCGTGAAAACCGCCGGAAGATGGGCCCCCGTGTGAGCTACGAGGAGATTCTCAACGCCAGCTTGAACCAGACTTTGGGACGCACCCTGCTGACTTCACTGACCACGTTCCTTGCACTGCTGGTGGTTTGCATCGTGGCGGCAGTTTACGGCATCAACACGGTTATTGCCTTCTCGCTGCCCATGATGGTCGGCGTGGTGGCCGGCTGCTTCTCCTCTCAGTGCGTTGCTCCCTGCCTCTTTGCTGTCTGGCAGATTCGCAAGCGGGAGCGTTTGGACGGGAAGAAGTAATCCGTTTTCAATAATCGAGCAGAAAAGAACCGTGGAAAGGGAAACCTTTCTACGGTTCTTTTGTTTGCTTTGATCAAGTGAACTAAAAAAATTATCGTATTTCCCCGCAGGCGATCATGGCGCCGGCGTTGCCGGAGGGCTGGGTGGTGAAATCGTCCGGCCCGGCGTGAATGATGACTGTGCGCCCCAAAATATCCCGAATAGTAAAGCGGGAGGTGAGAAAGGTCGTCCAAGCGTAGCCGTTTCTGGCAAACAGCGGGGGCAGGTCACCCATGTGGAGGGGATGGGGATTCTCCTGAGGATTCAAGTGTCCACCCGCCTCGGTAAATTCCGGAGAAAACGCCTCGGAGTTTTCCCGTTCCGGTGTACTCCCGCAGCTTCTCCCGCTGTGGATGTGAAATCCGAAAATGCCCGAGGGGTTTTCCTCCTGCCCCGGCAGACCCCAAATTTCCGCCAGCACCAGAACGCCTGCCTGCGTCTGAAAAAATTTCACGCTTCCCAAAAGCCTCGGATGTGTTTGATTTCCCCGAACTGCCGCCCAGGCGTTGGCCCGGCGGGTCAGTCTGTGGCAAAAAGCCTGTGTGTTGCTGCTGATCATTCCCTCACCGTCTTTCCTCTTTTCTTTACGGCTGCCCTACATTTTTATGTGCAAATATTCTTTTGTACCACCAATAACGCATATTTCTGTCTTCCCCGGCAAACCCTAAAAAGAAATCGGACAGCAGGGGGAGACAAATCATGAGCAAGAAAAGAAAGCCTATAGAATACCACGAACACGACACGCCGGTGGAAAAAATTTTCCCCGACATCTCCGGCGTGGCTTCCGCCAACGAATGCACCGGCCTGATGTACAAAACGCCCGTCGACGCCGGAGAATGGGAATCCTACCAGGAGCTTTCCTCCATGGAAATCCCCAATGAGGAGAAGGAGGACGGGGAACTCTTGACAGAAAAGCTCCGGCATGCCAAAACCGCCGAAGAGACAGGCGACGCGGTGGAGGAGGCCGTCGGCGAGTACAGTCCAAAACACATGAAAGAATGAAAAACCTGCGGTCGGGCGGCCGGCTGTTCTTTTGCAAGAACTATCTTCTCGGGTAAAAAAGACCTGCGGTCGGGCTGCCGGCTGCTCTTTTGCAAGAACTATCTTCTCGGGTAAAAAAGACCTGCGGTCGGGCGGCAAGCCGTTCTCCTGCAGGAACAATCTTCACGGGCAGAAAAAGCGAAGCATTTTGCTTCGCTTTTTCTTTTTGTTTCTTATTTACTTGTGTGAGTGGACTATGCTACAATAATATTACCAATGATCGGGAGGAGTATATACTATGGAATTACAACGAGTTTCGCCGGAAAGCGTGGGGATCCCCTCGCAGGCCGTTTCGGAAATGCTGGATGAATTGTACCGTTACGGCATCGAGATGCACGCCTTCATGCTGCTGCGGCACGGCAAGGTCTGCGCCGAGGGAAGCTGGAACCCCTACAGGCCGGGCGTCCAGCACAGCATGTTTTCGTTCAGCAAGAGTCTGACCTCCACCGCCATCGGCTTTGCCCGGCAGGAGGGAATCCTTTCTCTGGACGAAAAGCTGGTGGACATTTTTCCGGATAAGATCCCCGATGATCCCAGTGAAAACCTGAAAAAGGCGGAGATTCGCCACCTTTTGATGATGGGCTGCGGCCACGAGAACGAGATCGAGTGGGACGGCGGCGACTGGATCACCACCTTTCTGCACCATCCCTTCGTGTACGAGCCGGGTACCCATTTCCTGTACAATACCGCCGGGACCAACCTGCTCTCTGCCATTTTGACCCGGAAAACCGGGCAGACCTTGACCCAGTTTCTCCGTCCCCGTCTGATGGAGCCCCTGGGACTGTCCGATATTCCCTGCCATGCTTTGCAGGACGGTACGGAAATGGGCGGCGCCGGCTGCTCCCTGACCATCGAGGACATGGCCAGATTTACCCAGTTTGTGGCCAACAAGGGCAAATGGGAGGGCAAGCAGCTACTGGAAGAAAGTTGGTTTGAAGAGGCCACCAAAAAACAGATCGAAAACCGGGGCGCAGGCTGGGACGGCGACCCCGACTGGCAGGTGGGCTACTGCTATCAGTTCTGGCGCTGCGAGCCGGAGGGCGTGTTCCGAGGGGACGGCGCTTTCGGTCAGTACGGTATTGTCTTTACCAAACAGGACGCGGTTCTGGTGATCCAGTCCGCTTCCATGCGGCTGCAGGCGGTGCTGACCTCTGTCTGGGAGAAATTGCTGCCCGCTATGAAAGAGGAACCCCTTCCGGAAAATGAAAAAACGCTGGAATTTTTGCAGCACCGTCTGAACAATTTGGAGCTGAACCCCATGCTGAGCATGCGAAATCCCTGGGCGGAGAAATCTTTGGACGGCAAGGTGTTTTTGCCCGATCAGCCCGCCCCTGCCATGACCGACCTGATCGGCGGCGCAGGGAAATTCACGCCCGACGGCGGCAAGCTGCTGTCTTTGGGCTTCCGGTTCCGGGGGGACGACGCCGCTCTGCTTTGCAGACAGGATGACTGCGAATATGAAATTAAGCTGGGCCTTACCGGCCATTTCGACCTTTCCGACGTGAACGGCGTGCCCTACGGCGCAAACGGCTGCTGGAAGGGCGGCAATCAGTTGGAAGTGGAGTTCCGCAACACCACCAAGGTCACAGGCAAGCGGGTAACTTTCACCTTTCTTGAAAAAAAATTGACGGTCACGGCTTTGTCCACTCAACCGGAGGGAGGCCTGAACGACGATCCCACCCCGGAATTGACCTTCACCCTGTCCGAGGGCGAGGCCGAGACCAAGGGCAAAATGTACTGGGAAACAAAATGAACCCACCAGAGAAAGGATATGCTTATGAATGAAAAAAGCATTGCTTCCTCGATCGGTGGGGGCAGCTACCGTGTAACGGACAAATTCTATTCCCGGCTTAGGAATCTGGTGCGGGATCAGGTGATCCCCTACCAGTGGGAAGCGCTGAACGACCGGGTCAAGGATGCGGAACCCAGCGGCTGTATCCGCAATTTGAAAGCGGCGGCGGAGAAGACCGGCGAAAAGCATTACGGCTATGTCTTTCAGGACAGCGACCTCTATAAATGGATGGAAGCGGCGGCCTTCTCCCTGATGTGGTCCCCGGACGAGAAGCTGGAACAAGAGCTGGAGGAAGCGGTTTCCCTTCTGGCCGCGGCTCAGCAGGAGGACGGATACTTAGATACCTATTATATTTTGGGCGACCTCAGCCGCCGGTGGACGAATTTGAAGGACCATCACGAGCTGTACTGCGCGGGGCATATGATCGAAGCGGCGGTGGCTCATTTCCGGGCCACCGGGCGGGACACGTTCCTGCAAGTGGCGGAAAAGTCAGCCGAGCATATCTGCTCGGTGTTCGGGCCGGAGGAGGATAAAATCCACGGATATCCCGGGCATGAAGAAATCGAACTGGCGCTGGTCAAGCTGTATGAAGTCACCGGGAAACAGCAGTATTTGGATCTGGCAAGTTATTTCCTGTCTGAGCGGGGCAAAGAACCTCTCTATTTCAGGGAAGAAACGGAGCGGGAGGGCAACCGGGATTACTGGAAGGACGGCGTGCTGCAGTACGCCTACTATCAAGCCCACAAGCCCCTGATGGAGCAGGAGCGCCCGGTGGGTCACGCAGTGCGGGCCAATTATCTGTATGCCGGAGCGGCCGCAGCGGCACGGTGCACAGGGGACAATGCGCTGTACGATCACCTGCGCCATCTCTGGAAAGAGATGACGGAAAAGCAGATGTATCTCACCGGGCAGGTAGGCTCGTCGGAATACGGCGAGGCCTTCACCTTCCCCTATGACCTGCCCAACGACACCGCCTACGCGGAGACCTGCGCCGGGCTGGCGCTGGCATTTTTCGCCAATCAGATGCTGAAAATCGAGCGCCGAAGCGAATATGCCGACGCCATGGAGCGGGTGCTGTACAACGGCGCCATCAGCGGCATGGACCTGACCGGCACGGCCTTTTTCTACGTAAATCCGTTGGAGGTGGCGCCGGAAGCCTGCAAGCTGGACCAGCGGAAAATTCACGTGAAGCCCGTGCGCCAAAAATGGTTCGGCTGCGCCTGCTGCCCGCCCAATTTGGCCCGGACGGTTTCGTCCATCACCGATTACGCGGTGCACCGGACGGAAACTGAAATCTTTCAGCACCTGTACCTGGCGGGAGAATTTGACTGCGAACTAAGCGGTGTGCCGGTGCATATTGTTTTGGACGGCAATTATCCCTGGGACGGGAAGCTGAGTTTCACCGTCTCTCCCCAGAGCCCGGTGACCTTCACTTACGGTCTGCGGATCCCCGGGTGGTGCGAAGAAGAGTATATCCTGCGGGTCAACGGCGAAGTGGTAGAGAAAAATCCGGAAAACGGCTATGTGCTGCTCACCCGGGAATGGCAGCCCGGCGATGAGATCAGCCTGTCCCTGCCCATGCGGGCCAAGCGGATCTGGGCCAATCGGCACGTCCGGGAGGACGCCGGAAAGGTGGCCGTCCAGCGGGGACCCATCGTCTACTGTTTGGAGGAAGCGGATAACGGACCGGAGCTGCATCGCATCCTGCTGCCCAGAGACAGCTTTTTTACCGAGAAATTTCAGCAGTCGCTTTTGGGCGGCGTGATGACTCTGCGCTGCACGGCCAAAGTCGAGAACGGGGAACCGGAAGCGCTGTATACCACCCGTCCGCCGGAGGCGAAAGAAACGAAAGAATTGCTGTGGATTCCCTACTACGCCTGGGCAAACCGGGGCGAGGGAGAGATGACCGTCTGGGTACGGGACGGGAGGTAGTTCCTTTTTTGGTAGGATTTCTTCCCTCCAGTGATACCTGTTGCGCAGGCTGATGTGTGCTTATTCTAACTGTCATCTTGCGCAATGATATCGCTAGGGGGCTGCGCCCCCTAGCTAGCGTACCCTGCTACAAGCCGCCAGCTAGTGGTTTTCTGAGGGTCATAGGGAGCGAAGTTCCCTAAAGAAATAATCGCACGCGGCAGTTGTTGTGAAAAGGGCAGAAACTAGAACGTGCGAAGAAGTTTCCCGCAGGGAAACTTCCGCAGGAGTCCGGGGAAATCTCAGTGAAAAATGCGCCCAAAGCGCAATAATAAATTTTCTGGAACGGAGGAGCTAAAATGGAAGGCAAAATGAAAGTAGCGATCATGGAAGACATCGGCAAAATGGGCTTTACAGAGCGGGACATTCCCACTCCCGCCGAGAACGAGGTGCTGGTCAAGCTGGAATATGTGGGCATCTGCGGCAGCGACCTGCATTATTACGAAAGCGGCGCAATCGGCGATTTCGTAGTGGAAACGCCCTTCGTGCTGGGCCATGAGCCCGGCGGCACCGTAGTGGAGGTGGGGTCGAAAGTGACCCATCTCAAGGTGGGCGACCGTGTGGCCTTAGAGCCCGGAACGACCTGCGGTCACTGCGAATTCTGCCGGCAGGGCAAATACAATCTCTGCCCGGACGTGGTCTTTTTCGCCACGCCCCCGGTGGACGGCGTGTTCCAAGAGTATGTGGCCCATGAAGCCGACCTGTGTTTCAAGCTGCCGGACAACGTCAGCACCATGGAGGGCGCGTTGATCGAGCCCCTGGCGGTGGGCTTCCACGCGGCCAATCAGGGCGGCGCTCACGCTGGACAGACCGCTGTTGTCATGGGCTCCGGGTGTATTGGACTGGTATCTATGATGGCGATGAAAGCCGAGGGCGTCAGCAAGGTCTACGTGGTGGATGTGGTGCAAAAGCGGCTGGATAAGGCTCTGGAGCTGGGCGCGGACGGCGTCATCAACGGCAAAGAACAGGACACTGTACAGGAAATTCTCAAACTCACCGGCGGCGCGGGATGCGATCTGGTCATTGAAACGGCAGGTACGGAATTCACCACAAGTCAGGCCATCCGCATGACGAAACCCGGCGCCACCATCGTGTTGGTGTGGTATTCTAAATCCGGCGAGATGACCTTGCCCACCAGCGTGTTGGTGAACAAGGAGCTGACCATCAAGACCATTTTCCGCTATCGCCACATTTACCCCATGGCCATTCAGGCGGTGGAGACCGGCAGGGTCAACTTAAAGGGCCTTGTCACCAATATTTTTGACTTTGACGACATCCAGAATGCCATGGATCAGAGCATCCACGACAAGGAAAACATCGTCAAGGCCGTGATCAAAATTGCAAAGTAACGAAAAAATGGGGCGCTTCCCGGGAAGCGCCCCATTTTTTGTATCGGAAGTTCTTTTTTCTTTCGGGGGGAAGTAAGGCTGCTGGCGGCGCGGAGAAATTGCAATTTTGCATAAATTTACTTGCAATATGTCGAATATCGGACTATAATGTGTATAACGGCAAAAAGGGATATGGAAAAAGCCGTGACAAAGATTGCAAAACAGAATCAGGACATTACAAAAAGAGAGGGAGCGATACCATGCCGTTTTTCGATCAATTAGGCAAGAAGCTGACCGATGCAGGACAGGGAGTGGTCCAGCAGACAAAGAATCTGGCAGATGTAACTCGTCTGAACAGCGCGATCAGCAACAGCGAGAAGCAGATCGCGCAGCTTTACGCTGTTATCGGACAGGCTTATTATGAGGCCCATAAGAACGATCCTAACGCCGAATCGCCGGAACAGATTCAGGCCATCAACGCGCTGAGCGCGGAGATCGAGCAGAATCAGGAAGCGATCCGGGTGATCAAGGGCATTACACAGTGCCCCAACTGCGGGAAGGATGTCCCCTTGGGTTCTGCCTTCTGCGCCGTCTGCGGTACGAAGCTCCCCGAAGCAGCCCCCGCGCCTGCCCCCGCTCCGGAGGGTAAGGTTTGCCCCAACTGCGGCGCTGCCGTGGCGGAGGGGAATTTGTTCTGCAATCGCTGTGGAACCAGAGTAGCAGAAGAAACTGACGACACAAACGGTACGGATGCTCCGTAAAGGAGAAAACATGATGAAAACATGGAAAAGAACCTTTTTTCTGTTTTTGTGCACGCTGGCGCTGCTGGCGCTGACCGCCTGCGCGGGAAAATGTAAAATGTCCGGTTGTGACGATAAGGTTTACAAGGACGGTCTCTGCGAGTTCCACTATGGTCTTCAAGTGGCAGGGGACGCTGTCAAAGGCATCTTCGGCGGTCTTTTTGGCTGATCGGCCTCTTTGCTGCCGACGGGGATCCAATTTTCGATCGGCAATGATATCCCTCCGCGAAGCGGAGGGATATATTTCTTTATTCCGATAACAGCGCGGTATTGATCACTTCCATTCCCTTTTTCCTTGCGTAGTTCACGGTGTAGCCTGTCCCGCTGTCTGCCCTTGTCATGTAGGCGACGCAGACGGAGGAATGGTCTGCCAAATGCCGGTTGCGGCGATAATAGATGCCGGGAGTGTATTTGCCGGCAAGCACAACGACCTTGGAGGCCCGCTCTTTCAGCCTGTGATATTGGGCTATTTCCGCCGGCGTCCAGTTTCTTTCCATCTTGTATTGCTCGTCAAAGGGCAGCACGAGAATGAGATGGATATGGGGGTACGCTGTTTTCAGTTTCAGCACCGTTTCCGACGCCAATGCGTCAAATCCCCGTGCGCCCCCTGCCCCAAAGTATCGGTAGCCTTTTTGTATCAGGCCTTCCACGGTTTCCGTCAATCTCTGTTCCATTTCCGCAATCGGTTCTTTTAGCTCTCTGTGCCCTGTAAAGCAAGCTGTTTCTGCTTTTATTTTATCTGCCTTATCCATGTTTTGTCGTCTATTTCCTTTTTGCATAGTTAGCACTTTGTTTGCCAAATTATATCATTGAATTGCTATAAATAGCAATTAAAAGCTATAAATCAAATATGAAAACTGTGATACCCTAATTAATAGGGTGATTACTGTGAAGACAAAATATGAGCAGGAATATATCAAGTTCGGGCTGAAAGTCCAATATTATCGAAAATTGCGGGGAATGACACAGGAGACCTTTGCGGAAAAGGTGGGTATTTCGTGGTCATACCTTGCTAAAGTCGAAAGCCCCACCCGCGCGTTCGGCGTGTCCATGGAAACGCTGTTTTCCATGGCGGAAGTTTTGGACGTGCCCGTTTCCAAATTGTTTGAATCATAAGAAGATCGCTTGCGGCCTTTACTCAGCCGCAAGCGGTTTTTCTATTCATTCCCCAAGACTTGACAGACCGGGAATGTCTTAGTACAATTTGGAGTAACCTACTTAAAAAATAGGAATTAAAGTGAAATCTCCGATCGAATGGGAGGAATGGCTATGGGAAAAAGAACATACGGAAAAGAATTCGGCTTTATGACAAGGGCTGTCCATACGGGAAACGACGTGGACGCGGAGACCGGAGCCATCCGCAGGCCTATCACCATGGCGAACAGCTATGAGCTGCCCTATGACCCTTCCGATATCAACTGGTCCGGCGCGGGAGGCAATCTCTACACCAGAAACGGCGGCTCCAATCAGGCGTATTTGCAGGAAAAGCTGGCGTCTCTGGAGGGCGGAGAGGACTGCATCGCTCTGGCCAGCGGCGTGGCGGCCTTGTCCGGCTTGTTCTTCGCCCTGCTGCAAAGCGGCGACCATGTGGTTTTCGGCAGCGTCACCTATATCGCGGCCTACCGGCTCTTAAACGAGCTGTTCAACAACAAATTCCGGGTGGAGACCACCTTGGTGGACACCACCGATCCGGACGCGGTGCGCAAGGCCATGCGTCCCAACACCAAGCTGGTGCATATCGAGACCCCCGGCAACCCCACCATGATGATCACGGATATTGCCGCTATAGCGGAAATCGCCCACGAGCACGGGGCGCTGCTGTCCGTTGACAACACCTTTGCTTCGCCCTTCAATACCCGTCCCATCGAGCTGGGAGCGGATTTTGTCATCGAAAGTCTCACGAAATATGTGAACGGACACGGCGACGCCATGGGCGGGGCCATCATTGGAAAGAAGGAGCATCTGGACCTGATCCGCGCCCAGTCCCAGATCAATCTGGGCGGCACCATCAGCCCCTTTAACGCCTGGCTCATCATGCGGGGCGCTGTGACTCTCCCTCTCAGAATGCGCCAGCACAACGAGAGCGCCATGAAAATCGCCCAGTGGCTGGCGGCTCAGCCCGGCGTGCGGTTTGTGGCATATCCCGGCCTGCCCGGCTGCAAGGGGCATGAAATCGCCAAAAAGCAGATGTCCCCGGGATTCAGCGGAATGATGTCCTTCGGCCTGAACGCCGACCACGATACCCACAACAAATTTGTGAGCTGCCTCAAGGTCATCACCTCGGCGGTCTCTCTGGGGCACGACGAAAGCCTGATCGCGTTCCTCGGCGAAGACGACGAGCGGCAGTACCTGTACCCCGAGGAATTCCACGGCGGATTTTTCCGCTTCAGCGTGGGTTTGGAGGATACTGAAGACCTCATCGAGGATATTCGGCAAGCCTTGGAAAAGGTGGGGTTGGCATAACATTTCGCGCAGCAAAAAAGCCTTGAACCGGTACAGTTCAAGGCTCTTTCTTTACCGTTCAGTTTCTTCTTGCAGCAGTCATCGCTTGTCGCCGAAGGCCGCCTGATCCTGATTGGGACTGGAACGCTTTTCCATATCGGGGAAGCGGTGCTCCAGCGCCGCCATGGCGATCTCGATATCCTCCTCGGCTTCCTGAGCGCTGTAAGCGCCTACAGTCACCATGTCACAGGGACGGATGGCGTTAAAGGAGAAGGTAAGCCCGACGTAGGGCGTGCACCGTCCTGCCGCCATGGGCTTGATGGTCATCACCGGCTTTTTGGCGTGGTGAATGATGGAGGCTACCGTCTCGATCTCCACCTGCATCAGAAAGCCCATGCAGTTGAAGAGCTGGATATAGGTCTCCACGTCGTAGCCGTTCTGATCGGAATAGACCACCAGCTCCGGCATGTGGGCCGAAAGCCCGGGGATCATCCCGGCGTCCCGGATCATTTTGGTGTAGTCGTCCAGGCGCGGAATCTGCCCCAGATTCTTATTGACTAGCTGCTCCACAGAGGAGTGGTGGATCAGGCAGATTTTCGAGCCCCGTTTTCCGGCGGCCTTGATGGTGGCCTCGGCCTCTTTGCGGGCGGCGGGATTGTCGTCCACATTGATAATGGGCGTATCCACCATGATGATCTCCCGCCCCGCCTTCTGCTCGGTCTCTTTTACTGCCCGCTCCAGTTCCGGCGCGCCGCCGAAGGGCGCCATGATGGTGTCCACGCCGTGGCGCAGGTAGGCTGCCAGCACCGGCTTGAAGGCCTCGGCGCTGTTGTAGCGGGCCTTGATTTGTTCGTCGGCAGAGACGCTGGTGTGGCTCCAGCCCAAAAGCCAGTTGGTGCCCATGATCATGCGGGAGAGGGACAGCCCTCCCACCTCGGTACGGGGAAATTGTTTTTCCATGGTCGATTCTCCTTTAGAGACAAGTCACGCTCTTTTCCGCGCTGTATTCGTGGGGCTCTTTGCTGGCCGCCTTGTGGCCCACGGCGATGGCGATCTGATACGCATAGCCCTCGGGCAGTTTCAAAGCCTTGGAGAAATATTCCTGTTTTTCGCCGGTGAGAGCGCCCTTGATGCAGCCGATGATCACGCTGCCCAGTCCCAGGGCTTCCGCAGCCAGAGCGATATTCTGCACCGCGATGCCCGCGTCCACGGCACTCCAGCCGAAGGCGGCCTCGCCGCTGAGAATGATGAACGTGGGCGCGCCGTAGTAGAAATTGCTGTCCAGCTTCATATTGGGCCGGTCCTTCAACATTTCCTCCTGCATTTCCATGAGGAGGGGATTGTCCCCGTCCAGCACGGTGAAGTGGATTTCCTGCCGATTGGTGGCGGTGGGGGCCTGCATTCCGGCATCCAGCAAAACCTTCAATTCTTCTTCGGTCAGCTTTTCCGCAGTGTAGCCCCGGGTGGAGAACCGATTTTTCATAGCCTGCAATACTTCATTCATGGTAATTACCTCCCTGTCAATTCTTTGATTTCAATATAGCAAGCGGGAAAAAAGTTGTCAAGAAAAAACCTGTGAAATTTGTGATATCTATGCTATACTGAACCCATGAAAAGCGGCGGAGGTACAAAAATGAAAATCGTATCCGCAACTGTCACAGATGAAATCGTATTGGGACTTTTTTCCGAACACGACGACGCCATGATGGAATTTCTGGGCGAGGACAAAGGACTGTATACGCGCTATGACGGGCAGGAGGGCATAGAAAAGGTTTGGGTCATCTATGTTGACGATCTGCCGGCGGGCTGTGTGGCTTACCGTCGAAAAGAGAGCGGCGTGGGTGAGGTAAAAAGGCTGTTCGTCAGGAGCCAATACCGGGGACAGGGATTGTCCAAGCCGCTTTTGAAAACTGTGGAAGCCTATGCCAGGGAGCAGGGCTGCAATACCCTGTTTTTGGATACCAGAATTACGCTGGAGCCTGCCGTGTCTCTGTACAAGAAGTTTGGGTTTTCCGTCGTATTTCAGCAGGGACTATACATTCAAATGGAGAAAAAAATATAAACACCACGGAGGAGATTCGTTATGAAAGCAACACTGACCACCGCAAAGTATCACATTTCCACAGGCGAGACGGAACTGCACACTCAAGAACTGACCGTGCAGGACGAAAGCAGGATTCAGCAGCAGCGGGAGCAGAATGTTGTGGGACTGTACCCGGATTTTCTGTTCCAGAAATTTGAGGGTTACGGCTGCGCCATGACGGAAAGCGCCTGCTATCTGCTTTCTCAGATGGAGCCGGAGCAGCGGAAAAAGGCGCTGTCCTGCTGGTTCGGTCCGGAGGGCGCAGACGCCCGGTTTATCCGCATTCCCATCGACAGTTGCGACTACTCGCTGGAGGAATATCAGGCCGTCAAAGACCCCATCGCCGACCCGGAGCTCCATACCTTTTCCATCGACCGGGACCGCAAGTGGGTCTTGCCCGTGGTGAAAGAAGCCATTGCCATGGCAGGGCACCCCCTTTCCGTGCTGCTCAGCCCTTGGTCGCCTCCGGCTGTCTGGAAAACCCCGCCGCTGGATATTGCTAACGATGAAACCGTCTACGGCGGCAAAGTCGCCGAGACGGCACAAAGAAAACCCTCCCGCTGCAACGGCGGTTCCCTGAAGCCGGAATATTACGGCCCCTGGGCAAAATACCTCGTCAAGTACGTGAAAGCCTATCTGGACGAGGGAATTCCTGTCACCATGCTCAGCGTGCAGAATGAAGCCTCCGCCGCCACCAACTGGGACAGTTGCGTGTGGACCGGCGAGCAGGAGCGGATTTTCGTCCGGGACTTTTTGCACCCCGCCATGCAAGAGGCCGGCCTGACCGATAAAGTGGAACTGTTTGTCTGGGACCACAATAAGGAGCGGCTGGTGGAGCATATCGAGGAGATCATGAAGGCGGACACCGCCCATATGATTTCCGGCTTTGCCTACCACTGGTATTCCGGCGACCATTTCGAGGCGCTGTCCCTGCTCCGGGAGAAATACCCGGACAAGATCCTGATGCACTCGGAAAGCTGCGGATTGCACATTCCCGGCAAAGCGCTGGCTTTTGACATTCCGCCGGAGAAATTAGAGGAATGGGGCGAAGATCATTTCCTTGTAAAACTCAGCAAAATGGACCCCAGGGAAATGGACTTCAAGGACGCGGTGGACTACGCCCACGATATGCTGGGCGACCTGAATCACGGCATGCAGCGGTGGATCGACTGGAACATGATGGTGGACCGCACCGGCGGCCCCCGCCATGTTCCCGGCGGCTTTGCAGCCCCTCTGGTGTATGAGGAGGACGGCACCTTCAGCCGCACCCCCAGTTACGAGTACATCAAGCTGATCGCAAAGACATTACGCCCCGGCAGCCTGCGCATGGGCTGCTCCGTGTACGGCAGAGAGGTGGAAGCCGCCGCAGTGAAAAATGAGGACGGCACGGTAGGCGTTGTGCTCCTGAACCGGGCAGAGGAAGATATCACCGTCAATCTGCGCATCAGCGGAAAGCTGGTCGAAGTCCCGCTGAATGCCGAATCTTTGAGCGCGGTGGTATTGGAAAATTAGCGAACATTTTTTAAGTGCTTCTCAGACAGAAAAACCTGTACCCTTGTTCTTTTCGGTACAGGTTTTTTGGTGTATTCAGGTCCGGAAAAGATTATATGGCATTTTTATTCGCTATCGTTTATAATGTTTTCAATGTCAGGAGAAAAATAGAGGAGGTCGTTTATGGCTACCTTATTTCATTATAAAGAAGCCCAGAAGTTGGCGCAAAAGGAATTCCGGGCGGCAACGTTCAAGGGCGAGCATCCCTATCCCCCCGCGCTGGACAATTTTGTGACGGACAGTCAAATCATCCGAGGGCAGGACATGGGAACTTTTCACATTCCCATGGAATTTATCATCGGCACCCGTACCGGATTGCGCACCAATGCCTTTGCCCGGAATTTCATGCCGCTGATGAAGGAGAACACGGAATTTGCCATCAAATGGGATAAGCTGTGCCAGTCCCAGATGGAGGAGGGCATTCGTGAGCCCATATTGGCTTACGAGTATTACAACCGGTACTACGTACAGGAAGGCAACAAACGGGTAAGCGTCTTGAAATTCTGCGGGGCGGACACGGTTTACGCCCATGTGATCCGGGTGCTGCCGGAGTTTGACGAATCCAAGGAATGGGAAGAGATTCGCTACAACGAGCTCACCAAATTTATCCGGTACAGCGGGGTCAATTATCTGGAGCTGTCAAGGCCCGGGTATGCCCGGCTGCAGCAGCTTGTGGGAAAACAGCCGGAAGAAGTTTGGTCGGTGGAGGATCGACGGGAGTTTAGAAGTATTCACTTTCATTTCCGCAAGGCCTATGAAGCTTTGGGCGGCAATAAGCTGACATCCACCAGAGGGGACGCGCTGCTGGCCTTTATCGAGGTGTACGGCTACCCCGCCCTACGAAACAGCACGGAGGATCAGCTCAAGGAAATGCTGGAAAAGGCGTGGGAGGAGATTACCCTCCAGCAGGAGGAGCATCTCATCGACCTGAAATTAGACCCCGAGGAGGAGAAGAAGCCCAACCTGCTGACGCAGGTGCTGTCTATCGGGGAAAAAACGAAAAAGGTCGCCTTTATTCACGACGGCAACGCGGAAAATTCTCCTTGGACGCGGGCGCATGAGCAGGGGCGGGAATACGTTCAGAGCGTCTTGGGCGACGCGATAGAGACCACCCCCTATTTTGACGCGATGGACAATGATCCCATCCCGGTGATGGAGCAGGCGATCGCCGACGGAAACACCATTCTCTTTACCACCTCCGCAGAGATGCAGGCTGTCGCCCTGCGCTGCGCAATCGAGCACCCCAACGTGATCGTCTTGAACTGCTCGCAGGTTTCCCCCCACCGATATATCCGTACCTATGACGTGCGTGTTTATGAGGCGAAATTTGTCTTGGGCGCCATTGCCGGAGCGCTGTCCGACGACAATATGATCGGCTACGTCGAGCGCTTCGACAACGAGATAGAGGATAAGCACGCCGCCAGAGTGCATACGGCTGCCGCCATTGCCGGGATCAATGCTTTCGCGCTGGGGGCGCAGATCGTCAATCCCCGGGCAAGGGTCTATTTGGAATGGTTTGAATCCGAGGGACCGCAGGAGGCGGTAAACCGTCTCACCGAACGGGGAATTCGATTGATTTATTCCCGCAGTCTTTCCGATCCGAGCCGGGGAAAGGTAAGCCTGTCCCTGATGACGGAGGACGGTCAGAAGGAGCTGGCCGCTCCGGTCTGGAATTGGGGCGTTTATTACGAGACCTTGCTTCGCGGCATTTTGGATAAGTCCCTCCAGGCGGGGTATGAGGAAAGCAACAGAGCCCAGAACTACTACTGGGGCATGTCCGCCGGGGTGGTGAAGGTGCATTGCTCGGAAAAGCTGCCGGACAGCACCAAGAATCTGGCGGAGCTTTTGCAGGACAATATCCGCAGCGGGCAGAGCCACCCCTTTAAGGGAAAAATCTACACCCAGACCGGCAAAGCGCTGGACAGCGAGCTGACTATGGAGCAGATTATGCATATGGACTGGCTGGCGGAGAACATTGTGGGAACTTTGCCGCTTCTCGAAGAAAACAAGTAAGGCGCGAAAAGACTGTTGTAAGGTGGGAAATTACGGATATGAAGATTTTGGCCGTCTCTGATATAGATGCGAAGTATTATTACGATTATTACACCCCCGGCAAGCTGGACGAATTCGACATGATTTTGGCCTGCGGCGACCTGCACCGGGAATTTCTGGAATTTTTGGTGACCATGGCCCGCTGTCCGGTGGTGTACGTTCACGGCAATCACGACAAGCGGTTCGCGGAGACCCCGCCGGAGGGCTGTGTCTGCGCGGACGGGCGCATCGTGGTGGTAAACGGCGTGCGCATTTTGGGCCTTGGCGGCTCGTATCGGTACAAGAATTCCAAGTTCATGTACACGGAAAAAGAGATGCGCAGGCGGATTTTTCGGCTGCGCCTTTCCCTTTGGAAGCACCGGGGCTTTGACATTCTGCTGACCCACGCCCCGGCCCGGCATATCAACGACGAAGACACCCTGACCCACCGGGGCTTTGAGTGCTTTGTGGAGCTTTTGGACAAGTACAAGCCCAAGTATTTCATTCACGGCCATGTACATATGAACTACGGCCCCCACTTCCCCCGCAAGACCCAGCGGGGCGATACCGTCATCATCAACGCCTACGACCACTATGTGTTTGAGTACGACGGGCCGCCGACGGCAGAAAAGTGAACAAAAAACGAAACCCTCTCCAAGAAACCCGGAGAGGGTCTTTTTGATGTTACGTTATCTTATTTTGCCAAATTCCTGTACAGGAAGGTCACGGCTTGAGCCCGAGTGCAACTCTGATTGGGAGAGAAGGTGGTATCAGTCGTGCCTGCCACGATTTTGTTCTCATAGGCCCACAAAACGGCGTTGTAGTAGTACTCGCCGGATTTCACATCCGTAAAGGAATTGGACGCGGTAACGGGCTCGGGACGGTTCGCCGCCCGCCACAGGAAGGACACGATCTGCCCTCTGGTGCAGTTCTGATTGGGTGAGAACGTGGTGGCGGAGGTGCCGGAAGCAATGTTATTTTCATAGGCCCACAAAACGGCCTTGTAGTAGTACTCGCTGGCTTTTATGTCTGTAAAGGGATTGGCCGTTGTCTTCGGTTCAGGCCGCCCCGCCGCCCGCCACAGAAGGGTCACGATTTCCGCTCGGCTGGTGTTTTTGTTGGGACTGAAGGTGGTATCGGACGTGCCGGCCACGATGCCCTGCTTCACCGCCCAGTCTACGGCGTTATAGTAGTATTGAGCAACGGGAACGTCGATAAACTTGGAAGCGGAGGGTGTTTCATTGCCGGAATCGTCGGGTTTCTCTGTGTCACTGGGACCACTTGGGCCGCTGGGCGCGGGGGGATTTGTGCCGCCGGGATTTCCGCCGGTGTTTCCTCCCGTATTGCCGGAATCGTCAGGCTTGCCAGCGCAACCGGCACAGGAGCAGGTATTTCCAGAGCAATCACCCGTGCAGGTGCATTTTGTGCTGTCGCAGCCCTTGCAGGTGCATTCCGGCTCGTCGGGAATTTCAGGTTTGCAGCCTTCACACTCGCAGTCTCCGGTGCAGGTGCATTTACTGCTATCGCAGTCAGTACAGCCGCATTCCGGGTCTTCCGGAGTTTCGGGGGTATCTGATTCTCCCTCAGGAACAGCCTGCAAAACCGGGCGTTTCAGCGTCGTGCTCATGCCCCACACACTGGTGAAATCCCAGTTTTCAAAGGTGGCTTCCTCTGCAAACTCTTCGGCGGTTTTCGGTTCCGCCGTGTTGCCTGTCTCCTCAACAAGTTCGCCGTACTCGTACTCAACGCCGATCCCCGGCAGCTCCGTGTTTTCAGAATCGAGATAATAGCAGTCATTAATCGTGCTGTCCATGCCCGCTCCCACAACGCCGCCGGCACCGGGTGGTAACATCTCGTCGATCTGATCATCGTCATGGATCTCAAAAATTATCTTGCCGGTGTTGTAACACTTTGTCACTATTCCGCCTGAATTCGTTCCCACCACACCGCCGACATCAAACTGGCAGCCCCAATCGTCGGGAATATCAGCACCGGTCACGGTTCCTGTGTTATAGCAGTTCGTCACCCTGCCCATTTCATTCATTCCCACCACGCCGCCGGAAAAAGCGCCGGATACAGTGCCGGTGTGATAGCAGTTCGACACCTCAGCATTTTCCCATTTGAGATTCCAATCCTCGTCCATCTCCGAATTACCATTCCATCCCACTACGCCGCCGACATTACCGCCGGTCACAGCGCCGGTGTGACGGCAGTTTATCACTCTGCCGTGGTGATTATATCCTACCACGCCTCCAGCATCACCGTAGCTGCCGGCATCCACTACCCCTGTGCAGGAGCAGTTTATCACTTCGCCGTCGATTCGCCCGGCTACGATTCCAAGAGCTCCGACTGCAAATTCTGCGCCGGTTATCATCACCGCGGCGTCTGTAACGTTCAGATTTTTCACAACGGCACCCTCGCTCACACAACCGAACAAGCCCAGATAGTAGAATGGCTGCTCCCACCAGTTCTCTTGTATTACCTCCACATGGAGATACAAATTTTCGATTTTGTGATGATCGCCGTCAAAAGTGCCGGAAAAGAAGGGTCCATGATCATAGTCGTCATAGTCTTCAAAACTGCCACCCCCTATCGGCACCCACTGGTTACTTTCACTGCCGTTCAGGTCAATATCCTGCGTCAGCGTGAAAGTCGTGTTTTCATAGGGTTCCCCGCCGTTGACGGTTTCCGCCAGCGCCTTGAGCTGTTCCACTGTGGAAATCGTATAAGTTCCCCCAGCAGGCGCGCCGCTGTAGTAGGCCGTTCCCTCCGCCGCCCACACGGTTATTGGCAGACAGCTTGCCAGCAAAAATACTGCCAGCAATACACTTAGAACTCTTTTTGCCTTTTTCATTTTCTTTCCTCCAAAAAATATTTCCGGCTTTGGTACAGCGGAAAGGGAGAAAACAGAAAACCTTTCCGCCGCGCCGATTCTGCCGGAAACACAAAAAAGCAGTGCTGAGCGTTACCTCAACACCGCCTGAAAATCAGAGCGCAACACAGAAAAACCTTTTATTCCATTTCGCCAGTCTTGAAATAAAGGGGGGAAATGGATATAATAAGGGCGTGGTGCAGTCGTAAGACTGTTGTGTTGAGTGGTGTATTCACTCATCATAGGGACATGGAAAGTTCCCGCTTTTCATGTCCTGCCGCTATTTTTGTGTTTCTGTGTTCATTTTACCCCAAGAATCCCCAAAAATCAAGGATTTTTTTGCCGTGAAGCAAGTCCCCACGGAAGGATACTTACCGGCTCGACCGCAGCCGGAGCGAAAATTTGCCGAAAAAACCTGTACCGAGAAATCGGTACAGGTTTTTTGCGAAAACTTACGCCTGATAAGTCCCCATGGCCAGCTCCAATAAATGGACGGCCTTTCCGCCGCCTAAAAGAATCCCGGCCTTACAGCGGTTGCAATAGGTGACGGCCAGCTCGTAGGGCAACTTTTCTACCTGCTCCCGCATCAAAAGCCGCTGGATTTCTTCCGGCAACTGATAGAGAGGCTTTTCTCCGTAGGTTCGGAGCTGCTCCAAGTTCTCCGGATCACGGGGCTCAAAATGCAGATTGCCGCAAAATGGGGAATGCTCCCGGTTTTCCTCCATCTCCACTACGGTGATGTTCATCTTTTGCAACAGACTTCGCACGGCGGCGAAGATTTCCGGGTGTTCCCGGTCCCGCCAGCAGTCCTGCACAGTCACGGTGAGCCCGGCGTAATCCGGCAGAGGGAAATCCGTATCCTTGTCCAGATATTGAAAGAGATTCACAAGGGCAAATTTCCCCTCGGCACGGGCTTCTAAGGTTTCCCGGCAGGCCTGACAAAAGTAGATGGCCGTGCTGCCCTCGGGATAGTCCAGCGTGTCCACCCGGCAGCACCCGGCAACCGGCATTTTTTGTTTCAGATACTCCCGAATCCGCTCTGCCGCCAGAGGACTGGCGGCGGTAAAATTACAGCTTGGGAAATAAATATTGCTCATAAAGACACCTTTCAGACGTCAAATTCCATGACGAACGAATCTTCCTTGGAGCAGGGCTGCCAGCCGCCGCCGGGCTCGCCGGTCTTCATGAAATTGGCCCAGTAGTCCAGCATCTTCTCGGATAGGTCGTAATCGCCCTGCTCAAAGGGCCGCCAGCAGCGCTTCATGGTGCCCATCATGTACCAGAGCTCCGCCGAATGCCACGCGCCGAAGTCGTTGCCGGGCAGGTCCCGGGTGAAATAGTACACATAGGCGGGCTTTCTGCCCAGTTCCTCTAACTTGTGGCTGAAGGCCTTGCTGCCGCTGTAGAGGGGAGAATCCTCGGGCTCCTTCATTTCGGGGGTGACAAGAATATCGTCCTTGGTGCTGCCCACCATGTAGGGAATGTCCTTGATCTCGCCCTTGTCCATCAGCTCGTAGTAGCCGCCGGTGAGCACCTTGCCGTCGATGACAGGCACCAAAAACAGCCCCTTCGCCATGGGGAATACCTTGCCCATGAAAGGACCCACCGCGTCCATGATCTCTTCGCTGGATTTGGCCCGCATTTCCTCTAAGCTGTTGACGCCTAAAACTTCCGCGAAAATCTCTCCGTAGCTCTCCTGCTCGGCAAGAGGAGTGTCCCGATGCAGTCCCGCGCCGTAAGAACCGCCGCTCTGCAAAATCGCCCGCTTGATTTTGTTCCCGGTGAGGGGAGAAGAAATCAGGGTCTGCACGCTCATGGCCCCGGCGCTTTGTCCGAAGATGGTAATGTTTTCCGAATCGCCGCCGAAAGCGGAAATATTTTCAGTGATCCAGTTCAGGGCGGCGATCTGGTCCAAAATGCCGTAGTTGCCGGAAGTACCGGCTTCGGCGGTGAGCCACGGGTGAGCCAAAAAGCCCAGTACGCCCAGGCGGTACTGGACGCTGACGAAGATCACGCCCCGTTTGCAGTAGGCCGCGCCGTCAAACTCTTTCTCACTGGCGCCGCCGCCCATGAACGCCCCGCCGTGGATCCACATGGCCACCGGGCAATTACTTGCGTTCTTGGGAACCCAGATATTCAGATACAGGCAGTCTTCACTGACGGGCCGCTCATAGGCGGGATCGTCGTAAAAATCCTTGTCGTAGGGCGGGCCGTTGTGGCCGATCTCCTGCATGGATTTTGCCGGAAATTCTACGGCTTGGTACACGCCGTCAAAGGGCTCCGGGGGCTGAGGGGCTTTCCATCTCAACTCTCCCACCGGCGGCTTGGCAAAAGGCACGCCCCGGTATTCTATGTATTCGCCCCGGTCGAGGCCTTCTATTTTGCCGTATTTCGTCTCAATCATAGTTTTTCCTCCCTGTGTTGCGTTGTTCTACAGAAAAGTATAGATTCCCCCGGAGCAAATGTCCAGAGGAATCTTACTTTAGAAAAATTCAGAATTACAGAAGGATTTCCTTGCCGGTCTCGGAGGACTTGTAGATGGCTTCCAGAATCTGAGTGACCACAAAGGCCTGCTCGGGTCTGACCACCGGCTCGGTGTTGTTGATGATGGCTTCCAGCCACTGGCGGTTGTCGATGACGCCGGGCTGAGAATCGCCGCCCTCAAAGTAGGCGATGGCGCCGCCGCCGGCCAGTTCCTCGTTCATCAGCTGACCGTGACGGCCCCGGTTGTAGACCAGCTTATCCTGCTGATAGCTCATGCCGGAGAAGATTTCCGCGCCGGCCTTGGTGCCGCACAGGGTGGTGGAAGCTTCTCTGGATTCGCTCATGTTGATGGCCCAAGCGGCTTCCAGGCTGATGGCAGTGCCGTCCTTCATCTTGATGAAGCCCATGGCGCTGTCCTCTACCTCGTAGGTCTCCGGGTCCCAGGGCCCAAACAGGTTGCCCTCGGTGGCCTGCTGCAGGCCGCCCAGCTTATAGAACACGCTGCCGGTGACGCTGACAGGCTCGTAATTGTCCATCATCCACAGGGTCAAATCCAGAGCATGGGTGCCGATGTCGATCAGCGGGCCGCCGCCCTGCTTGGACTTATCCGGGAACACGCCCCAGGTGGGAACGGCTCTGCGGCGAATGGCGTGAGCCTTGCCGTAGTAGATGTCGCCCAGCTCCCCGGCTTCGCAGGCCTTTTTCAGGTTCTGCACTTCGGGACGGAAGCGATTCTGATAACCGATGGTGAATTTCTTGCCGCTCTTTTTCCAAGCGTCCAGCATCTGCTGAGCGTCTGCGCTGGTGTGAGCCATGGGCTTTTCGCAGTAGACATGCTTGCCCGCCTCAAAGGCCGCCACGGTGATGGGGCAGTGAGCCACATTGGGGGTCAGAACGTGAACGACTTCCACCTCGGGGTCCTTCAGCAGGTCGTGATAATCCTCGTAAACTCTTGCACCGGGTACGCCGTACTCGGCAGCGCCCTGCTCGGCGCGCTCCTTGATAATATCGCAGAACGCCACGATCTCGCACAGGTCGCTGTTGGCCTTCATGGCCGGGAAGTGCTTCTGGTTGGCAATGCCGCCGCAGCCGACGATGCCGATTTTCAATTTTCCGTTTTTCATGTTGCATTCCTCCAGTTGGTCTATTTGTTAACAAGATTTTAGCAATTTCTGGAAAGGAAGTCAACAAGTTAGATAGCTTTTTTAGGAAATATCACATAAAAAACTTGCCTTATCTGGAAAAATCTGTTACAATAACATCAAAATATTATGGGGCTGATTGCGCCGCAATCACCTCCAGCGGTGGGCGCATTTGCGCCTATTCGCTATTAGAATTAAAGGAAAGAAGGAAAGTACATGGCAAAAATTTTTGCAGGCACAAACCCCAATGTCACTGAGCGGGAAGCCCGGAACATGGAGCGCTCCCGTAAAATCGCCTCTCAGGGCATGGTGCTCTTGGAGAACTGCGGCATTCTGCCCTTGAAGGGCGTGAAGACCATTGCGGCCTTCGGCGCAGGCGTTCGGCATACCATTAAGGGCGGCACCGGCAGTGGCGACGTGAACAGCCGTACCGTGATCAATGTGGAGCAGGGCCTTCTTGATGCCGGATTCGAGCTCACCACCGGCGCTTGGCTGGACAGATACGACCAGCACTGTGTGGACGCTAAGAAGGCCTATCAGGAGTGGGTACAGAAGATGTTCGCCGAAAAGGGCCCCGCCGCTTTTGCGGAGGTGTTCGGCAAGTCCTATAAGGATCCCGCCCCCCTGCCCATCACCGAGGAAGACCTGAGCGTGAAGGCCGACGCGGCGCTGTATGTCATCTCCCGCGATTCCGGCGAGGGCGGAGACCGCCATCCCGTAGCGGGCGACTACGAGCTGTTCGAGGAGGAAAAGGAAAACATCGAGGCTCTGGGCAAGGTCTACGACCACATCGTGGTGGCCCTGAACGTGGGCGGCGTTATCGACACCAAGTTCCTGCGCGCCTGCCCGAAAATCGGCGCCATTCTGCACATGAGCCAGGCGGGCAACATCACCGGCTATGCGCTGGCGGACGTGCTCACCGGAAAGGTTACCCCCTCCGGCCATCTGGCCATGACCTGGGCGGAGAACTATTCCGACTATGCCTGTTCCGACACCTTCTCCCACATGAACGGCGACGTGGATGACGAGTATTATCCCGACGGCATTTACGTGGGCTATCGCTATTTTGATTCTTTCAACGTGACCCCCGCCTATCCCTTCGGCTACGGCAAGAGCTACACCGAGTTTGACGTAAAGGCCGACAGCGTGGCCGTGGAGGGCACCAATGTGGTGGTCAAGGCCACCGTAAAGAACACCGGCAGCACCTATTCCGGCAAGGAAGTGGTGCAGGTCTATGTTTCCGCTCCCGCCGGCAATATCGAAAAGCCCTATCAAGAGCTGAAAGGCTTTGCCAAGACTTCTGAGCTGGCCCCCGGCGCGTCCGAGACTTTGACCATCTGCTTCCCCGTAGGCACCATGGCTTCTTACTGCGAGAAGTGCGCTTCCTACGTGCTGGAGCCCGGCAAGTATTATGTGCGGGTGGGCACCCATTCCCGCAATACCCATGTGGCCGCCGCTTTGGAGCTCTCTGAGCGCACGGTGGTCGCCAAATATGAGAACAAGGTGACCTGCGACGCGGAGATGGAAATGCTCCATCCTACAGGCGCACCCTACGGCTATGAGGGGGAGGCCGCTGAAAAGGACGCCGCCCCTGTGGCCGCCATCGACCCCAAGAGCATCGTCACCGAGACCGTGACCTATTCCGGCGAGCCCAAGACCATGACCACCGACAAGACGGAAACCATCACCATGGAAGACGTGCTCAGCGGCAAGGCTGACCTGTCCGAGCTGGTGGCCCAGCTCACTGTGGAGCAGATGGCCGACCTGTGCATCGGCACGGCCAGAGAAGGCTTTGGCGCCGACATCACCGTGGGCATGGCCTCTACCGCCGTTCCCGGCGCCGCCGGCGACACCACCTCTCAGCTCATCGAGAGCAGAGGGATCCCGAATATCGCCTTGGCGGACGGTCCTGCCGGTCTGCGTCTCGCGAAGCACTTTGTGGCCGACAAGGACGACAATGTTATCCCCGGTCTGAGCGAGACCGGCATGGAGGGCCTGTCGTTGTTTGGCCCTGCTCAGAAGCCCGAGCGTCCCGCCGATGCTGTGGACTACTATCAGTACTGCACCGCCATCCCGATTGCCACCCTGCTGTCTCAGTCCTGGGATATGGACCTGATCACGGAGGCCGGCGACATCGTAGGCGGCGAAATGGAAGAGCTGGGCGTCACCCTGTGGCTTGCCCCCGGCATGAACATTCAGCGCAACCCCCTGTGCGGCCGGAACTTCGAGTACTATTCCGAAGACCCGCTGGTGGCCGGTCTGTGCGCTGCCGCCGACACCAAGGGCGTGCAGAAGCACCCCGGCTGCGGCACCTGTATCAAGCACTTTGCCCTGAACTCTCAGGAGGATAACCGCTACGCGGTGAACGCCCATGTCACCGAGCGGGCCGTCCGTGAGATCTACGAGATC
>JAFLRP010000025.1 GCA_022511515.1 Acutalibacter sp.
TATACTTTCATGTATTTGGAATAGCGAGGGCGGCTGTCAATTCGACAAAGTTATCTTGCGCTACTTTACCGCACCTGAGCATTCGCGCCGGGGTTGTCGTTGCCATAGCCTTCCAGCAGGTTGATGATGCCCCACACGCCCAGGCCACCACCCAGAGCAGTCACAGTTACCTTCATGGTGTCAATCGCGGATGTGAAAAATTCCATAGAATACCTCCATAATGTTATAATTTTAGTTTGGGAAATATGAAAAACCGCCGTCTGAACAGGTCAGACGGCGGATATACCGGGCGGGACGACGCTTTGAAGTTCATAGCGATTCAAAGCGATGTCCGCCAAACGGCCATTGTTATGGCCCGGACGCTCCGGGCATTTCACAGTAGCACTCTAAATGGGAATCTTATATGGTAAAGCCAAATTCAAAATGAGTATAGAAAAACCCGGAGGATTTGCAGAAACGCAATCTCCGGGTCAAGGTAGATAATGTAATCTTTCGGTGCGGCAGTTCCGCAATCTCGGCGCTTTGTGCCGATCAAAAGCGGGTCTGGGGTGCCAATCCCAGCAAGATTGACCAGGGGGACAAATGAGCCGAAAGGTGAAATTTGGGCCACGGGTCGAATCTTGCTCTAAATTACTCCCCCTCGTTATACATACTTTTCCTTAAGGTGTCCCAAATCCCATCATAACCTATTTTGCAAAATATTTCTGAAATTTTTTGCGGACAGCGTTAATGCTTTTGAAAACAGCAACATCGGAACATCCGCAGATTTTTCCAACTTCTTCATAGCTGAGATCATACAAAGCATGAAGCAAGAATCTTTTACGCTGGGTATCTGTGCAGCGGGCCAGCACAGTCATAATCTCGTCCATCGTTTCCCACTGGCAAATCATATCCTCTGGGGTGGCATAGTAGGACAGACGACCCTCGGTGGAAACTATGTATTCGTCAAAACCGCGCCCATCCCAATGACGCTGTTGTTCCTGCTGAAGATTTCTGGCTTCCCGTTTACTTTGCTCCAGAAACGTCCCTACCTCGGCAGAGACTTCAATGGACACCATATGCCCGTCAATTTTGATGGCAATTTCCATCTCGCATTTTCCTTTCGTTCAGTTTTATTAGGTCTGAACGAAAGGGGCGGGGAGCGGCACCGGGGTCGGCATCGCTGGCCAGGAAATACAAAAGCACCCGGACGGCGCAAGGCCATTCGGGTGCGGGTAACAGCATTATGAGCCGTCAAGAAATGACGTTTTTCGTAAATGTGGGTGGAGTGCGCCGCTACGGAGATCAGGCTTTTTTTGACAAGTAAATATCAAGCTGATTTTGCCATCGTAATCGCATGGCGGAACCCTCCTGTATGCCGCCTGCTGAACATAAAAACGGCGGCTTTGAATTTCAAAACCGCCGCATGGGGAAAATATTTGAGCATGGGAAAGGCCCTGCCCAGCAGCGGTTTTTTTCTTTTCTGCCGCTGGGCAGATGGGATGTGATATTGATTAACATTAACATTAAAATTTACATGAGCCTCACCGTGATGTCGGTATAGTAGAATTGGAGAATATCCAGATAAGTATACCCCTGCTTGGCCATGGCGTATGCGCCCCACTGACTCATCCCCACGTTGTGGCCCCAGCCCTTGCCCACAAAGATGAACAAGCCGTTGTTCCCCGTGGTGCTGCCCAGGCTGCCGATACCGCCGCCGGCGGAGCCGTCCCCTGTGCCTCCCTGCTCCAGCTGGACCGTGCCGCTGCCGGTCAGCACATAGGCGTCCCCGGAAATGGGGACCACGTTCCCGTTTCCGTCAATGGCATACAGCCCGTTGGCGTTCACCGGGGCAGAGCCGTTGACGCTCACTCCTGGTGCGGACAACCCCGTCGATTCCACGCCATACCGGTAGGATCGCAGCCCTACTATATCTCTTACTACATACATGGAATCAAGCGTAAATTTCTTCCCGTTGTTGTCGGTAAAGGTGACCTGCTTCGGGTTGCCGGAATCAGTCAACGACACCACCGCAATCGAGACAATGGAGTTTCCCACTGTGTTATAGCCCTTCTTTTTCAGCGCGGCCACCAGTTCGTCGGAACTGATCGTCTTTGTATAGTTATTGTTCACGCCGGAGGTGGCTTCATAGGGATCGACCTTGCCGATTAGATAAGGGTAGGCTGTCTGATTGCTCCCCCAGACAACGGAGGAGCTTTCACTGGCCCCGCCGTTGCTGGAGTAGTAGGAGGTCTGGGCCACCTTGCCGTTATAGATGCACACCTGTCCGGCGGTCTGCTCCACGGCGGCCCTGGTATTGCTCCCCGTCCGGGACTTGCCGGTGTACGCCTGACAGTCGGTGCCGTTGCAGATGTCGAAATGGTGGGCAGAGTGTTTGGAACCCAGCGTGGCGGCATAGCTGCGCGCCGCCACCGCCTGGGCCTTCAGTGCCTCCACCGGCCAGCTATCGCTCATCTCGGTGGCTACCACGCCCTCAACGTAATCCTCAAACTCCACCATATTCACCACGGTCATATTACCGCCGTTGATGCGCTCAAAACGGAAACCGCCGGGATACAGGACGCTCTTGCTCCAGGTGGTGTACGCCCCGCCGCCCGCAGCGTTGGGCTCGACGCCCAAACCGGTGTCCTTGCCCAAATCGTCGAACTGGAACAGGATCGTATTGGTGCCTGTGACCACCACGCTGACGCCGTAGGCCGACGTGCCCTTGATCTCGGTCTCCACCCCCTGTGATCTCAGAGCGGCTTGGGCGGTCACTGCTTTGTCCTGGGTGGTGTAGTTGCCGATCCGGACATAAAATTGTCTGTCGATATAAGCCGGGAAGCCGCCCTCGTAGCGGGACGCCGCCGCTTGGACCTGCGCGTAGGTGGAATAGGTCCCCGGCAGCTGGAGGTGGTAATCCCCCACCGCCACGGCGGACGCGGTGAGCGCGGAATGGTAGCTGGTGTAGCCGTTATAGGTGCCGTAGTAGACGTTCGTTGTCTTGACCACCGAGACGGCCTCCTCCGAAGTAGAACCCAGGAGTACAAACCGGTTGGAGTCATCATAGTACCCAAGGCGGAAGCCAGCGCCTGTCTCGTTGGCCAGGTTCAGCCCCTCTACAGACCCGGTTCCATAGGGGCCGTCATGATGCAGGCCCACGCGGATGATCTTTCCGGAGGACGTGCCGGAGGACACAGCATAGGCGCTCTGCCCCTCTCCGGGGGCGGTCAGCAACACGGCACACAAGCACAGGGCTGCAATTTGCATGAATTTTCGTTTCATAGGCATCCTCATCTCTCCATTTCGGGGGGCGAAGGTAAATTGGCACTTTAGCGCGACCCGCAACACGATCTGGTTCTTTTTGTCAACATTCCGTCTTATCTTTGAAATATTTTATTAGCCGACAGTGAAACTCCCACTGGACGGCACATTGATGACGGATGCCACGATTTTAATGAGTTCCTCCAGCTCCAACCGCTGTGTCTGTATCTCATATTCCACCCCATCCAGAGTGAATGATGCCACATAAATGTCATAATACTCATAGTAGTGGTTGAGGGTGACAGGCACCCCACCGAAGTCAGTGGTCTTACTCTCACCATCAGGCCGAATGTAGCAGTGGAGAATGCCCAGCTTGGATGCGGTGACAGTGATTCTGGAGGGGCTAACGCTGCCAGCCTCCCAAGAATCCGACAAGAACCCCCGGCTCACCTGATCCGCCACGATCTCGCCAGTGGCTCTCTCCCGCCATATACCGTTGGCGGTCACAGCCCGGCCACCATCGGAAAGGCCCTCCGGGATGTAATCGGGGGCCAAATCCCAGCCGTAATAGGCCACGATTTCCTCCTCCTCCCAGGTTTCCTCACCATAGAGATTGGGGTCGTAGGGACGCGAGGTGGCGGAGATCATGTCCGCTATCTCGTTCACAGCCACGTTGTCCCAGTTGATGATGATAGTTTGTGCATCGGAAGGCTGGATCGGATCTGTGCCGGTCGGTTCATCGTCATTACTGACCACAGGCCCAGGATCAAGAATAGGGGGCGGCATAACACTTTCCGGTCCCTTCAAAATACCCGGAAGTGCCATCATGGCTGCTGTGAGGATCAGGCCAAAGCACGCTGCCATAGCCCCCCATTTCAGCCAGCCGTTTTTCTTTTTTCTCTCATAGGTAATTGTGTCTTTCTTTTGCGATACATCGGGTGCAGCATCTGCAATCAGCTTTGGATCAATGCGCCCCATAGCTTGTAGTAAATTAGTATTCGTCATAGGTCAAAGCCCTCTTTCTTCAAAAATTGTTCTAACTTCTTTCGGGTGCGTAGCAAGTGCATAGCGACATTGGTTTCTTTCATTTGAAAATCTTTTGCGATCTCTGCGATGGGACTCATGTAAAAATACCGACGCACAAAAATATTTCGCGTCCGCTGCGGTAAAGTCCATAAAAAGCGACTTAAGGCATCGGAAAGTGCGATGCCTTCGACCATATCAGCACCGTTATCATTATCGGGAATACACTCCGACAATTCATCGAGAACAAGCGGCACTTGACTGCCTCGCTTTTGGGTGTGATGTTCTTCATAAGAGTTCAGCGCAAGCTGTCGGCTTATCATAC
>JAFLRP010000026.1 GCA_022511515.1 Acutalibacter sp.
TGGGGGCGGTCGCATGAGAACCATGTGAGGGTGAGATTCCCGTGGAGCTGGTACGCTGCCAGCCGTTTGATGACTTCCCGATAGCAGGCCGGGGTGTCGAGGACAAATAGGTCAGCTTGAATATACGGGTCAAACGGCAGGACGGGTCTATTGGAACAGAGATTACAGTATATGATCTCCCAAACCTCAATTCCGTTCAGTCGCTTGGCCTGTACATAGGCGGAACCATGTCGCCTAATCTTTCAAGGGAGGTCTAATATATTGGACAGGACATATTTGCATGGCGACTTGTATTACGCTGAACTCGGCAAAGGCGTCGGCTCTGAACAAGAGGGGTATCGCCCGGTCGTCATCATTCAGAACGATATTGGGAACCGACACAGCCCCACGGTGATCGTCGCTGCCATTACAAGCAAAGTAGGCGTGAAGCCCAAACTGCCAACCCACTACTATATCAATGCAGAGGACGGACTGGAATCGCCGTCTGTGATCCTGCTGGAGCAGCTTCGCACCGTTGATAAGCACCGGTTGGACAAATACATTGGCCACTTAAAGAAAAAGCATATTGACGGTATCAATCATGCGCTTGCAGTCAGCATTGGCCTGATTCACCCAATCCCTCAAAAACTGACGCTTTGCGTTTGCAACGCCTGTATCGAGCACCTATTCGATACGGGCGTTTATCGTTTGAGACGGATTGAATCGGGCCACGAACACAATAGGCTTTGTGTTTGCTGCCATCGTAGAGTAGGTACCGTCGTAGAAATTGAACAAAGAGATAAACGGAGGTGATGAGCAATGGCAAGGCCGAAATCCTCGGTAACCAATACTCCCGAGATCATTCCAATGCTCAAAACCGTTGAGCAGATGAGCAAGTATAGCGGCATCGGAATCAACAAGCTGCGTGAGCTTATCAATAACCGGGAGATTGAGTTTGTTCAAAACGGAAATCGTTGCCTGTTGGCAGATCAGGCAATCTGGGATTGGTACAATAGAAATTGTGTCCGCCCGGAAGGAACCTAATAGAAAGGATGGAATGTCAATGTCCGTTACCGCACGACAAGTAAAAAACAAACGTACAGCCGAGGGCGGCAGTACAGGCAGAGTTGGTACGGTTTACGACGTATTCTTACGCTATAAGACAGCTGATGGATATAAGGCATATGGCAAACGTGGCTTTCTTACAAAGAAAGAAGCATTAGACCATGAAGCCGAAATGAGAATGAAACTGTCAAACCCCGGCTTTGAACCCATAAAGGCAGTAGAAGCCAAGCAAACACTAAAGGAGTATTTAGACGAATGGGTGGAGATTCACGGCAAAGCCAATCTCCGCCCAAGCACTTATGCCAGCTATAAAAGCCACATCAAGAACCACATTGTTCCCTACATCGGGAATGTTCCTCTGAAAAAAGTCACTCCGGCAATGATAGACAATATGCTTCAACAGTTATCTGCAAAAGGATTGTCTACAAGCACCTGCCGATATGCGCAACGCATTTTGGGCGTTGCATTTGAGGCCGCACGGAAATACCGCTATATCGAAACGAATCCCGCACGGGACATTCTTACCAAGTTTGGTAAAGACGCAAAAACACCCGACCCATACACCGTTGAGCAAATGCAGCATCTGATGGCGTTAGGGGCGGGGAACGAATGGGAAATGATTTTCGTTCTGAGCGGTCTTTACGGTCTGCGGCGAAACGAAGTCCTCGGCCTGCGCTGGGATAATGTCGATCTGAAAAACAAGCGGTTCTCTGTTTGCGAACAACTGCCTTTTAGGATACCGCCCGGAACTACAATGATCCATGAAATGGCTCCTACAAAATCACAGGATCGTGTCCTGCCCATTACCGAAGTGACCTTACCGTTTTTCTTCAAGCAGCAGCAATTACAGGCAAGGCAAAAAGAACTTGCTCAGCTTTCAGGTCAACCCTATTATGATAATAACCTTGTTATTTCAAGGGCTGACGGGTCACCGATGCGCGCCGAGAGAGTTACAAACAGTTTCGCACAATTTCTGCGGCATCAGAATATGCCGCATATCCGTTTTCACGATCTCCGCCATTCGGCAGCAACAAATATGCACGAACTGACGGGCGATTTCTATTCAGTCGGTGAAATACTGGGACACACCTTAAAAGGGATTGGCCTTTCTCTTGGCATTTCCACCAATATCGCCGATGTTACGGCTCGATATGTCGATGTTCGTCTGGATCGCAAAAAAACGGTCTTAGAAACCTATCATAATGCCATGTTCCCGCATGAGGCTGAAAAGATAGCAGCCCAGCGAATGAAAGAAAAAGACCGGGACGAGCGATAATTTTTCCACGGCAAAAGCCGTGGTTACATAAAAATAGTCTTTTTACTTGTTGCAATTATCAAAAAGACTTTTGAAGGTAGCTGTTATAATCTTGTTATTATCACCACTTCAAAATGCAAGAAGAATTGGTCACAACATAAAGCGCAGTCACAAAGTGTACGACCTTTTATCTCATTTCGTTTTGAAATGAGACTTCTGATAACACTGTTATAAAAATGTTATCAAACTGCCCCATAATGAGAAAAGTCGGGCAAAAAGACAAGATATAAAGAAATATATAAATCCTTGATTTTCCGTGGCTTTTCGGATATTATGATATAAAGACATATGGGGCAGAACGTATCAAAATTGGCGGTTTTTTAGGTCTCGAAATCAGGTAGCCTTCACGGGCTCGTGGGTTCGAATCCCACCGCTTCCGCCAAAAGATGGAAAGGACCCCTATCAGGGGTCCTTTCCATCTTTCTTTCTGTGTTAATGTGTGGGATTCGGGCCCGTGAGAGTTTGCCCGTTTAGAAAATGTGCCAGCAGCACATTTTTAGGGCAAAGCGGCGAGACGGGTACTGTGCGAAGCACGGTCAGCAAGCCATCAAGGACAAGCGAAGTTTGCAATTATCCCAGCGAAAGCACCGCCGTGATGCTGCCGCTGCCCAAAGCTTCTTTCCAGTGGGTGAGGTCGTCGATATGACCCAAGCGGGTGTAGCTCCAAGAATTGCTGCCGTAAAACATCACGATTTGATTGCCGTTGTACAGCACGATGTCCCCGGCGGAAGTGGTGGTCTGGCTGTCGCTGCGGGTGAGGCTGCGCCCCAAAGAACCCACTTTCTCAAATCCGCCGTAGTCGCTCATTTGAATTGCGACAGAACCCTGTCGCATCATTTCTTTCAGTTCGCTGACTGCGGTGTTGTCTTCCAGCGTGGCGGTAAAGGTGTAATTTCCAATTTGAACTTTCATTTTCGCACTCTCCTCCGGGGTTTCAGGTTCTGGATTCTCAGGCTGCGGATTTTCGGGTTCCGGTTCTTCGGGTTTGGGCGTGTTGGGCTTTGGGGTTCCGGGCGTCGGATTTTGTGGCCGGTCTTCAGGTTCTTGCTCCTCCGCTTTACAGAAGCGATAGAGAATGGACGCCATTTCCGCACGGGTGGTGAGACCCTTGGGGTCGAAACGGTTTGCGCCCTTACCGGAAATGATGCCGGCATTTCTTGCCCACGCCACGGCATTGACCGCATAGGCGGAAATATTGCTTTGGTCTGCAAAAGCCTGTGCCCCTGCCACAGTGGGCTTATTCACATAGTTCCACAGAATCGCCGCCGTCTGCTCTCTGGTGACGGCGTCATCCGGGCCGAAACGATTGGCGGAATAGCCACTCACCACGCCTTTTCCCGCCGCCCATCTTACGGCGTCGTAATACCACTTTCCGGTGGCGACGTCGGTAAACTGATTGATCCCCGCGACCTGCGGGCTTCCGGCGTGCTTGTACAGCACCATCACCAGCATGCCCCGGGTCATAGTGCCATTCGGCGAGAACGCTCCGCCGCCTGTGCCGCTCATCATGCCCTGTTCCCGCACATACTCCACCGCTTCCCCGTACCAGGCATTGGCGGGGATATCGGAAAAGCCTGTGTTTGCAGCAAGAGCGGGCACTGTTGTCAGAAGCATCAGCACCAATGCGAGGAGCAGCACCGCCATCCTTTTGGTTCGTTTCATGTGATTTTTCTCCTTTCAGATTCCTTCATGTTTTTGCTTGCCTATTTTTTCTTCCTGTAGGTCTTCAAACAAATCGGCAGTCCCAGCCAAGTGACGATTGCGGAAACCGCAAAGGTAACGGGATAGCCGAGATATTCGGAGGTCACGCCGAAGGCCGACGCGCCCGCTCCCGTACCCAAGTCCTGCGCCAGCATGAACGTGGAGTTCGCCACGCCCCGCCGGCTTTCGTCCACCTGCCGTAGAATGTCCGCCTGGAGAAGCTGGGCGTACAGCGTCGTGCCGACGCCGATCAGCACAGACGCCGCCAGCATCACCGGAAGATTCAGCGCAAAGACGATGATCAGATTGCCCGCGCCCAGCACGATCATGCCCAGCGTGACCAGCTTGCCGGAGGACAGCCATCTTGTCAGCCGCCCGGCGAACATTCTGGTGAGCACGATGGCGATGTTGTTCACGGTGAAGAAGACGCTCATGCCGGCGATGGCCCGGGTGTT
>JAFLRP010000027.1 GCA_022511515.1 Acutalibacter sp.
CCAACGGAGCCGGAAAATCGACTACGCTGAAAATGCTTTCCGGCGTGCTGATCCCCACCAGCGGAACGGTGACGGTAGGGGGCATTGTCCCCTATAAGGAGCGTAAGGAAAACGCCAAGCACATTGGCGTGGTGTTTGGGCAGCGCTCCCAGCTTTACTGGGACTTGCCCATTTCAGACACTTTTGACCTTTACGAAAACCTTTATGCCGTGCCGAAAGAGCAGTTCCGCAGAAACTGCGAATATTACATAGAGTTGCTTGATATGAAAGACTTTGTAAACCAGCCCGTGCGCCAGTTGAGTCTGGGCCAGAAGATGAAGGCGAATATCGCCATTGCCCTGCTTCACGATCCGGACGTGCTGTACCTGGACGAGCCTACCATCGGTCTGGACGTCACCAGTAAAAAGGTGCTGCGGGACGCCATCAAAAGCATCAACACTGAGAAAAAGACCACCATCATTCTCACCACTCACGATATGGACGATATTGAGGCGGTCTGTCGAAGGCTCATTATGATAGATCAGGGGCAAAAGCTGTTTGACGGCACGCTGGAGGATTTCCGGGCGAAATACAACAGCGGGTTCTCTCTCAAGCTGGAATTTGATGATGTCCCACCGGCGTGGCGGAACGAGGGCCAGTATGAGCTGGCAGAGCAGACAGAGCACCATTGGATCGTGAAGGCTCCCAATGGCGTTTCCACAAAGGACGCCATGATCGAGATGATCAACCGTTATAATCCCGCAAACCTTTACATTCAGGAAGAACGGATTGAAGATATTGTGCGGAGCGCATATGAGATGAAGTAAATGGGAAGCGAGTACCGTTTCAAGAAAGGAAGACTGTTTGATGGATCTGTTGAAACTCCTTCTGCCCTCTGTTGAGGATGCGGAAGAAATCGAACAATACCGGGCAGAATTCCCGGCCGACCGTGAGCAGGTGACGGCAGAGCCCGACCGCATCCCGGGGCTGGATTATCTGGAAGAATACGGCACGATCCGGGAATGGCTGGAATTCTGCAGGACTATGGAAGGCAAGATCACTTGGTATATGTCCGTCCGGGAGAGCGACGGGAAAATCGTGGGATTCTGCTGCCTGCGTCACAAGCTGAAATACGACGATGACGACGAGGATTTCGCCTCCCACATCGGCTATTCGATTCGCCCCTCCGAGCGGGGCAAGGGCTACGCCAAAGAGCAGCTTCGGCTGGTGCTGGACAAGGCAAACGAATTGGGACTTTCCAGCGTGCGGATCATCTGCCGTGACAGCAATATCGGCAGTGTGAAAACGATTCTCGCAAACGGCGGCGTGTTTCTCGATTCCCTCCACGGCGAGGAATCCAGCCTGACCGTCAACCGCTACGACGTTCCGACGGGGAAATAAAATCGCACAGTTTTTGTAACGCAAAAAGCAGGAAATCCTCAAGGATTTCCTGCTTTTCTTTTCGCTCTTTTTATATCATTTCCCTTTCCGCCGGGTCGATGAAAATGGTCTTGTAGTTGACATAAATCACCATGCCCGGCTTGGCGCCTTGGGGTTTGGAGACGTTGCGTACTTGGGTATAGTCCACGGGGACTTGGGCGGAATCCTTGGCACGGCTGTGGGCTGCCGCTAAGGCTGCCGCTTCCTCCATAGCCTTGGGGGTGGGCGTTTTGCCCTCTGTCACCAAAATAGTGTGAGAGCCGGGAATATTTTTCGTATGGAACCAGATGTCGTTGTTGTTGGCCAATTTCATGGTGAGCCGGTCATTCTGCCGGTTGTTCCTGCCCACCAGTACGGTAAAGCCGTCGGCAACCGTGAATTTCATGGGCTCGCTGATTCCGGCGGGCTTCTGCTTTTTGTCCCGGAGAATGCGGACGTACCCCTGCTCCCCCAGTTCCGCCCGGATTTCCAGCAGGTCCCGCTCCGTTTCCGCCCGGGTCAGGGCGTCCAGCACGGTGTCCAGATATTCCAGCTCCTGCCCGGCAAGAGAAATCTGCTCGGTCAGCTTTTCCTCAGCGGTTTTGGCTTTTCGGTACTCCTTATAATACTTTTGGGCGTTTTGAGAGGGCGTCAGCGTGGGGTCCAGCTTGATATGGACCAAGGGCTGTTCCTCCTCGTAATAGTTGGGCAAGTCGGCGCTTTCCGCCCCCTTTGGCAAGGCGTACAGATTGGCGCTGATCAGGTCCCCCGCCACTCGCAGAGCATCCCGCTGGGCGCATTGTTCCAGCTCCGCCCGCTGGGCGTTGATCTTCCGGGAAAGCCGCTCGGAATGATTGGACAGCAGCCGTAAAAGGTCCTGTTCCCGCACCCGCATACGCTCTTGGCGGTCGCGCTCCCGGTAGAAATCGTCCAGCAGCTTTGAAAAACTCTCCTCCTGCCGGACCACTGCTCCCGACCCGTACTGATGGATATCCAAAAAGGAGAAATCCATGGGCTTGCGCTGGGGATTCAGCGCCATGAAGGGTTTTCCCGCAACCGCTTCCGCCGTATCTTTTAACTGCTGGAAAAAGAAACCCACCCGGAACAACTGCTCTTCGGTCATGGTTTTTACCGTCAGCTCCTGTCCCCTGCCCGCCTGATGGGCCAACTCTCTGCACACGATGGGCGAGATGCCCTGTAGCACGGCGAGCAGCGCTTTGGAAAGTTCCATATCCCGAGGCAGAGCCTGTAAGTCTGCGATCACGTCCTGAGAGGTGGCTTCCAATACGCCTTTTTTCTCCTGAGGCGGGGGCATCTGATAGGTAAGCCCCGGCAGCACCAGCCTCTGAGAGGACATTTCCGCATCCACCCGCTTGAGAGAATCGATGATCTTCCCCTCTTCATCGGTGAGGATCACGTTGCTGTACCGCCCCATGATCTCCATGCTCAAGGTCAGGGTGATGCGGTCGCCCAACTCGTTGAGCGCCTCAAAATCGAAATGCAGCACACGCTCCAAGCCCGGCTGGCGAATGGCAAGAACCTTCGCCCCCGACAGCCGCTTCCGCAAAAGCATGCACAGCATGGGCGGCTGCTTGGGGTTTTCCAGCGGAATGGAGGTGAAATGCACTCTGGCGCTGTTGGCCCGGGCGGAAAACAGCACCTTGCAGGCGGCCTCCCGGGAGCGGAACGCCACCACAAGCTCCTCCCGGCTGGGCTGGTGAATTTTATCCACTCGGCTGCCGAGAAGAGTTTCCTCCAATTCCTGTTTGATATGCCGCAAAAAAATACCGTCCAGTGCCATAATGATTCCTCTTTATGTTCGATATTCCTGTGATAGGTATCGAGCCTCTATGCTCTGTATGATCTGTTTCAGTTCCTCCGGGGACTGCTCCCCCTTGCCGCGTTCCGCGCCTTTCAGGCGGTTTCGGAGCTCCCGCAGGATTTTTTCCGCGTACTGTGCGACCGCTTCCTCTCCCGGTTGGAGCTTTCCCAGATAGGGGTACAGTTCGTCGGTTTCCGGCGTTGTTCCCAAAAAGGCAGCCGAAAAGGCGGAATAGATCTTTCCCGCGTCCTCCGCTGCGTGCTCCTCTAACACGGCAAAGCCCAAGTCCCGCAGGCCAATTCTAAGCTCCTCCATGGAGCTCATAGGCTGTAAAATCAGTCGCTTTTTGGAATCTTGAAGCCATGGGGTGTCCGAGACGATGCGCAAAATCAGCTCCCCGCCCATGCCGGCGATGACAATGTCGTCCGCTTCCTGTTCTCCGATTTCCCGTAGGCCGTCGGACAAACGGAGGATCAGATTTCCCTCCGCCCCATACTTTTCAGCGTTCTTTTCCGCGGCGGCCAGCGGTCCGGAATTGATATCGGAAGCGATGGCGCAGAGAATTTTCCCGCTTTTCAAAAGATAGATGGGCAGATAGGCGTGATCCGTTCCCACGTCGCACAGGGTACTGCCCTCCCGCACCAGCTTGGCGCAAAGTGCCAGCCGGGGGCTCAACTGAAAAAGAGGTCTTGCCATATTTTTCCTCTTTCCTGCAAAAATTGACTGCCGCACGACATTTGCCGGGCGGCAGCGAAGAATTCTGAATTTAAGGAAATGGGAACTGACTCCCGTTGCCTTACTTGCTCTGGAGGTGCTGATTCAGCTTCTCCACCAGCTCGTCGGCGTCAACGCCGTGTACTGCGCAGGCCTGTTCCAGCGTTTCTCCCCGAGAAGAGGGGCAGCCCAGACAGTGCATTCCCATTTCCAGGAAAAAAGGCGCCGTGGTGCCGTCCAGATCCAGAATATCTCCTATGATAGTATCCTTGGTAATCGTTGCCATATTTCAGTTTCCCCCCTTTTCCGATACTACACGTATTATAATACCCTTTTTCCCGTTCTGCAATACCGCAGGGAAAAAATCACAAAGGTTTCGTTTGCTTTCCGTTTCCTGCCAATTGTTTCAATTCACCGTAAATTGTCTGAGTTTATTTCGTACCCGGT
>JAFLRP010000028.1 GCA_022511515.1 Acutalibacter sp.
CAGCTTGGTAATGCCGTGCTCCTTGAAATAGCGGGCGGCGGCTTCGGACAGGATAAAATCGCTTTCGTGCTGCTGACGGTAGGCGGCGCGGGCTTTGTCCGATCTCTGCGCTTTCAGCCCGTCGCGGGTGGGCTTCGTCTTGATATAGCCCAAAAGGTGGCGTTGCAGCTCCTTTTTCTCCCGCAGGGTGCTTTCTATGGATTTCAGTCCGGCAAGGCTGTCCTGCATATCCGCATGGGCGGTGGTGAGGGCTTTGTTCAGCTCGTCCGGCGACGAAAAGCCGTACTGCTCATAAGCGGCAACGGACGCCGCCATCTGTTTGAGGTTGTGCATGGTCGCCCATCTCTCATAGCCCACGCCTTTCCCCTCGGCGCGTTTAGCGGCTATATCCACCATGCGCTGAATACCGTCCTGCTTGGGGGCGTTTTTAGCGGCTTTTCCTCGCTGTAACCGCTCTCTGATACTGGCGGGGTATTGGGGTATGGCTGCGGTCTGTTCGGCGGCTCTGGCGGCGTTCTGCTCCAAAACGGCAAGGACAGCGGCGCGGTCAAACATATCGCCCAGCTTCCGGGCGGTGATGGGCTTCGTTCTGTCCGGCGTGAGGTAGGACAATCTGCCCCGGCTTTCTTTGATGGTCACGCCCTCCCGGAGAAGCAGAGCGGCAAGCTCGTCAAAGCTGGTGGCGGTGGTAAGGACTTTCCGTATGGTCTGCCGTAACCGTTCCTTGTCTGTCTCAAACTTAGTGGGCTTGGTCGGCTCACCTTTGGCGGCAAGGGCGGCGTTCTCCTTATCCAGCGCTGCTTGCCCTTTTCGCTTCGCCCAATACTCGCGCTCGGTCACGCGGTTTTCGCTGCCGTGGAGCAGGTCGATCTGATAGAGGTTTTCCCGGTGGCACATCTCCATGACCTCGGCCTTGAAGTATTCCATAGCCGCGTCGGTGCAGCGGTGCTTCATTCCGGCCTTGGTGTCTGCTGGCCTGTCCATGTAGGGCAGCAGCGGCACTTCCTCTATCCGCAGACTGTTAATGACGATATGCACATGGATATTGCCGGTGTGGTTATGCCCGTCCGGGTGGGTGCAGACAAGGGCTTGGTGTCCGGGGAAATGCTCACGGCAAAACTGCTCGCCCAGCTCCTGCGCCCGGTCTGGGGTCAGCCCATTGTCCGGGCCGTCCCGTGGGTCAAAGCTGATAATGTAGTGGTGGCTCTTTATATCCTCCCGCTTTTGGTTTTTCCCATAGCGGAGATTGGAGCGCATACACGCCACGGCAAAATCCTCCCCGCCGCAGTTCAGCGTTGCTATTCGGTAATCCTCGCGGGGGACAAGCCGCCCGTCTGCGTCAAGGGTGGGCTTCATGGTAAACTCGTCATGCTCAAAGGTGAGGTACTGCTCGGCTGCGCCGTAGTCGGCATTTTTAGAGCTGATATGTTTGAATGTCGCCAACGGCTTCACCTACCTTTCGCAAGACTTCAAATTTCAAAGCGGCAAGGTCGGCTATGGCGGCGCGTACCTCGCCGGACAGTGCGTTGTAGGGTACGCCGTACTCGTTCAGATACCGGGCGATCTGATTGAGGTTGCCGCCGATCTTTCCGTATTCGGCGGTCAGCTTCCCGACAGCGGCAAGCAGCTCGTCGTTCACCGGGGAAACGGTGATGATCGGGCGTATAGTGGCCTTGGTGATAGCCTGCCGGATAAACTCGGCTTGGCTTATGTCATATACCGCAAGCCGCCCGGTGAAGTCCGCATATTCTTCCTCGGTCATGCGGGTCTTGACTACCCGGCTGCGGTGCGGCGTGTTATATTGTTTTGGCATGGTTGGCAAAACTCCTTTCACTTTACAACGGACATTTCTCTGCCGAAACACAAGTATGCAGAACAAAAAATTTTGTCCTCCTACTTTCCAACGGACAATTTTTTGAAGAATGGGGGGTATGCCATGTGAAAAAATTTGCGGCGCAAGCCGCACAAGCAGGGTTTGGGGAAGGCACTCCCCAACAAGATTTCCACGGGGCAAAATGAGCGGACAGGCGAATTTTGGCACCGTGGTAGAATCTTGCTCTAAAAAACTGACGGCTTCCTCCGTCCTCGGTTTCCTTTGCTTCCCTCAAACCCGCAAAAGGAAAATCCGCCAACTTACGCGGCAATCTTTTTTCACCACTACTACGGCGGCGGTGGACTGTTCGGGCAAAGGGGGAATATATTTTTTTGCTCACATAGGGAACACCGACAAATCGGTTTTAGCTACCACAAAATGAAAAAAGCAGCAACTCTTTTGGAAAGACTTACTGCTTCATGGTAGGGCGACGCCCTTTTTCAGACTTGTTGGATGGGAATAGCTCGCGCAGCGAGGTGTTCCTATCCGGCAAGTACACAAAGGGGTAGCTGGCTTGAGCCAGCGTAGGGGAGCTGTAGGCTCCCCTGTCAAAAAGAAAAGCAGGAAACCGTGTTATGATTTCCTGCTCTCTGTCGCCCGTGGGCGTTACAGTATTTAATTTTTGTTATGCAGCAGCACGATTAACTGGAAGTATAAAGGACGCTATATTGAAATCCAGTACCGCTGAATGATACCACTATCACTTAATCCTACTGTATCGGCAATTTCTTTTTCCAACACACCGCCATTTTTAATAATGGTTTTCTGAGATGCTACATTCTTTTTATCGCAAGTTAATAAAACCTTGTTTTCTCCAAAGTTACGACAAATCGGCAAAATCAATCTGAGCATTTCAGAAGCATAACCTTTACGCCTTTCTGACGGGCGAACGCTATATCCGATATTGCCGCCAAAACGAAAGAGGAAATCAGATAATGGATGTCGAAAATCAATTATACCAACGACAGAGTTATCTTTTTCTCTTACAGCTAAAAATACTTTTGACGGGACATATTCGTCCTTATATTTTGCCTGTAATCTCGTTTCAAAATCAATCCATTCCTCAAATGACTGCACTTCTTCAAGACCTGCACAGCCGTCAAAACTATCTCTATTTTGCAACATTTCTTCTTTGTATAACATAACTTGTTCGGCATATTGTTTCGACGGTCTGACTAACAATAATTTACACATTTTTATTCCTCTCCGTAAATTCCAATCTGCCAATATTATAGCACATAACCGTGAAGTTTTCTATATGCTTGTTCAGCGGTCAAAGCGGAAGCGCGGTAAGCTCTGTAATAGCCGCTCTATGATGAAGTCCTGCATATCCACGCTTACCGCACCGTTTATATATGAGGAATAGCGGATAAATCCTTTGTATTTTTCAAGGACAGCGGCAACGGCTTCCGGCTCTCCTTTGGCGGCTTTCACGATAGTATCATAGGGAAGTAATGCTTTATCCAACCGTGATCGCCTCCATTTCTTTTTTGAGCTGCCGCAGGGCGCGGCTTACATGATGGCTTGCGCTGCTCCGGCAGCGTCCGTACTGTCTGCCGATTTTCTCAAAGGTGAGCTGCCGATAGAAGCGGAGATAAAGCATTTCCTGTTTGATCTGCTTCAAGTGCGGCAAGGCGGCAGCAAGCAGGGCGCTGTTTAGAAAAATCGTATCTCCGCAGACGGTGTACGGATATGCTCCCTCCGGCTCCGGCTCTGCAAAGTATTCATCTGTCGTACCTAAAGGAAAGTGCTTATCTTCCGTGAGGTATTCCAATGAGATTTCCTGCCGCCATTTCTGACGCAAGGCGCGCCCTGCGTCAATCGCCGCATGGCGTATGACGATCATGCAGTAGGCATTGAATGTGTGTTCAATGTGTTCCTCGTATGCTGATTTCTCGGTCATGGAATATTCCCCCTTTCCCTTGGTGATAAGTGATTGTTTAGGTGTAGCACTTTTCGCTATTGCTCTATATCTAATAGCTTTCTAATAATCCAATTTTTTAACCAACCATATCGCGATAACGGCAACAACAAATTCTGAACAGGGCATAGCAAGCCATACGCCATTTATTCCAAGTGCTAAAGGTAACAAGAAAATGAGCAGCACATTGATAACTGCGCTACGCATAGCGGCTATCAGCATTGACAATCCGTCATGCATGGTCGATTGTAGATAATATGTTACCAACACTGTTACGCTAAGTGGCAAATAGAGAATATAAAAGAGCCGGATTATTGTGGGTGCAGCTGCAATGATTTCTGGGGTAGTTTTGACAAAAAGGCTGACCAATGGAACAGGGAAAAATTCTCCAAGACAAGTGAAAAACAATCCTATTGCAAGCGAGGTCCGGCAGAAAAAGTTGTGTAAAAGCAGACAAGCGACAGTCAAGGGAACAGGAGCAAATCGAGGGTCAGCCCGTGCTGGGCACAGGTCGTCTTAATCTGGCTTACCCACCTGTGTTCCGGGATAG
>JAFLRP010000029.1 GCA_022511515.1 Acutalibacter sp.
TGTACTGCTCTGGAAAACAATACCACAGAGCGGGGAAGAAAGCTATCAAAAAAGGCGAGAGTTATCGAAAGATTCACAATCGTGGCGACAGGGCGGAAAAGGTATTTTTGCAACCTCTCGTGGGGCGAGTATTTTCCAACCGCACCGCTTAGAACGGCAAAACGTCGTGCAAAAACGCTTGTTTCAGGGCGGAGCGACCACCTAAAACCGCACTGATTCTGTTTACCGACCACCTTGCGGCAAAGGGAAAAAGCCCCGCACTGCGGGGCTTTGTGGATGGGAGGTGGTCGCGTGCGACCACCTCCCTTTATCCTGTGCAAAAATCGAACGGGAATCAAACGGGTGAAAACGCAACCTTTTTGGGTGCTCTGCGCTCTCGGATTTGTCTCGGAAACGACCCCCGTCTCCGATGGGGAGAGGGGCCTTTGTGTCGAAGAGCGTGCTTTTTCCTCTGCCTTATCCTCGAATGCCCAAGTGGTCTACTCTTTGCTACAAACATGAAAAAGTCGCAGGGAGGGTGGGGCAAGACGGATCTGCCTCGAAAAGGGCTTCAAACGCGGGGAGAAGAGTTGGGGGCGGTGTCCTTCCCCACTCGCCACCGAACGAGGTCACAAATCGCCAACAACGGCGCGACAGGGTGGAAATGGAGCTGGGGACGGCTTACGCCGTCCCCTCGCCCCGTTTGCTCTGTATCAGTCGCCCTCACTAAATCTGCTCTGCCCGCAGGCGACCTCCATCATCAGCCGAGCGCCGAGGATGAACCCGTCGCGGAAGCTCTCGTAGCTGACCAGTCCGTCGAGTTCATCGTGGATGTTGATGAGTTCGAGCAAGTGTTCCCTTGCAGGGCCGTCGAGCATTTTCTTGAGCCACTCGGCATCCTCCTTGAACGAGTCCAACAGGATGAACGCGCGGGAATCTTCCGGGTAGTCGCGCTCGCTCAGGCGTAGCTTATCATGGTAGAGTTGTGAGATTATGCTTGCCATGCCTTTGTTCCCCCTCTCGGTATGTTTGGTAAACCAAACATACCGACGGAGTTGGCACAAGTCTACTGAAACCTTGTTGACCAAACGGAGAAAGGATGCATTTCGAAGGAGTCTATCTTGTTTACAGTTAGGAAAATTTCTCGCATGGCTGGGCGGCTGGGCGTATTCTTTGTATATAGCTGCACAATTTTTGAGCGCTGAAGCCCGCTCACTGATGGACTGCAGAGTTTGCCACAACATCTCTATGCGACCGCCTTTTGCACATTTTACTTGGACGCAAATGAATCCAACACCCGGAAGAACACACCCTCGTAGTCAGTGTTGGGATCGACATGGAACTGGCGTAGAGGAGCGTTTAGCTCATCGTAATCGATTTCTTTTCCAGCCTGTTCCAGCTCTTCCCGTTTTGCCAAAACCTCGGAATGGATCTTATCCCGCTGCGCGTCTGTGGTGCTCAGGGAGTATTCTACGCCGTTGCAGATAAAATTCGCCCGAAACTCGCTCACTTTGGAGCCGGCCATATACTCATTGATGTTGTAGTAGACCACGGTGCCGTCCGTCAGGGTATAGGTCTTGCCGAGATTTGCCTTGTCAAAAGTATGTTCTGTGGCATAGACCTCTCCGTCCGTCCCCTTGTATCCTTCCATGCGGACATTCGCGATAAGATCGACCGTCACCCCGTCAATGATATGACTGCGGTTTATATTTATGCTTTCCGGGAAATACGTCACCGTATAGCACTGCCGCACCCAGTAGTTGGCCGGCTCCGCCCCGTCCAGCAGGGCGCTGTCAATGAGATCCACGCCGGTGCGCTCTTGGATCTCCTGCCAACTGCCCATGACCTCGCCAATGATCTCGTTTTCAGGATCGGTGCCCTCAAAGTTTTGTCTGGCCTCATCGGTCACGCTGTCATAGGGGAACAGCTTCTCTCTGGCCTCCCATGTCACAGTGCCATCCCCGTTGTCCCATGTGAATATCCCAAATCCGACTGCGACCGCGAAAGCCGTTCCCATCAGGGCAATGCACACGCACGCTGCGATCGAGACCGCCAGCAGCGGCTTGCGGCCGTGCCTGACGTTATTGTTTTCAATATTCTTCATGATACGCTCCTTTTCTTCGTCCGTAAACTTGATCTGTTCTATCATGTGCCGGTATTCCTGCCTCATTGCTCGTCAGCTCCTTTTTCAACAAAGCTCTGGCCCGGAGCATCCGGGTCTGGACTGCGGAGAGGGAGATTTTCAGGATCTCCCCGATTTCCTTCTGGTCATAGCCTTCAAAGTAGTACAGGTGGATCACCGCCCGATATTTTGGCGGCAAGTTCTGCACCGCGTCGTGGATGGCTTGATCCTGCGGGTTCTGGAAAGGGATCGTTTCGTCCAGCTCTCCCGCGTTCCACCGCCGGAAGGATCGCAGATGATCCTTGCAGATGTTGGCGGTACAGGTCAGCAGAAACACTTTTTCCTTTCCCTTACGGGGCTCTGCCCGACCCTCCGCCATGCGGAGAAACACCGTCTGACACACGTCTTCCGCATCCGCCCGGCTGCCCAAGTAGCTGTATGCCAAGCGGAGCATATCGTCCGCATATGCCTGAAACAGCCGGGTCATTTCCTCCTTCTCCACTGCATCACCTCCTGTTCGCTCTTTTGTGGCCACATGTATATGACGAATCTCGGAGACATTTTATCACAAACGTCATAAAATTTATTGAAATTGCTTCAATCGGAAGCAACGGTTGATGTTTTTCGCTGAACAGTTGTATTTCCATTCCGAATGAGTTATACTGGCAACAGAAAGTATGAGGGGAGGCGGGCACATGACAACGGACGCCGCCTTGCGGGAGCTGGTTCCCGGTCTGCTTGGCATATACGGAGACCTGATCGAGAGCGTCATTCTTTACGGCTCGGTCGCGCGTGGCACGCAGACGGACGAGTCTGACGTAGACGTCGCGGTCATCATGCGCTCGGGCACCACACCAGAGATGCATGACCGCATGCTGGACTTGATCGTCGATCTTGAGCTTGCCTGCGGCAGGGTTCTGTCTGTTATTCGGATCGACTTTGACCGTTTCAAAGAGTGGGAAGCGACGCTTCCATTCTATCAGAGCATACGGAGAGAGGGCGTGGTTCTATGGCCGGCAGCTTGACGGAGCTTTCCGCGCACCGCTTCGGCAGAGCGAAGGAGGAATTGCAGACGGCGGAGTTGCTGATGAAAAGCGGGAATTATCGACAGTCGATTAACCGCTCGTACTACGCGATTTTCCACGCGGTTCGCGCTGTGAATGCGCTGGACGGTTTCGACAGCAGCAAGCACAGCGGCGTGATCGCGCATTTCAACCAGCAGTACGTCAAAACGGGCGTATTTGAGAAAGAGGCGTCGAAGATCATCCGCGGCGCATCGGAGCTGCGGGAGCAGGCGGACTATGAGGACTTCTATTCGGCGACGAAGGACGACGCGGAGTCGGTGCTTGAAAGCGCCCGGAGACTCATCGGTATGGTGGGCAAGTTCCTCGCGGAGAATCGGGTGATCTGACCGGGTGAGATTTTGCCATAGCATCAAAAGAGCATCAAAACGCAGAGGGGGAACGTCCCACGAGCCCTACACCCTCGGACAAACGGGCAAAGCTTTGCGCCCGCTCGCCACTTCAACAGCCACTCCAAAACCGCGTGGAAAGAGATTTGTCAAGGATAAAATTGTCCAACCCCCAACTTTCTTCAGAAATCTTTTTGTGTAGATTTCGTTTTTTCGTGTAGATAGGAAAAAAGAGCCATGGAGCGCCATTACAGCAACAAGCTTCACATTTGCTGCGATTGTATATTCAAGGCATCAATAGTTTACAATTGGTGTCCCATCTATTAAGTAATTAGGAATGCTGACACATTTAGTTGCCGGATTAGAACGCAGCAGATCTCTTATTGACGCAAGTGATACATACGCATCATTTACAAGGTCAAACTGATCAGTATAATATTTTATATTATATTCATTTGAGGACAACTCATGGGCGGGCAATTGTCGAATCTTCCTTATTCTTTTTAGAGGAGATATTATCACTCGATGGATATCCTCATCCTTTGCTGTAGTGTTTGCACATAGCCACTCTTCAAGCATTTGAATACTTCCTTTGATATTGCCGTTGTCATCTTGCTTGTCAATGCCTCTCACATTTATCCCATTAACTGTAAATGTTTTAGATGAAATATTGTGAACGAGCATCTTTTCCATTACAAGCACAAAATCATAATAATTCTTCTTCGTTGGTAACAATATATTCCTATAACCTTCTGGCATTTCAGAGAAATGGGTCCCAC
>JAFLRP010000030.1 GCA_022511515.1 Acutalibacter sp.
CCCGGCGGCAAAGGACATGGGCGGGACGTCCCGGGTCACTACGGCCCCCGCGCCGATGACGCAGCCGTCGCCGATGGTCACGCCGGGGCAGACCACCACGTTGGCGCCGAACCAGCAGTCGTTTCCCACGGTGACAGGCTTCGCCCAGCACAGCCGCCCGGGCTGACCGTCCGGCTTTTTCAAAAGCCTGCGTTCATCCGGCAGCATGGGGTGAACGGGCGTGACGATGGTCACATTGGGGCCGAAATTGCAGTTGTCGCCGATGGTCACCAGTGCGTCGTCCTGCACGGTGAAATTGAAATTGGCAAAGAAATTCTTTCCGATTTTCGTGTGCTTGCCGTAATGGAAGGCAATGGGTCCCTGAATGCGCCCATTTTCGCCCAACTCGCCCAGAATTTCAGACAAAATTTTCTGGCGCTTTTCCGTTTCGTCCTCATAAGTGTTGTTGTAGTCCACGTTCAGATTGTGGGTTTTCAGCTTGATCGCCACCAGCTCCGGATCGCCGGGGGAAAAAAGCTGTCCGGCAAAAATTTTTTCTTCTTCCTTTACCATGGTGAAAACTCCTCTCGATATTTTCTACGCGTATACTATATCACAGGCTGCAAAAAAGGAAAAGAGTTTTCTCGGTAAGCGCTTTTCGCGTCTGTTTGACACGGTAGAGTCAATGTTTTATAATCCTTTCAACAGATATGTTTTTGGGAGGACTCGCTATGCAAAATCAAAAAATCGGTTTTATCGGCGCGGGGAATATGGGCGGCGCGCTGGCCCGTGCCGTTCGCCGGGCCTTGCCCGACGCGGAAATCCTGCTTTCCAACCGCCGCGTGGAAAAGTCCCGGGCGCTGGCGGAAGAAATTGGCGGCAAAGCCGCTGCAAATGGTGAAATCGCCGAAGAGTGCGATACGATTTTCCTTGGGGTCAAGCCTTATCTCATCCGTCCGGTGCTGGAGGAAATTGCTCCCGTTCTGGCGAAGCGAACAGAACAGCCGCTGATCATTTCCATGGCGGCCCGCATCACGCTGGAGGAATTGGAAAGCTGCTCCGGCGGTGCACCGATGGTTCGTATCATGCCAAACACCCCGGTTTCCATCGGGAAGGGCGTGACCCTCTACACACTGGGGACTTCCGCCGACGATTCCTGCCGGGACCGGCTTCTTTCCCTGCTGTCCGCTTCCGGCAGTCTGATAGAAATCGCCGAAGCCCAGATAGATGCCGCCGGCGTGGTGTCAGGCTGCGGCCCTGCCTTTGTGGACCTCTTTCTGGAAGCGCTGGCCGACGGCGCCGTCTATTGCGGCGTGCCCCGGGAACAGGCCATGGAGCTGGCGGCGGAAATGACCGCCGGTGCGGCTGCCTTGGCGGCGGAAAGCAAAGTGCACCCCGGCGTGCTGAAAGACGCGGTCTGCTCCCCGGGCGGAAGCACGATCCGGGGCGTGCGCAAACTGGAGCAGGGCGGCCTGCGCAGCGCCGTGATCGAGGCGATCCTGGCCAGCACGGGGAAGGAATAAGAGTATCGCCTGCTGTGTAAAATGGGAAAAAGTGGGAAAACTGCTTTTGTGTGTGCGCGTCAGAGCGAGGTGAGTGAATGTCATACTTTTGGGATACGGGTTTTACCGTCCCGGCAGGGAAGGGGTTCTCCCTGTTCGGTCCGGGGCACGTCCTGTGGCTCCTTTTCTGGATCATCCTGTGTGTGCTTTTCGGAATCCTCTATTCCAAATGGAGTACGAAAAGACAACTCGCCTGCCGCCGGATTTTGGCGGGGCTTCTTTTGATTGACGAGCTGTTTAAGGTGATCTCCACCTTGATCACCGGCCGATTCCAACTGGATTTTCTCCCTTTCCACCTATGCAGTATCAATATCTTTTTGATTTTCGCAGACGCTTGGAGACCTGCGGATTCGCTCCGGGAAATTCTCTATGCCGTCTGCCTGCCGGGGGCGTTTTTCGCCCTGATCTTTCCCGGCTGGAGCTATTTACCCCTGTGGAACGGCCTGTGCATTCACAGTTTCACCGCTCATATTTTGCTGTTTCTCTATCCATTTCTGCTGGTTTACGGCGGCTTTCGCCCCAAATTCACCCGCTTCTTAAAACTGCTGCCCCTGTGCCTTTTGACAGTGGCCGGCGTGTACTGCTTCAATCAGGTGTTCGGCACGAATTTCATGTTTTTGCGCTACGCCGGAGCGGGGAATCCCCTCTCGCTCTTTGAAGCCGCCTTGGGCAGCCCTGGGTATCTTGTAGGAATCCCCATTCTCTGCGCCCTTTGCTGGGCCATTCTATATGGGGGAAGGAACCTTCTGGACAAAGTAAAAAAACTCGTGTAAAATAGTGTCACAATTTCCGAAAAGAAAGAAAGATGAAAAGATGAATCGTGAGAATAAACGCAGACAATATGAAAAAGGCTACTACAAAACCCACGCCAGCCATGAGACCTTTACCTGCAAACACTGCGGGCGCACCGTGGTGCCTGACGGCGCGGGCAGCGACCATCGAAATCACTGTCCCAACTGCCTCATGAGCCTTCACGTGGACAACGAGCCGGGAGACCGGGAAGCGGATTGCGGCGGTCTCATGGAGCCCATTGCCGTCTGGGTTCGGAACAACGGGGAGTGGGCCATTGTTCACCGCTGCCGGCGGTGCGGGCATCTCAGCTCCAATCGGGTGCTGGCGGATGACAACCCCATGAAGCTCATGTCCATTGCCCTGAAACCCCTGACAAACCCGCCTTTCCCGCTGGAGCGCATTGAGGAATTGACTGCCTCCATGGGCGGCGAGGGCAGTTTGCCAAAGCGCGAGGAAAAGAAAAATGAAGAATAAACGGACTGCCGGGCTAGAAGCCCGGCAGTTTTTACTGAATCTGCAAATCGTTAAAACCCAAAATAGCTGAGCATTCCGTTATAAATCCCCACGGCAAAGCCCCTTGGGTCGTCCCGGAGTTTTTGGGCGTCGGCGGTGTTGCTCAGATAGGCCAGCTCTACCAGCACGGCGGGCATCCGGGTACGGCGCAAGACATAGAGAGAGGGGTTTACTCTCACGCCGTTGTCTCGCGTCCCCACCTCGGCCACAAGGCCGTTCAGGATATGTTGGGCCATCCAGTAGGCCTGGGTGTTTTCCCGGTAGACGTACACCTCACTGCCGTTGATGGCGGGGTTGGTGTTGGAGTTGCAGTGGATGCTCACAAAGTAGTCGGCAGGCCAGGAATTTGCCATATTGACCCTTGCCTGCAGGCTGGTGGAATTGTTCGTCCCCAGGATAGTTTCCGGCGTGGGACGGGAAAGCCGGGCAATGAACCGGGGGCCATCGTTCAGAAGCCGGGCGAGATACAGCCCCACTTCGTAATTGATGTCCTGCTCAATGAGCCCGTTGCCCACTGCCCCGGTGTTGTGCCCGCTGGGATTATGTCCTTGGTCGATAAAGATGCGGATCGGCATAGCGGCAGCCTCCAATTTTTCTTCCATACTATGCGCCTGGGCAGTTCTGTGTGCAGTTCCTTCGGGACGGTTGATTTTTCAGGCAATATCGCCTATACTTAATGTCGGGTGAACAGTATGAAACATTCAGTAGTTTCCATCGAATCAATGGCAGAGCTGGTGCAGGAGTACAAATTCCTGCCGCTGCTCAAAAATGATATTCCCGGTTTTTCTGTGGAGGAGCATACCCCCAGGGAATTCTGGTTTGCCCCGGACAGGGACGGCCCGTGGGAGTGGAAAGGGCCTGTCATCCAGATGACGGGCTGCGCCTACGGGAAATTTTTCGGCGGCAAGGCGGGATTCATCACAAAGGAGTGGTATCCCGATTTTGCCAATTACCGCCGGGACGGGTACGATTTTGACGCGCGCTTTGAAGACGGCCTTGCCTCCATGGGGGACAAGCTGACCTACGATATCTTGGAACAATACGACAGCCTCCTCTCCAGCCAGTGGAAGAAGGAGGGCGGCTTCGGCAAGCACGGGCGCAAAGGCTTTGATTCCATTCTGACCCGCCTGCAAATGCAGGGCTATGTGGTCACCGCCGATTTTGAATACCGGTACGACAGCAACGGCCGGCGCTACGGCTGGGGCGTGGGGAGATACGCCACGCCGGAGCGGTATTTCGGCGAGAATTTTACGGATAAGGTGTACCTCCGCTCTCCGGAGGAATCCAAGGAAAAGCTTTTGGAGTATCTGTCCGGATTACTGCCGGAGCTTTCGGAAAAGCGAC
>JAFLRP010000031.1 GCA_022511515.1 Acutalibacter sp.
TTGCCATCGTTTTGTCCAGCGCGATGCGGCTGTCCTTTACCTGCACGATCAGGTTTCCTCCAATCTCACTGACCACCGTCACATCGCTGTCCACCACAAAGCCCAGTTCCGCCAGATGCTGGCGCACCTCGTCTTTCCCGGAGATTTTGCGGATCGTAACGGTTTCTCCCGTCTTTGCCATTGTCAACGGCATTATTTTTCGCCCCCCCTGCGCCGCGAGTTAGCAACACCTAACCCGTGGCCGACCTTAGTTTACTATAGCTAACTGACGTTGTCAAGAGAATTTTAAGAAAATTTGTTTTTGGGGTCAGAATGCGGTGATCCGTACATAGATGCTCCCTCAGCGCCATTCTCGACTTTGTCGAATGTGGTTATCCGACTATTCATGCAAGGAGAACGAGAGCCTATGAATGATTTCGACAGCATCATCGAGCGCATGACCGTGAGGCGGCAGAGCAGGAAGCCCACCGCGCCGGACACCCCGCCCTCGCCGGTAAAGAAAATCGGCAAGACCACCTATCTTGTCTGGGCGCATTTTAGCGAAACCAGCACAGAAACAATGGAGGACAAAATCAAACGTATGCTCCGCGAGGAAGTCCGCCAGATGATAACTGACAAATGAGGTCAGCACAGCCAGAGCGGAAACAAAATAGTTTTTGCCCTGACTGTACCGTTCTTGAAATGCGGAGCGATGTGTGGTAGTATGAGCATAAACAGAATTGAGTACGGTCAATTACAGAGAGTAGGTGACGCTTTTGGCAATGGAAGAACAGAAACATCAGCAAGATTTTAGAACGCCTGCGTAGTCTACGCCCCATTGATGATGATTTTATGCGCTGCCTGTTCAAAGATAATATCCCTTTGGCGGAACTGGTGCTGCGTATCATTATAGGCAAGCCGGATTTGATGATTACTGATTGTCAGACACAAAAAGATATGAAGCGGCTGGCGGGGGCGCGGTCAATTTGTCTGGACGCATACGGATCGGACACTTTGGGAAAGAAATATGACATGGAAGTTCAGAGGGAAGATAAAGGCGCGAACCCATACCGGGCCAGATACCATTCCAGTGTGATGGACGTGGAGAACTTGGATGCTGGACAGAAATTTACGATCTGCCGGAAACCTATACGATTTTCATTCTCCAAAAGGATTTCTATGGCATAGGTAAGCCGGTATATTCGATTGAGCGGATGAATCTTGATACGGGTAAACCGTTTGAGGATGGAGAACATATCCTTTATGTAAACGGCGAATATCGGGGAGATTCCGACATTGGAAAACTGATGCACGATTTTAGCTGTACCGATGCCGATGATATGAACTTTGAACTGATGGCAGAGCGAACGAGATATTTGAAAGAAAATCCGGAAGGAGTGAGCGAGATGTGTAAGATAATTGAGGATATGCGGAAGGAAGAACGAAAAGAAGAAAGGATAGAAATTGCAAAGAGTATGCTGTTTGATGGGATATTATCCCTTGAAAAAATCGCAGAATATGCGAGACTTCCTATTGACGAAGTAAAGAAGCTACGGGCAGGGCAAATCGGGTAAAACCAATCTTCTATTTATCACAGGGCCGAAAATCCGACAACATGTTTTCGGCTTTGTTTTTATGCCCGAAAACATGAACAATTTGTGAATAGCATTAAAAAGTCCTTGACAAGTTGCATCAGGGGAGACGACGCTGGTGGAGTGGAAGAATACCCCCATCACCGCGCAAATCCAGATCATCAAGAAGTCCGCCGACTATAACCCCACCAACGGTCTGCCGGAGGGTACGCTTCTGTCCGGCGCGGTCTTTGAGATTTACGATAAGGCCAACAACGTGGTTGACACCATCAAGAGCGACAGCCGGGGACTGGCCGTATCCAGACCCTTGCCTTTGGGCCGTTACACCATCAAGGAGGTCAAGGCCCCGGACAACTACGGTGTGAACGATACCGTTCTCAACGCCTATCTGGAGCATAAGGGGCAGATCCTCACCTTTGAGGTTACGAATAAGTCCCTGACCACCGGCGTTGCCATTACCAAGACCGGACCCAAGGAGGTCATGGGCGGCCAGCCGGTGCGCTATGTATTCTCCGGGATCGCCAATACTTCCAATGTCCGGCTGGACAGCTTTTATTGGCGGTACACGCTACCCGCTGAGGTCATTCTGGATCAGGTAGTGACCGGCACTTACAACTACCCCGGCAACTATAAGATCGTGTACCGCATCAACGGCGGCGAGTATGCGGCGGAAACTTTACCAGCAGGGTCATGAAAATAGATACTCTGGCCTTCCGCGCTAGTTTCCGCCGCCCGTATGGATAAGGGGATGATACTTTCAAATATCCGCAGTTTACTTCCGTAGTGTATTATCCGGTTAGTATTCAAAGAATTACGGGGTAAAGTTTTGCAAGTTTAATCCTGGCATCTTTGGTAGTAAACTGCCAATTGATTTTGGCGCAGAGAATATTGCGTCGAATTGTCCATGCCCGAACCTGCTGCTGGAAGCTGTTGAAATCAGGCAGGGGCTTGGCTAAAGCCTGACGGCACATGACGCTAATTTCGATTTCAGCCATGTCCAACCAACTTCCGTGTTTGGGTGTAAAGTGCCACTCGAACCGCTCCGTTAGTCTGCGGGCCTCTTCGGGCGGAAAGGCCTTATAGAGGGACGCCGCCGAATGCGTATTGAGATTATCTGTGACAAGAACAATTTTTTCCGCTCTGGGGTAAAGCGTATCGGAGGTATATTGTAGCACATGGGCAAAATCCAGCGCTGTGCGCGTTTGTGTAACAACCGCGTCCCGTGTTCCCGCCAACGGTTGGCAGATCATAAACACATCGACAACGCCTTTGCGGACATATTCTGAATCCACCTTTTCAGGCTGCCCCGGCTGACAAGGAATGCGGGTTTCCTCAACCAACTGCTTGTTCGTCTCATCGGTGCAAACAACCGGATTGAGCGGGTCATAAGGACGCTGGTATACTTCCAGTACATCCTCCATTTTTGCTACATAGTCCGCATCTGCTTTGGGGATGCACCATTCTTTGACCTGCCATGGTTTGATTTCGTTTTTTTCGTTACTTCACAAACTGTAGTGTCCGTAATATAATCAACTGCTTCTAATCGGATCAGTTCATCGGCGATGGCCTGCATAGTCCATTTTGACATCCCTTCCGGCGGCTCGGAGCAAGCTATGACACACATTTGCGCCTCTACTTCCCCGGTTACCTTGCGATGGCGATTTTTCTGCTTTTTCCTTCCCAACGCCGCTTCCAGTCCCTCCATCACAAACCGCTTCGCCACTCCGGCTATCGTACTGTGGGACGCTCCATACGCTTCCTTAATCCGATCATATGTCCACTTCTCGTTTTCAGGCCGTTTATCCAATTTCAGCAGAATTTGAGCGTGCTTTATCCGATACCCTTTCCCGCCTTTCTGTATTATGGCTTTTAATCCTTTCTCTTCTTCCTCCGTCAAGGTCACAACATATCTCGGCATCTTTGCTTCCTCCATTTCCTGTTTTTATGGAGTATAGCAAATTTATCCCCGCTTGTAAACTCTCGTTACTAACCGGATAGGGTGCTAGAACGGATTAAAAAATCAAGAAAATATTTCATACCAGAATATCGGCACTTTGTTGCCAAAATGTGTTTGAGTCTTTGCTGAAAGAACAGCTTTTGCAGATTGTTATTTCGGGTAGGGTAATCTCAAAAGTTGTTTTTGTTTTCCCAACTGGAATTTAACTGTGGACAAGCACCATAGAAGTTCCGTAAGCTCCTTTCTGCCAGCAGTAAAGATATT
>JAFLRP010000032.1 GCA_022511515.1 Acutalibacter sp.
GAAACGACTGCTGGTTCGGCGCCAACGTGGTGGTCTGCCCCGGCGTGACCATCGGCGACGGCTGCGTCATCGGCGCGGGGGCCGTAGTGACCCGGGACGTCCCGCCCATGTCCTTTGCCGCCGGGAACCCCTGCCGGGTCATCCGGGAACTGACGGAAGCGGATTCCATTGTGCACCAGCCGGAAATCGCTGCGGGACACACCCCGTTTTCTCCGGATGAACTGTAAAGACAACGGGGCTTGGCTCCCGTTGCCCAAAAAAGGACAGCATGGCCTTACCCGGACGGCAAGGCCATGCTGTTTTTTGGGGGGATTCTCTCTTTAACTCTGGGAGTATTTCTGCTTCACCTTCTGGATCTGCTGCTCCTGTGCCGTTTCGGTGGGATACCAGCCTTTCTGGCTCATGGCCTTGTACAGCTCGTCCTGAATGGTCAGGGAATCGTTCAGGGCGGTCGAGAAGGTCTGGTGGACATTGGCTGTGCCGGATTCGATGGTGCCGTGGAGGAACAGGTCGCATACGCCTTTTTCCGTCAGCAGCAGGTTTTCCATGATATTCTTATCGTCCATATTTTTTCCTTTCTGTAATTCCATTAGGCGCAGCTATGCGCAAGCGCATACTGCGCCCACTGATTGGAGAAGCCCGATGCTTTTGCGAAGCAATAGGGAATCGTTTCACGATTCAGGGCTTCTCCCGGATGATCGCTTTGCGATCATCTCATACCAAGCTGTAAAATGTTCCGAAAATCTTCTTGTGCTTGTCGATCATCTGGCGGACAGTCTGCTTCAGCTCCTGATCCTGCAGCTTCTCCACCGCCTCCTGACACTGGGTCATGAAAAACTGCTCATGTCCCAGCGCGTCCTCGATATAGAGCAATTCTTTCGGGCTCATGCTGTGCGCTCCTTTCTTCTTTATTTTGTTTCTAGTATGGAAATCTTTTGCCGGATTATGCAGGAAATTCCTTTTTTGCCTTGACTTTCCCATTCTGCCATGCGAAAATATCAGTAGATTTCATTGGAGGTTTTAAAAATGAAAAAAATCACAAAGGAATTTCAGGAATTTATCTCCCGGGGCAATGTGGTGGATATGGCCGTCGGCGTGATCATCGGCGGCGCTTTTACCGCCATTGTCAATTCCCTGGTGAATGACATGCTCACTCCCCTATTGGGACTTCTCACCGGCGGTGTGGACTTCACCACGCTGTCCTTCGGCATTGGGGAGGCCCAGTTCTGCTACGGTTCGTTTATTGCCGCCATTCTCAATTTCGTGCTGGTGGCGCTGGTGCTGTTCTTCCTGGTGAAGGGCATCAACAAGATGCGCAACCGCAAGAAGGCCGAAGAAGAGGCCGCAGCGCCTACCACCAAGGTCTGCCCCTTCTGCAAGACGGAAATCGACCTGCACGCCACCCGCTGCCCCCACTGCACCTCAGAATTGCAGGAGTAAGCAGCCCGGTTTCTCCGTTTATCAGGACAACTTCCCCCTCTCCTACATACCATGTGGAGAGGGGATTTTTTATCGCGCTCTTTCTTGTAGAAAGCTCTTGTTTTTGGGACCTGTTTGTGATAGGATAGAATGTTAGAAAAAGCGGCAAATTTCGCCTGTTTATTCCGCCGCGAATAGAATGACTGGTAAGAGGTTTGATGAGAGTATGAGAATCATAATCGTAGGTGACGGCAAGGTAGGTTCTGCCCTGGCCGTGCAACTGTCCAGAGAAGGACACGATATTGTCGTGATAGACAACAATAAAATGGTATTGCAGGAGACGGAGCAGTCCTGGGACGTCAGCGTGGTCCACGGCAACGGCGCTTCCATGAAAATCCAAAAAATGGCAAATGTGGAGGGAAGCGATCTGCTGATCGCCGCCACTTCTGCCGATGAGACCAATATCCTCTGCTGTATTTTGGCAAAAAAACTAGGATGCCGGCATGCCATCGCCAGAGTGCGGAATCCCGATTATTACTACCAACTGAACCTGTTGAAAGAAGAGCTGGGCGTGAGCATGGTGATCAACCCCGAATACGCCACTGCCCAGGAGATTTTCCGGCTGCTGCAGTTCCCATCCTTCTTAAAGCGGGATTCCTTCGCCAAGGGGCGGGTGGAGATCGTGGAGGTGGAGCTGCGGGACGGCAATCCCTTGGTGGGAACGGTCCTTTCCGACCTGCGGAAAAAGATGAAGGTCAAGGTGCTGGCCTGCGCCGTAGAGCGGGGCAAGGAAGCCTTTATCCCCGACGGCAACTTCTTCCTCTCCTCCGGCGATCGGGTATCTTTTACCGCCTCCTCCGACGATTTGGCCAAGCTCATTCGCAATTTGGGATTGGAAGAAAAAAAGGTCAAAGACGTGATGATCATTGGCGGCAGCCGGATCGCCTACTATCTGGCGGAAAGCCTCCTGAATTACGGCTCCAGCGTGAAGCTCATCGAAATCGACGAGCAGCGCTGCCAGCAGTTGGCAGAGCTTTTGCCCAAGGCCACCATCATCCACGCGGACGGCTCCGATAAGTCGGTGCTGGATTCCGAGGGGCTCGGTCAGGTGGACGCCGTGGTGACTTTGACGGACATCGACGAGGAAAATCTGATCGTGTCCATGTACGCCAATTTTCTGGACGTTTTCAAGGTCATTACCAAGATCAACCGCACGGAATACAACGAGGTATTGAGCGGAAAAGGCATCGACTGCGTCATCAGCCCCAAGGACCTGTGCTGCACCGATATCGTCCGGTATGTGCGGGCATTAGGCAACCGGAGAGGGGCCTCTGCCCTGACCCTGCACCGCATCGTGGGCGACAAGGTGGAAGCGTTGGAGTTTCAGGTGAACAAGGCGCTGCCCCAGCTTGGAAAACGCCTGGCCGATATCAAGCTGAAACCTAACACGCTCATTGCCTGTCTGACTCGGCGGGGCAGGATCATCATCCCCGAGGGCAGCACCACCTTGGAAAAGGACGACACCGTCATCGTAGTGGTCAATTCCGATCGGGTTCTCAATAACCTAAATGACATTTTTCTGGAGGATTAAGTATGAACCATAAGATGATCCTCCGTTTGGTGTGCTATATCTTTCGGGTGGGAGCGGTGGCCATGATCCCGGGACTGCTCATTTCCCTATTCTTGGGGGAATGGTCGGCGGTGACGGGGCTTTGCTGGGCCATTGTCCTTTCGGCGCTGCTGAGTCTTTCCACCTACCTTGTTCCCCCGAAAAACCGGGAGATCGGGGCTCAGGAAGGCTTTATCAGCGTGGCGCTGTGCTGGATCGCCGTGTCTATCGTGGGCGCTCTCCCCTTTTTTATCAGCCGGGAGATCCCCAGCTTTATCGACTGCTTTTTTGAGACCGTTTCCGGCTTCACCACCACGGGGGCAAGCATTCTTTCCAATGTAGAAGGTCTTTCCAAAGGCCTGCTGTACTGGCGGAGCTTTACCCATTGGCTGGGCGGCATGGGCGTGCTGGTGTTCCTGCTGGCGGTGGTGCCTATGGGTAAGGGAAAAAACTCCCTGCTCCACGTCATGCGGGCGGAAAGCCCCGGTCCCCAGGTGGATAAACTGGTCCCCACCTTGCAGAAAACCGCAAAGATCCTCTACACCATCTATGTGTCCCTGACGCTCATTCAAGTGGTGCTCCTGCTGCTCGGGGGCATGTCCCTCTTTGACAGCTTCTGCACCGCCTTCGGCACGGCCGGCACCGGCGGCTTCGGCGTCAAGAACGACAGCATCGCCGGATACAGCCCTTATCTGCAAACGGTCTGCACCGTGTTTATGGCGCTGTTCGGCATGAATTTCAGCATGT
>JAFLRP010000033.1 GCA_022511515.1 Acutalibacter sp.
GCCGGCATACACGTGATCGATATCCTTCCGGTCGTTGGCGTGCATCTGCACGATACGGCCCATGCGCTCGTTGTTGTCCTTCACGGAATTGTACACGGAAGAACCGGCAGCGATGGTACCGGAATAGACCCGGAAGAAGCACAGCTTACCCACAAAGGGGTCCGTGGCGATCTTGAACGCCAGAGCGGCGAAGGGTTCTTCGTCGGAAGAATGGCGGACAGTCTCCTCCTCGGTGTCGGGGTTCACACCCTTGATGGGAGGAACGTCCACAGGAGAGGGCATATAGTCCACGATGGCGTCCAGAAGCTTCTGAACACCCTTATTCTTGTAAGAAGTACCGCAGGTCACGGGCACCATGTGGTTGGCGATGGTGGACTTGCGAATGCAATTCTTGATCTCCTCAATGGACAGCTCCTCACCGGAGAGGTACTTGTCCATCAGGTTATCGTCCAACTCGGCCACGTGCTCGACCATCTCGGTGTGGTACTTTTCCGCCAGTTCCTGCATGTCCTCGGGGATATCCTCGCAGCGGATATCCTTGCCCAGATCATCATAATAGATATAGGCCTTCATCTCCACCAGATCGACGATACCACGGAAGGTATCTTCCACGCCGATGGGAAGCTGAATGGGGACTGCATTACACTTCAGGCGGTCTTTCATCATCTGCACCACTCGATAGAAGTCGGCGCCCATGATGTCCATCTTATTGACATACGCCATGCGGGGAACTTTATATTCGTCCGCCTGACGCCATACCGTTTCCGACTGGGGCTCAACACCGCCCTTAGCGCAGAAAACGGTAACAGAACCGTCCAACACACGGAGAGAACGCTGTACCTCAACGGTAAAGTCCACGTGACCGGGAGTATCAATGATATTGATACGGTTCTGACGGCCCTGATGATCCGGCCAGAAACAAGTGGTGGCGGCAGAAGTGATGGTGATACCTCTCTCCTGCTCCTGTGCCATCCAGTCCATAGTGGCCGAACCGTCATGGGTCTCGCCGATCTTATAGTTGACGCCTGTGTAGTACAGGATACGTTCCGTGGTGGTGGTCTTACCGGCATCGATGTGAGCCATGATGCCGATATTTCTGGTTTGTTCCAGTGCTACCTGTCTTGCCATAACGGCAATTTCCTCCTTTTTCTTTCACACACAATCAATTCAATACTGCATTGCACTAACCTTGAGAAGCCGTCCTTTCCGTTAGGAAAAGGAAACTGTTTCACAGTTTCAGGCTTCTCTCGGGAGATCGCTTGCGATCTCCTGCGATCATCTTTACCATCTGTAATGAGCGAAGGCGCGGTTGGCCTCTGCCATCTTGTGTGTGTCTTCACGCTTCTTGGCGGCGCCGCCGCTGCCGTTCATCGCGTCGAGGATCTCGCCTGCCAGACGTTCCTGCATGGTGCGCTCGGAACGCAGCCGGGAATACTGAGTGAGCCAACGCAGACCAAGGGTCTGACGGCGCTCAGGACGGACTTCCATAGGCACCTGATAGGTAGAACCGCCCACACGGCGGGACTTACACTCCAGGCTGGGCATGACATTTTCCATAGCCTGCTCGAAGACTTCCAGGGGTTCTTTCCCTGTCTTTTCCTGCACGATGCTGAAAGCGCCGTACACGATCTTCTGCGCCACGCCCTTCTTGCCGTCCAGCATGACATTGTTGACCAGACGGGTCACGAGCTTGGAATTGTACATGGGATCGGGCAAAACGTCGCGCTTTGCCACATTGCCTCTTCTTGGCATAATCTTCCCTCCTTCATAGAATGAATTCATCGGTACTCGAAAGTGAATGACTCCCGTTTGACAAAATCGGCAATTACCGCGATCCCATCTGCTTGGAATCTATACGATAAAATGCCACCCCCGATAAATCGGGGCAGTCACACGAATTACTTTCTCTTTTAGGACTTGGCGCCGGCCTTGGGCCGCTTCGCGCCGTACTTGGAGCGGGCCTGCATACGCTTGGCAACGCCCTGAGCGTCCAATGTGCCGCGGATGATGTGATAACGAACGCCGGGCAGGTCGCGGACACGGCCGCCGCGGATCATCACCACGCTGTGCTCCTGCAGATTGTGGCCCATGCCGGGGATATACGCCGTGACCTCGATGCCGTTGGACAGACGTACTCTGGCGATCTTACGCAGAGCAGAATTGGGCTTTTTGGGGGTCTGGGTCTTGACAGTGGTGCACACGCCGCGCTTCTGGGGAGAATCCTGATCGATAGCAGTGCGCTTCTTGGAGTTCCATCCCTTCAGCAGTGCAGGGGACTTGCTCTTTTTCTCCGCAATGGAGCGTCCATTGTGAATGAGTTGGTTAAAAGTAGGCATAGTGTTCCTCCTTTCCTTGAAAGCTCGCAGAAAACCTGCGGCGATATATGTTCAGATACACAGAATAATCTGAGCACCTTCCCATCGGATTATACACCTGCGGCGGGCGACCCGTGAAACCGGCTGTTTTCAAAATGAAAGCCAGCGGCCCGACCGCAGCCCTTTGCGACTGCCATCTATCATGGCGAAAACAGAAAGCGCGCCCCTAAACGAACTGGGGGCGCGGCTATTTCTGTGAGGAATTTTCGGGAAAGAATCTCTCCCTGAATTTTCCACAAATGGGCATAATATCCCCATAGCCGCTCGGAAGTTTATTTTACCATCGAGCAGACTATGTTGTCAAGCATTTTTCCGGAAAAATCGGGGGTTTTCCGCATGTTGTGGAAAATCTGTTTCGGAAAAGAGATTTTTCCATGACCCCGATCGCAAAAACCTGCAATCGGGCAGCCGCCTTTTTTCCTGTGATCGCTTTCTCCACGGGAAGCGTGCTGCGGCTGCGCGGCGCTCAGATCGAAAGGGGCGCTTCTTCCTGAGCGGAAGAGGAAGTCTCCTCAGGACCGATCTCCTCTGAGGAAAGCTCCTCATAGGCGGTCTCACCCTCTGATTCCTCCGTATCTTCCCCCATGAGATATTCCGGCTCGATGTCCACTTCGGCGTAGCACTTCATGCCTGTGCCGGCGGGAACGAGCTTGCCCAGGATCACGTTTTCCTTCAAGCCCAGCAGCGAGTCTACCTTGCCCTTGATGGCGGCGTCGGTCAGCACGCGGGTGGTCTCCTGGAAGGACGCGGCGGACAGGAAGGAATCGGTGGCCAAGGACGCCTTGGTGATACCCAGCAAAATGGGGGTATAGGCGGCTTCCTTCAAGTCGGTCTCCCCTGCCTCGATGCGGCGGCGAATCTCCTCGTTGGCGCTGAGCACCTCGTTCTTGTCGGCCAAAGAACTGACCAGCAGGTCGGTGTCTCCCGGATCGTCCACCCGCACCTTGCGGAGCATCTGGCGGACAATGATCTCGATGTGCTTGTCGTTGATATCCACGCCCTGCATCCGGTACACGCGCTGGACTTCCTGAATCAGGTAATTCTGCACTTCCTCCGTGCCGCTGATCGCCAGCACGTCGTGGGGATTGACAGAGCCCTCGGTCAGCCGAGTGCCGCGCTTGATATATTCTCCCTCTTTTACGGTGATGCGGGAGCCAAAGGGAATCAGATAAGAACGGGAATCGCCGGTTTCGTCGTTGGTCACCACGATATGGCGGTTCTTCTTGATCTCCTCAAAAGCCACCTTGCCGTCGATCTCGTCGATGATGGCCACATGCTTGGGACGGCGGCCCTCAAACAGCTCGTCGATACGGGGCAGACCCTGTGTGATATCCTCCGCGCTGGCGACGCCGCCGGTGTGGAAAGTAC
>JAFLRP010000159.1 GCA_022511515.1 Acutalibacter sp.
TATCTTCAGAATGATATTGAATTTCCTTTCCATTCGCCGCAGCCTGCCCAATTTGCGGGGCATGGCGAAGACGGCAGTGCCCCTGCTCACTTCGGCGGCGGTGATGGGAGCCATTTCCTACGGGGCGTACTGGGGGATGAAATTCTTCCTATCCCCCCGTGTGGCGGTGCTGCCCGCCATTGTGATAGCAATCGTGGTATACGCGGTCTGCGTGGTGAGCTTCCGTGCAGTCAGCTATGACGACGTGGCGCTGCTGCCCAAAGGCGAGACCATTGCCCGGCTGCTGCATATCAAAAAGAAAGACGATCCTCAGGAGTAGCGCTTCCGGCACACGTGGCAAAGGTGTCAGAGAGCTGGGCGAATATCAATCGGGTATTACAGGTATTAACAGGAGGAAGTATGTACCAAGTAGGCGAGTTGGTGCTGTACGGCAGCACGGGCGTTTGCAGGGTGGAAGAAGTGAGGGAGCAGAATTTCCCCACCACCGGGGAAAAGCGTCTGTATTACATTTTGCGCGCGCTTTACGAGGACTGCGTGATTTCCGCGCCGGTGGATTCCGATAAGGTGTTCATCCGTCCCATCATCACGAAGGACGAGGCGGAGCGGATCATTCTGGACATGCCCAAGGCGGAGGTCACGATCTATCACAGCCGGGTCCCCAAAGAGCTGACCGAGCAGTATGAGACCGTTTTGAAGCATTACGACTGCGGCGCGCTGGTGGGATTGACCAAGTCCATCTACGCGAAGAAGCTTTCCCTGCAGGAGCAGAAGCGGAAATTCGGCACGGTGGACGAGCGGTTTTTGAAACGCGCGGAAAACCTGCTGTTCGGCGAGCTGGCTGCAGCGCTGGAAATTCCCAGAGACCAGGTGCAGGACTACATCGAAAGCAAGCTGGCGGCAGTATAGAAGTCTCCCCTTCGGGAAAACTTCCGCAGAAATTCGGAGAATGATATTTTTTATCAGGAAACAGAGCGTATTTTCGCTCTGTTTTTTTGCGTTCAAAACCAAAACTTAAAAAAGTTAATCAAAAAACTTAATTTTTTTAAGTTTTATATTGACAAAGTTAAAATATAACATTATAATGCAGTCAGAAAAGTACTTTTTCAGGATCATTCCAAGGGAGGCAGAAGATTGAAAATAAATTTTCAATCTTCGCGGTTTTGTGGCTTTTGCTGCCAAGCACGACGGCAGCAATTTTGCCTCCGCAAGAGTTTAACCTGCGGTCAACCTCTGAAAGTTTCCCAAGGGAAACTTTCGAATTGAAATGCACAATTCCCAAAGAAAGGAGGCTTTCGCTAAAGCGAAAGCAAGGATTGTAACTATGGCAAATTCATTTCACGCACCGTCCCAGTGTCCGGTCTGCGGGGGCGTTATGACTGTGACCCACCTGAAATGCGGCAACTGCGGCACCGAACTGACGGGCAATTTCTCCCCCTGCCGGTTCTGCCGGCTGGAGGAAAGACATTTACAATTTGTGGAGACCTTCCTGCGGTGCAGGGGGTCCATCAAGGAAGTGGAAAAGGTGCTGGGGGTCAGCTACCCCACCGTAAAAAACATGCTGGACGCCGCCCTGAACGCCTTGGGATTTGACGAGAAACCGGAGCTTCGGGCGCTGCGGGAGGAGGAGGAACGGGCGGAAATCCTCGCCAGGCTCGCGAACCGCGAAATCGACGTGGACACCGCCATCGAAGCTCTGAATCAGCTCAAGGGAGGGAAATGAGATGAGCGAAGGAAAAGAAAAAATTCTGCAAATGCTGGAAGCGGAAATCATCACCGAGGAGGACGCAAAGAGATTGCTGGAAGCCTTGGGAGAAACCCCGGACGCCCTGCAAAGAGCGGAAACATTCCGGGAGGAAACGGACCGGCTTTGCAGGGAAGCGGAGGAGTTCCGGCAGCAGGCGGAAGCGGATGTGCAGGCCGCTCAGGGAAACGCAAACGTACCGTCCCTGACCCTGTACCCCGACGGCATGGAGGAAATTGTTGATGGGAATGTCTTTGAGATTTCCGCATCGCCTACACCGCCTACCCCACCCACACCGCCTGCACCCCCCGCCCCGCCCGTTCCGTCTGTTTTTGAGGAGGACGAAACGGAGACAGGAGAGATCGTGACAGAAAGTATGGACGGCAGATATCCCGAAATCGCCAAGGAGCTTTGCAGCTTGCGGGTGAGGTGGATCAGCGGGTCGGTGCAGGTTTATGGCGGCGAGAGCGAGGAATTGATCATCCGAGAGACCGCCAGCCGCCCTCTGTCCGAGGGAGAAAAAACGATCCTTTCCTTTGGGAGCGGCCGTCTGACCGTAAAGTGGGGGAAAAGTCCGAAATGGCGTCCGTTTCAGCGTCCGTTGGAGAAACATTTGGAAATCGTCCTGCCGAAAAGCATCGATCTGGAAAGCTTGGACATCGGCAGCATTTCGGCGCCCGTTTCCCTGCGGGTGATAACCGGCGGCCGCCTCCATGCAAGCGCCGTATCCGGCGGCATTTCCGCCGAAAAGCTTCAGGGAGATCAAATCAATCTTTCCACCGTTTCCGGCGGGATTGAGGGTCGTGGCCTTACGGCGGATCGGCTGGAGCTGCACACCGTGTCCGGCAGACTGACAGGAGACTTTTCCGCTGAAACAGCCAAACTGTCCACCACCTCCGGCACGCTGACGGCACAGGGGAACGTTTGGGAAAACCTGACCCTGTCTACCGTGTCCGGGGTCCTTCGGTTCGAGGGCACAACGGGAGAGAATTTTCAAGTCTCCACCACATCGGGCAGTCAGCATTTGGCACTGGGAGGAATGCCCCGAACGATTAACTGCGGCAGCGTGTCCGGAAAAATCGACCTGCGGCTGCCCGATTCACAGGGGGGCTTCTCCGCCAAATACAGCACTCTGTCCGGCAGCTTCGGCTGCGAGTTCCCCGCCACCGGCAAGCAGGAGAAGCGCTCCGGCAGCGCCCTGTACGGACAGGGGAACACAAAAATCGAATTTTCCACCACCTCTGGCAGCATGTACATCGGCAGGCTGTCTTGAGCACAAGAGAAAGAGGGTAATCACATGAGCGACGAGCAAAGAAAGATTTTAGATATGGTAGAGCAGGGCATCATCACCGCCGAGGACGCCGCCAGACTGCTGAAAGCGCTGGGCGATTCTCCAGACAGTGACTCCGGGGAATCTGCCGAGATGCCGGAGGTACCTCCTGCGCCGGAAGCTCCGGAAGCACCGCCGGCGGAAAGTGCCGACGTTTCCGTGGAAATCAACCTCGAAAACTTTGGAGAAAGGATCCAGTCCGCCGCCGAAGGCACGGTGAGGGGCATTTTGGGCGGCGTGAAAAACCTTTTGAAGAACCTGAGCAAGGGCGCGCTGGAAGTTGCCGAGGCGGTCAGCCGGGAAGGAGCGCTTTCCTGCGAGACGATCGACGAGGATTTTCAGGCGGCGCAGGCTTACCCCATGACCTATCCCCTGATGGACGGAGAAGTGGAAACCCTCCGGATTCACTGGCTGCGGGGCAATATTGACGTGCGCCTGACCGACGAGGAGCATATTAAAGTGACGGAGTATTCCCAGCCTGGGGCGGCGCAAACAGAGAACCGGCGGCTGAACTGGGATGACAGCGAACTTTCCATCTCTTGGAACAACAGGGATCATCACGGGCAGGAGCAGCCCGGTCCCATCGTTCACCTGCTGGTGGAGTTTCCCCGCAGTTCTGTACAGGACCTGGCGGAAGTGGAAATCAAAAGCATTGCCGGCACGCTGCGGCTCAGTGACCTAAAATCGGAGGAGATTTCTCTGTCCATGGTGAACGGCAAGATGGAACTGTCCGAGTTGGAAGCGCAGGACATGAGCCTTTCCGCGGTCAACGGCATCATCACGGCGCAAAATGTCACAGCGGAAGATCTGAACGTGTCCGGCGTCAACGGCATGATGACGCTGGAGGGATTCTGCGCCGAGGAAGCCGATTTGAACACGGTCAACGGCATGATCACGGCCAAGGGAAACTGCGGCGAGCTTTCTCTCCATTCCGTTTCCGGCATCGCTCAGACAGAGCTTGAAAAAATGCCGGAGGAAGCGGAAATCCACACGGTTTCAGGCACGGTATCTCTGGGTCTGCCCGATGACGACAGCGGTTTTACCGTGGAATTCAACCGGCAGTCCGGCGCCTTCCAGTGCGATTTCCCCCTGCAGGGCGAACTGGGGGCGAAGTCCGGCGAAGGAGTCTACGGCGACGGCGACGCGGAGATCGACGCCCATACCGTCAGCGGGCTGATAAAAATATATCGCGTGTAAATCAGTCTTTTCCTATTTTCCCATAACGAGAAACGGCGGAGGTTCGGAAGACCCTCGCCGTTTTTCTTGCAAAAAAATGTGAAAACTTTGCGTTTTCCCCTTGACTTGAAACTGCCCTTCGGCTATAAAGGAAATAACAGGAAAAGCGGCAGCGCCGCAAAACTTTTTCAGGAAGAAAATTTAGGAGGAGAATATGGCAAAAGTCTATTTTACAAGAGAGATCACGCCGGAAGCCATGCTGCGGCTGTATGACGCGCTGGGCGTGGAGCTTCCCGGCAAGGTGGCGGTGAAGGTCCATTCCGGCGAGGTGGGCAATCAGAACTTTATCCGCCCGGACTTCATGAAGCCCATGGTGGACAAGGTCCACGGCACCATTGTGGAGTGCAACACCGCCTACGAGGGCAAGCGCAACACTACGGAAGCCCACTGGGACACTATGAAGCTTCACGGCTGGACGGACATTGCCGATGTGGACATCATGGACGAGGACGGCGAGATTGAGCTGACCGTAAACGGCGGCAAGCGCATCCAAAAAAACTATGTGGGCAAGAACATGGCAAATTACGATTCCCTGTTGGTACTGTCCCACTTCAAGGGTCACCCCATGGGTGGCTTCGGCGGGGCTCTCAAAAACATTTCCATCGGGCTGGCCTCCTCCCACGGCAAGGCCTATATCCACGGCGCAGGCGTGCCGGAGGAAATCTGGACGGCGGAGCACAATTCTTTCCTGGAGTCCATGGCGGACGCCGCCAAGACGATTTTGGAGTATTTCCCCGGGAAAATCGCCTTCCTCAACGTGATGAAAAACATGTCTGTGGACTGCGATTGCTGCGCTGTGGCGGAAGATCCCGCCATCGGCGATATCGGCATTCTGGCGTCCCTCGACCCGGTGGCGCTGGATCAGGCCTGTCTCGACCTCGTCTATGCCAGCGACGATCCCGGCAAGCCCCACTTGTTGGAGCGGATTGAATCCCGCAACGGCGCGTACACTGTGGAAGTGGCGGAAGAAATCGGCGTCGGCAGCCGGGAGTACGAGCTGGTAGAGCTGTAAGGAAAACCGAGTAAGATAGAGGAACGGCAGCAGTTGCCCGCAGGCGGCTGCTGCTGATTTTTATGCAAAATAAATTTCCAAAAAAATTTTCAAAATACCCGTGGGTTTTTCCGTCATTTCGTGTATGATTGAGTAGAAACCGAATCCGAAAGGGGGCGATGGGATGGGAGAGCAGGAAATCGTTGAATTGCTGCTGCAAAAAAGCGAGCAGGGCATGGACGCCTTGCTGCTGCATTACGGGCCGTTGATGAAATACATCATCGCGCCCATTGTCAAAAGTCCCCAGGACCGGGAAGACTGCCTTTCGGAAGCGGCCATGCGGGTTTGGGACAAGATCGAGCAGTTTCGTCACGAACGGGGAAGCTGGAGCGCCTGGCTGACGGCTGTCACCAGAAACACCGCCCTCAATTACGCGAGAAAAAATTTCCGTCACGGCAGCGCGGAAGATCTTTCAGAGGATCTGCCGTCGCCGGCACTGACCCCGGAGGAAATCGTACTGCAAAAGGAGCGCCGGGACGCGGTGGAGCATGCTCTGAACCACTTGTCGGCCAAGGACAGACTGCTGTTTTACCGAAAATATTATTACCGACAATCCACTGCCCAGATCGCCTCAGAATTGGGGCTGTCGGAACGAGCGGTGGAGGGAAAGCTGTACCGCCTGAAAAAACAGCTTCGCAGGATGTTGGGAGGTGAGGACTGTGACTGACCGCGAAAGGATTTCCATGAATGAGCAAGAGTTTGAAGCAATGCTCCGAAGCAGCGTTGCAGAGCTTCCCCCGGAGGAAATTGTGGCGGGGGTAACGCCTTGGAAAAAGGCCATGAAACGCGTCCTCGCCGGTATGGCCCTCTGCACCGTCACCCTGCGTTTCGGGGGGCTGGATCTGAGTACCGTTTTCCCCGCCCTCGGTATTGTGCTGCTGCTCTTGGGATTCCGCGCCCTGTGCAGGGAAAACAAATGGTTTCAGTGCTGTTTTATCACCACCATATTCCGGACGGTCTCCTTTTTCTTCACCGCCATTTTGAAAACCACCATTCTCTACAGTACCGTGCTTTCACCTCAGATCACGCAGGTGCTGGGCATGATCGGACTGCCGTTTCTGTTTGTGGAAATCCTCTGTTTTAGAAACGGGCTGCGGGCCGTGCAGAAAAAGGCGGGTCTTCCTCCCCGGGCAGGAGGAGCTTTGGCGCTGCTGGTCTGGTACGGACTGGTCTGTGTTTTGGCGGCGATTCAATCTAGCGAACTGCTCCTGATCATGGTCATCATGCTTGTCGCGTACTTCTTTATCCTCCGAAGTCTCTACCTGCTGTCCAAAGAGCTTGACGAGGCGGGCTATGCCGTTCAGACGGCATTTCTGAAAATTCCCGACAGATTTTTTGCTTGTTCCATCGCGTTGGCGCTGGTCCTCGGCTGCACTCTGGGCTATCTGTTCGGCGGCAGCTATCCCATGGAATGGCGCGCTGTAGAGCAATCGGAGCACAGGGAAGTGGAGGAGATCAAAACGAGCCTCCTCGAGCTGGGCTTTCCGGACTATGTTCTGAACGACCTGACCCCAGAGGATATCGCCGCCTGTGACGGAGCAGTACAGGTCATCGTAGACGTGACGGATGAGCCGGTGAACGAGGGCAGGCGGGTATCCAGGGAAGGCAAAGAGGGGGAGCAAAGTTACACCTGGTTTGACACGGTTTATGACGTGAAAGAATTGCGGCTTACCGGCGTGGCTGTGCAGCTTCCCGGCCGGCGGGAAACGTGGATGATTTTCCACCATTTCCTGTGGACTACCGACCCCGGCTTCTACGGTACGGAATCCATCCAGCTCTGGCCGACCTACCGGAATGTTCCGGAGGGCTGGGCCCCCGCCGGAGAAGTGACGGGACGCATTTTGTATGACCGGGCCGGGGAAACCCTTTCCGCGCCCTATTATTTCCTGGGAGCGCAGACGTTCATATCCCAGAGCGTTTTCTGGGGCGTCCAGGAAAATACGGACGTTTTCGCGGCCTTTTCCATGCCGGCGGGAGGAGAACAGTACAGGGGCTATGTGGCCTATCCCGCAGCGGAAGCCCAGAACGGCTATATCATCACCAGTTGGATGAACTACACCCATCAAAAAAGCTGGATGCAGTACCCCGCCGTGACCGCCATGGAGACGCGGATGGCAAACAACCGCAACGATGCGGGAATTTTCCAAACGGTGCAAAACGCATTTCAATTTTACGCCACCGACGAGGGCGTGGAAATTATCGGATAACAAAAGAGCAGAGCGATTTTTCCGAAGACGAAAAACGCTCTGCTCTTTGCCTTTCTTGCGGAAAGGAAACGGGTGTGGTAGAATAACCGCAGAAAGCTGTTGTCACCATACCCGGAGGAACGCAATGAAAAGGAAATGGATCAGTCTCGGTATCATTTTAGGAATCTTTCTGTCGTGTTTTTCTTTGCCTGCGTCTGCTGCCGAGGAGAAATCCTTGAGCGACTACTTCAAGACAGGAGAACACACCCCCTATGTCTCGGGTTACGGGGACAACACCTTTGCCCCCAATAACAGCATCACCCGGGCGGAAGCAGCCCAAATGCTGTATTCTCTCCTGAAAGCTCCCGCCCACAGCACGGTCTCCCAATTCACTGACGTGCCCCTGACCCAATGGTATGGACAGGCCGTCAATGCTCTGGGGCAGGTCGGGGTGTTCCACGGGTACGGGGACGGCACATTTCACCCCAACGCTCCCATCACCCGAGCGGAATTGGTGGCGGCCTTGGCGAACTGTGTTCCCTCTGCTGCGGCGGATAATCCTTTTTCGGACATTTCCTCGGGAAATTGGGCATACAGGGCAATCCTTACCGCCGTGGCAAATCAATGGATCAGCGGATATACGGACGGCACTTTCCGCCCCGACAAAACCATAACCAGAGCGGAAACTGTCGTGATCCTGAATAAAGCCCTAGGCCGCACCGGAGCGGGGTTTGCCGAAAACCGCACGGGAAAATACTTCACGGATATTTCAGAAGATTTTTGGGCATACCGGCATATCGTGGAAGCCAGCGGCGCGACGGCGTATCAGGCCAATATAAGCGCTTCCCTGCTTCGTGTGACGGTGTCCGCTCTCAATCTGCGCAGCGGGCCGGGCACGGACTATTCCATTCTCGCCACGTTGTCTGAAAATACCATTCTTACCCTGCTCGACAAGATCAACGACCCTTGGATCCATGTGAGAACCGAAAGCGGCATCGAGGGATACGTCCATTCCGATTATGTGGAGGAATATACGCCCAATACAGCCCCTGCTGAGCAAATCAAGCTGTCATCCACTTCCGTTTCTCTTCCCCAATACAAATCTTTTCGGTTGGACGGCGCGTCCACACCCAGCACCGCGCTGGTGTGGAGCAGCAGCAATGAATCCGTCGTGACCCTGTCGACCATCCGGTACAGCGAGGGGGATGAAAGCTGCTTTGTCTACGGAAAAGCTCCCGGCACGGCGACGGTGACCTGTTCTGATTATAGCGGAACTGTCAAAGCGCAATGTACGGTGACCGTTCAGGGGCCGGAACCCATCCGCTTTGTGTTTACAGAGCCGAATCTCATTACCACCGCCGATTCCCCGAAGCTGACGGCGATCACCGACCCCCAAAAGACCGTGGTGCGGTTCACCGTGCAGGACAGCGCGGGAAACACGGTGCTGAGCAGAGAAATCAGCACGCCCACTGCGGAGCGATACGGAAACAACGAAACCAAGGTGTTTCAGTGTCCGCTGGGGCTGCTCGGTGCGGGAAAGTATTCCGTTCAGGTGTCCTCCGCCGATGCATCGGGGCAATTCAGCAGCGCCGAGAATTATTCCTTTACGGTACATACCGCCGAAGCGGCAACGATGACAACAGACGCGGACAGGGACGTCAGCGACAAAATGGTTCAAATCATCATGGACTATGAAGCGTACGTTCCCGTCATTCGGGACGACAAAGTCACGCCCAGGCACCCCACAGTGGGCTATGGCTACGTGGTGGGCACCAATGAAGCCTTCTACAACAGCATGACCCAGCGGGAAGCCAAGGCTCTGCTGATGGAAAAGATCAGTTCCAATTACGGAGGTGCGGTCAACAATTTCCGGAAACGAAATAATTTGAAAATGAGCCAGTGCCAGTATGACGCCCTCGTTTCCTTTGCCTACAATTTGGGTCCGGGATATATGAATAGTCCCACGGGGAATTATCTGTTTACCACGATTCTAAATGCCGTGGTCCCGCCCGGAAATCTCAGCGCAGGCAATCCCTGTTCCGCCGTTTTGAATGTAAAGAACGCTCCGCTGTATGCGGCGCCGGACAGAAACGCGCAGGAAAAGAAAACCATCACGGTTGGAACTTCTCTGCGGGTGACGGGCGTGCAGCGCAACGGGGAAACCAAAGAGCTGTGGTACGCGGTACAGGAGGGCTCCGATACCGGCTGGATGCGGGCGGGGAATATCCGGCTCAATGCCGGGTCTGCCGTGCACGATTTGAATTACGTGGACAGCATGACATTTGCTAACTACCTGTTGGAGTATCACCACGGCGACGGTGTTTGTATTCCGGGATTGCTGTACAGACGATTGGCGGAAGCGAAGCTGTTCCTCTATGCCGATTACGAGGAAGCTTCCCCAAAAAGCGCCAGCTATAGAAGAAACACCTACCGTTTCATCTATCCAAGCTGCGTGAAAGAGTATGAATAACGTAGTGATCCATATAGAAAAAGAATATCCCCCGGCTATGCCGGGGGATATTCTTTTTGCCTTTTTCTCCTTACAGTACGACTTCTCTATGCTCCCTTGCTGACCGGTAGGTCGCCAGCATGAGGTCTACGGTGTCGGTCACGCCGGGGATGTCGTTGCGGAAGGGCGTATCGTTCAAAACGCTGTCGTAAAAATCTCCGATACACAGGCCGTGGCTTTGCCCCCAGTAGGGTTTTCCTGTGGCGGGGGACAGGGGAGCGGCAAGCTCCCGGTGTTCTTTCGTTCCGTCCGCCCAGTGAATCGTGACCTCCTGCTCCTCCATGCGGATGGTGCAGTTTTCGCAGACCAGTTCCACAAGCACCGGGGAATCGGCGCAGTGGGCGGTGGTGGCGAAGAAAACCGCCGGTTTTCCGCCGAAGTCAATGAGGGCTTCCATGGTATCCTCCACCTCGATGACGTTTTTCAAATGGTGGTTGGACAGGCTGGCGTCTACGGAATCCGCCCGGCCCAAAAATTGCCCCAGCAGGTCCAGAGTGTGGATGGACTGATTGATGAGCACTCCGCCGCCCTCGGTGGCAAGGCTTCCCCGCCAGCCGCTTTCCGTGTAGTAGGGAGCTTCCCTGTGCCAGGTGACCACTGCCCTCGCGCCTTTTATTGCGCCTGGTTTCCCGGTCGCCAGCAGTTCTTTTAAGAGCTGCACAGCGGCATTGTAGCGGTTCTGAAAGCAAATGCCCACCCGAACATTTTTCTGCAATTCCTGAAATTCGTTCCATTGTGTTTCGTTGATGACAGGGGGCTTTTCGGTGAAAATATGAATGCCTTTCTCTGCCGCCAGCTTTGCCATGGGCGTATGGAGCACATGGGGCGTGCAGATGTGGAGCACGTCCAATTTTTCTTGCTCCAGCATTTCTTCCAGAGAAGCGTAAGCGTTTCCGCCATAGGTCTCCGCTAATTTCTGCGCCCGCTCTGGGCGGATATCGCAGAAAGCGGCAAGCTCTGCCGTTTCCTGATGGTGCAGCACAGCGGCATGAACCTGAGCAATGCCTCCGCAGCCCACGATGGCGCATCTCAATTTGCTCATAGGGCAAGCTCCTTCCCCTCAGGCAGATCCCGCAAAATGCCGCAGAGCGAATCCAGGGCCAGTTTCCACGCAGATTTTCCGTCCAGAGCGGAATCCCGCTTTTTGGCGTCCTGCTCCAAGGCGGCAAGCCCCACAAAATCGAAAAGATGGGGTTCCAGCGACAGGAAACCTCGCCAGCCGCCATGAAGTAAATCTGCAAGAATTTCTTTCACATGCCCGTCTCCTTGCCCGGCGGGGACAATTTTTCTTTCCGCGGCAATGCAATCTTTGATATGTACATATTCGATGTAGGGGTGTAGGCTTTCGTAGGCTTCCAGAGTGTCCTGTCCCACTTCTACAAAATTGGCAAAATCGAACACTGCCCGGAACGTGGGGGAAGAAAGCTGACGCATCAAGTCGAGACAGCGGGAAGCATTATCCCCGTAAATACCCTTTTCGTTTTCGTGCAGCAGCACCGATTCCCACCGGGCAGCTTCTTCCGCCATTTTTTCCACTTGTTCCAACACCTGTTCCCGGTACTGCTCGGGCGGGTTTTCCTTGGGCAGATAGAAGCTGAACATCCGGAGATAGGGGGCGTTCAGTTCCTTTTGAATTTCCAGCGTGCGCTTTAATTTTTCCATATGGGCGGCAAAATCGTCCTCAATGGAGATCTTTCCGATGGGCGACCCGATGGAGGACACAGAAATGCCGTTTTCTTTCAGCTTCTCCTTGATTTCTTTCAGCTTTTCCGGGGAGAGGTCGGAGACGTTCACGCCGTCCGCGCCCCGCAGTTCCAAATGGGAAACTCCGAATTCTTTCAGAGCGGCTAATTGCTCATCAAAGACGGGAGAAATTTCGTCGGAAAAACCAGTGAGTAATAACTTTTTCATATTCTTTTCCTCTCAATATGTTCCCTCGGTGGAGAAGGTAATATTGGCGCTTTCCTTTTTCCGGGAATTGGCTCTGCGTTTGTCGAGCTCGGCAAGGAACAATTCCTCGTCAAAGGGAATCTCCACCGGGCGGCTGAGCCAGCTTGACAGGTGCATGGCGTTGGACAGGGTCAAGCCGTTCAGACCCTCTTTGCCTTCCGCCACCAGCGGCGTGCCGTGGAGAATTTTTCCGGCAAAGGCGTTCAAAACCCCCACGTGCTGGGGATTTTCCCCGTCGGTTTCCACGGAGAGAATTTCCATCTCCGGCTGGGCAAAACCCTCTTTGGAAGTGCGGCAGAACTCCCGCTCGTCCATCTTCAATTTCCAGTGGGTGAGAGTGCCGTTTTCACACACCAGCTTTCCAAGCGTGCCGGAAACCTCAAAGCGGTTGGTACCGGGGGCGTCCCCGGTGGTGGTGACGAAAACGCCGGTGGCGCCGTTTGCAAATTCCAAATAGGCGGTGACGTCGTCCTCCACCTCAATATCGTGCCATTTGCCCTCGTGGCAGAAAGCCTGTACCGTTTTGGGCAGCCCGCAGATCCACTGGAGCAGATCCAACTGGTGGGGGCACTGATTCAGCAGCACACCGCCGCCCTCGCCGTCCCAGGTGGCCCGCCAGTCCCCGGAATCATAGTAAATTTGGGTGCGGTACCAGTCGGTGATGATCCAGTTCACCCGCTTGATCTCGCCCAGCTCACCGCCATGGACCATTTCGTGCATTTTGCGGTACAGGCAGTTGGTGCGCTGATTGAACATCATGCCGAACACCTTGCCGCTTTTTTCCGCAGCTTCATTCATCTCTTTCACGGCTTTTGTATAGACGCCGGCGGGCTTTTCGCACATGACGTGGAGCCCCTTGGAAAAAGCCTCCTGCGCCAGCACCGGGTGCTGGTAGTGGGGCACGGCGATGAGCACCGCGTCGCACAGGCCGCTTTCGATCAATTCCGAGCCCTCGCAGAATACGGGAACATCCGGGGACAGAACGCCTTTCGCCCAATTTCTGCGGTCTTCCCGGCGGTCCGCAACGGCGGACACGGCAATCTCCGGGGTCCGCCCCGCCAGAATATTCTGGATATGTCCGCTGCCCATATTTCCCGCTCCGATAATTCCCAATTTGATTTTTTCCATAATTTTAATCCTTTCTTCGGGAATTGCGGTTTTTGCGAAGCAAAAGCCGCAAAACCGCGAAGATTGAAAATTTTATTTTCAATCTTCTGCCCTCCCAATTGGTACAAATTACCTTATGACCATTGTACCAAACGGCAGGGGCGAACACAAGAAAAATATTGGGCGGAGAAGCCCCGATTGAAGACATTTTCTTTGCGATGGTTTCTACCTGTTGCGCAGGCTAGTGACTGCCTATCCCAACAGCCATGTTGCGCAATTTTATCACTAGGGGGCTGCGCCCCCTAGCTAGCGTACCTGCCAAAAGCCGCTAATTAGCAGTTTTTAGCGGGAGCTTGAGGGGGTGAAGTTCCTTAAAAAGAAAATCGCACGCAGCATGGACGAAAAGGTAGTGACTGAAACGTGCGAAAGCAGAGATTGAGGGAAAGAGTAAAAATCAAGTTGCTAAAACGCCGTGGTTGTCCTTTTGCAGGAGATACAGCTGCTCCTCCAGTCCGGACTCCCCGTCGATATAGACAAGGTAGGTTTTGCCCGTCTCTGCGGTGCACAAAAATTCCCAGCACAGCACTTCCTCTTGCCCGGGTGTGGGGATCACCGTGAGGTTGCTGCTTTCCACGGTGAGCCGCAGGCTGATATTTTGGGCGGCTTCTTTTTCCGACAGGGCAGGCGGAGCAAGCTCCCGCTCCCGGTGATTCATCAAATACCCCGTGGCGTCGTATTCCACCATGCCGCCCTCATTCAATTCGATCACCACCTTGATCAGGTCGGGATAGCAGATGATCTCCTCGTTATCGCTCTCGGAAAAGCGGGCAGTTCCGGCGAAATTGATGGTACAGAGGTTGTCATTCAGGAGATACCATGTTTCCCGAAAGGCGGGAATGCCCATTTCTTTCAGCAATTTCGAGGCCGCCAGCAGGGCGTCGGTGTAATCCAGATTGGATGCCTCCACTTCCCCGGATTTCTTGAAATAGGCAATTTCCCCGCCCAGTTTCGTCACCGCCACGTGGGAGTCCTCCCGGGTAAAGGAAAAGGCTGGAAGCTGACTGCCGCCCTCCCCTTGAGAGGACAAATCTTCTACAGAACAGCCCAAAAATTCAGCGGCGATTTGGGCGGCTTCTGTTTCGCTGATTTCCTGTTTTCCCTGTAAAAAAAGAGGCTCTTTCTGCCGGATATGGTCGGAAAACGGACCATCGTACAGCAGGGCGGGGAATTGGGAAAATGCTTCCGCCACCTCATCGAAATCGTCGTCCAAAGACAGGGTGGGGGTTTCCACGTTGTTTAAGAGACGCTTTACACTGCCGATGGAAAGTCCTTCGGTGGAAAGTTTAGCCTGGGCCTTTTGCAGCGCCTCCGATAAAATGCCGGCGTAGCGCTCTAAAGTCGTCAGGATTTCCAAGTCGCCATCCTCCTGCTGTCCCCCGGCGGCGGACCGGCGGGATAACGACAGGGCGTAGCTGCCGGTTTGGGACAGAAATTCGCTGATTTTTTCCGTCTTTTCCTGGGGAAAGGGCAGCGCCGCCATGGCTCCCTTTGCCCCGCCGCTCTGCTCCAAAAGCTGGGCGGAGACAGCGTTCTGCATGACGGCCGTGTTCACATAGGGCGCTTTCTGCAGCACGGACCGCAGTTCCTGTACGTAATCTGTCAAGTCCCCCAGTGCCCGGCGGTAGGAATATTCCAGCTCGGTTTGGCTCTTGTTCAATGCGTAGCCCGTGTCCGCCCACAGCCCGCAAAGGGTGCAGAACACCGCCAAAAGAAGGGTAAATATCCGTATTTTCTCCCGTTTTTTCATACTGTACTCTCCTTCGTTTTTTGAAAACATTTCACGGCTTAGTCTTTGCGGAAAATTTACGGAAATGCGAAAGTTTTCTCTGTTCAAAGCCGCCATTATATGCTATACTAACTTCGTATGTACCTATGAATATCAGTCAGGAGGGAAACGGCTTGCGGATTTTGGGAATCGACCCGGGGTATGCCATTGTGGGGTACGGCGTGGTAGAAGCAAAAGGCGGGCTGTACCTCCCGGTGGAGTACGGCGCCGTCACCACCAAGGCGGGGGAGGATTTCGGCCTGCGTCTAAAGGAAATCTACGAGGGCATGGTGGAGCTTTTGGAAACCCACAAGCCTCAGGCGGCGGCAGTGGAAAAGCTGTATTTTACCAACAACAAGACCACCGGTATCGGCGTGGCGGAGGCCCGAGGCGTGATTTTGCTGGCTCTTTCTCAGGCAGGCGTGCCCCTTTTTGAATACACGCCCATGCAGGTCAAGCAGGCGGTGACGGGCTACGGCAAGGCCTTGAAGCCCCAGGTGCAGGAAATGACCAGACGGCTGCTGAAATTAAAATCTGTCCCGAAGCCGGACGACACTGCCGACGCGCTGGCGCTGGCCATCTGTCATGGACAGGCGGCGGGGTCCGCATTGCGGAGAAGTATGTTGGAACGGGCAAGAGAACCGGGAAAAGTCATTTAGCAAATGTTATGATAGAGTGAGAAAAAAGAGGGAGGAAAGAAAATGTTTTACAGCTTGACGGGAAAGCTCATTCATACCGAGCCGGGCATGGCCGTACTGGACGTGGGCGGCGTGGCGTTCAAATGCTTCACCAGCATGAGCACCCTGCGAGGATTGCCCCGATTGAACGAGACCGCCACCCTGTACACCCATCTGAACGTACGGGAGGACGCTTTGGACCTCTTCGGTTTTCTCACTCAGGGAGAGCTGAACTGCTTCAAACTTCTGACGGGCATCAGCGGCGTGGGGCCCAAGGTAGCCATCGCCATCTTGTCGGAGATGACCCCGGAGACCGTGGCGCTGGCTGCGGCGGCGGGGGACTCCAAACGGTTCACCCACGCAAACGGCGTAGGGCCGAAGCTGGCCCAGCGCATTGTGCTGGAGCTGAAAGACAAGGTCAAGAGTTTTTCCGCTGCCGGCCTGAGCATGGAAGACGTGGCCGCCGGAGGCCCCTCCGCGTCGGGCAACGCGGCTCAGGCGGTGGAGGCTCTGGTCACACTGGGATATTCGCCCTCGGACGCCGCCGCCGCTGTGGGAAGATTGGATTCCGCATTGCCGCCGGAGGAACTGATCCGGCTGGCGCTGAAATCCTTTGCCAGCAAATAGGAGATGTGAAATTCATTAGAGCAGAAATACGGGAAAGGGGGAACAGGCCATGATCGAGAAAACCGGTGGAAAGAATAGCCCGCAGGAATACGGCATTGACTGGGACAAACAGGACGATCTGGATCTGGAAAACCGGCTGACGGACACGGAATATATCAGCGAGGACAGGGAAGTGGAAAATCCCCTGCGTCCTCGGACGTTTTCGGAATATATCGGCCAGGAAAAGGCCAAAGAAAACTTGAAGGTGTTCATCGAAGCGGCCAAGAGCCGAAGGGAAACGCTGGACCATGTGCTGCTGTACGGTCCGCCCGGTCTGGGCAAAACCACGCTGGCAGGCATCGTGGCAAACGAGCTGGGCGTGAATCTGCGCATTACCAGCGGTCCCGCCATCGAAAAGCCCGGAGACCTGGCTGCGCTGCTCACCAATTTGAGTCCGGGAGACGTGCTGTTCATCGACGAGGTGCACCGTCTGCCCCGGACCGTGGAAGAAATTCTGTACCCTGCCATGGAGGATTTCGCGCTTGACATCATCACCGGCAAGGGACAGATGGCGGCGTCCTATCACCTGCCGTTGCCCCACTTTACGCTGGTGGGCGCGACAACAAGGGCTGGCCAGCTTTCCGCCCCCCTCAGGGACCGTTTCGGCGTGGTGCTGCGGCTGGAATTGTATTCTCCTCAGGAATTGGGAAAAATTGTCTCCCGCAGCGCCGGCATTCTGCAGGCTGAGATCGAGGCGGACGCGGCGCTGGAGATCGCTTCCCGCTCCCGTGGCACGCCCCGTATCGCCAACCGGCTGTTAAAGAGAGTGCGGGATTTTGCCGAGATCATGAGCGGCGGGGTCATTACCCTGAACACGGCCAAGATCGCGCTGGACAGGATGGAAGTGGACGAATTGGGGCTGGATCAAAGCGACCGGAACATGCTTTCCGCCATCATCAAGAATTACGGCGGCGGCCCGGTGGGACTGGAAACGCTGGCGGCGGCCATCGGCGAGGAGGCCGTCACCATCGAGGACGTGAACGAGCCCTACCTCATGCAGATCGGCTTTTTGGCCCGCACTCCCAGAGGGCGTGTGGCGACTCCGGCAGCCTATCTCCATTTGGGTTTACCCCTGCCGAAAAGTCAGGGCGAGCAGACCGGGCAGATGAAATTTGGGGAGTAGGAGAGGGGCTTCAATCGTTATCTCGGTGGCGGGACTTGCAGCCGAAAGAAGGCAACCGCCGGTTATCGCGGTTGAAAAGAGGTTTTAAGGAATGATCACAGTCAATATTTATTACAGCGGGGAAAAAGGAAACGCCCGGAAATTCGCGGAGGAAATGACAAGCTCCGGGGTGGCGGATCGCATTCGCACCGAAACGGGAAATCTGCGGTATGAATATTTCTTCCCCATGGACGATCCCGAGACGGTTTTGCTGATCGACAGTTGGGCGGATCAGGCCGCACTGGACGTTCACCACGCGTCTCCCATGATGGGAGAGATTGCCGCTCTTCGGGAGAAGTACGGACTGCACATGAAGGTGGAGCGGTACATTTCCGACGAAGCGGGCATTCCCGAACAGGATCAAGGCTTTATCAGAGCTTGACAGACTGATTTTATTTTAGCATCGGAGGGTTTTACTTATGGGTAGATTATTCGGAACAGACGGCATCAGAGGCATTGCCAATCAGGATTTGACCTGCGAGCTTGCCACTCAGCTTGGCCGGGCGGCGGCCTGTGTTTTGACCAATAAGAGCAACCGGCACCCCAAGGTGCTCATCGGCAAGGACACCCGGCTTTCTTCGGATATGCTGGAAACCGCCATGGCCGCGGGACTGTGCAGCATCGGCGCCAGCGTGGTGACCTTGGGCGTGGTGCCCACCCCCGCTGTGGCCTATCTGGTGGAGAAGTACAAGGCGGACGCCGGCGTGATGATCTCCGCCTCTCACAATTCCTACGAATACAACGGCATTAAGATCTTCTCCGGAGACGGCTTCAAGCTGCCGGATGATTTGGAGGAGCGCATTGAGGATATCATTTTGGGGAAATCCGACATTTCCGGCGAATTTCCTCTGGAGGACGGTATCGGCACGGTGACCCACGCGGAGAACGCCGTGCGGGATTACATCGACCATGTGAAAAGCTCCGTCCATTTTTCGCTGGACGGGCTGCATATCGCCATCGACACCGCCAACGGCTCCGCCAGCGCCACGGCGGAAACACTCTTTACCGAATTGGGCGCGAAGGTGGAAATGCTCCACGACAAGCCCGATGGGATCAATGTGAACCGGGATTGCGGCTCCACCCACATGGAGAGTCTCATCGAATACGTCAAGACTCATGAGGTGGACGCAGGCGTGGCCTTTGACGGCGACGCCGACCGCTGTCTGATGGTGGACGAACAGGGCAATTTTATTGACGGCGACTTTATCATGGCCATCTGCGCCATGGACATGAAGAGCCGGGGCAAGCTGGCGAAAAACACCGTGGTGGGCACCATTATGACCAACATGGGTTTCCAGCGGTTCTGCGAGGAGCACGGCATGCATTTTGAGGCTACCAAGGTGGGCGACCGCTACGTGCTGGAGGAAATGCGGCTCTCCGGCTATAATTTCGGCGGCGAGCAAAGCGGACACGTGATTTTCCGGGATTTCGCCACCACCGGCGACGGGCAGCTCACTGCCTGCCAGCTTTTGAGCTTGCTGCGCAGGAGAGAGGGGAATCTTTCCTCTCTGGCCACTCTGATGCAGCGCTTCCCCCAGACCATTGTGAACCTGCAGGTCTCTCCGGAAGGCAAACTGGCCTTCTACACCGACCACAAGGTGCGCTCCGCCATCGACAAGGCGGCGGAGACTTTGGGCAAAGACGGGCGCATCATCGTCCGTCCCTCCGGCACAGAACCCCTGCTGCGCATCATGGTGGAGGGCAAGGAGGAAGACTTGATTGAAAAAATCGCCAATGACGTGGCCGAAGTCATCAAGGCGGAGCTGTGCTAAATTTGCTGGAAGTATCTCCGCTATTGACAAAGAGAAAGGAAACAAACCATGTTTTCTCTGGAAGATTACAAGCAGGACCCTTGCAGAGTTTCTTCCATTCCCTATTGGAAAGCCCGAAATATCGCAATACCCCCGAATATGAAAATTGTTCACGACAATGACTTTGACAAAAAGTTGTTGAAACATTACACTGACAAGAGATTTTTCAGATTAGTACACCATCTGACAAGGATACCGGAGTTTTCCCATGCGGATATCACATTTGAAGTGATTCTACCGGGTAAAATTGATGAACTTGCAGAGATGATAAACCATTGCTATACCCATTCCGATATTTGTGTGTCCGCAGATTACGTCCAAGACTTAACTGCAACGCCGGTCTATTGCCCGGAATTGTGGATCGGTGCTTTTTCAGGCAGAAAGCTGATTGGCTCCATTCTTTGTGATTTTGACGGGGAGGTCGGCGAGGCGGTCATTGAATGGCTTCAGGTTCTGCCCGAATGCAGGGGCAAAGGGATTGCTTCAGCTCTGATCTGCGCGGCTTTGCAAAAGATGAACAATTTTGCGGATTTTGCGACGGTTTCCGGAGAATGTGAGAACAGTACAAACCCCGAACAAGTATATAGACATTGCGGATTTTCAGGAGACGATATATGGCACATTCTCCATGAGAAATCGTAGGAAAAAGGTTGGCTTTGTATTCTATCCCTTACATAGAAGCACTCACTTGCGGTTTTTGAGTGGGTCTATTAGGGGGCTCCGCCCCCTAATAGAAAAAATCGCGCACGGCAGCACTGACGAAAGCGCAGAAACTAAAATGCGCGAAAGCAGAAATTTAGGGAAAGAAAGCATCCATATCAGCAAGAAATACGGAGTAAAAAATGAGAACAGCAGCATGGCAGGACTATGAAGTCCTCGACACCGGGGACGGGGAGAAATTGGAGCGCTGGGGGGATTTTTTCCTTGTGCGTCCCGACCCGCAAATCATCTGGCACGGGGAGCGAAAAAATCCCCGCTGGAACATCCCCCACGCCCGGTACTTCCGCTCCAACACCGGCGGCGGACATTGGGAAACTTACCAAAAGATCCCGGAGGTATGGGAGATCGGCAGGAACGGCTTGCGTTTCCGCCTGAAAACCATGGGCTTTAAGCACACCGGGCTGTTCCCGGAGCAGGCGGTAAACTGGGATTTCATGGAACAAAAAATCCGTGATGCCAACCGCCCTATCAAAGTGTTGAACCTGTTCGGCTACACCGGGGCGGCCACCCTTGCCTGCCTGAACGCCGGAGCTTCCGTCACCCATGTGGACGCGTCCAAGGGTATGGTGCAGTGGGCGAAGGAGAACGCGGCGGCTTCCCATTTGGAGGACCGACCCGTCCGCTGGCTGGTGGATGACTGCATCAAATTCGTCCAGCGGGAGCAGCGCCGGGGGAACACTTACGACGCCATTCTCATGGACCCGCCCTCCTACGGCAGAGGGCCGGGGGGAGAGGTCTGGCGGCTGGAAGAACAAATTCACGATTTGGTGGAACTTTGTCTGCCGGTGCTGTCAGATGAACCGCTGTTCTTTCTGTTGAGCTCTTACGCCACCGGGCTTTCTCCGGCGGTGATGGAATACTTATTACAGTTGATTTTGCAAAAACGGTTCGGCGGAAAAACATCCGCCGACGAGATTGGGCTGCCGATCACGGACAGCGGCTTAGTACTTCCTTGCGGAAGTACGGCGATTTGGGAAACAGGGAATGGTTGAAAGGGGTAAGAAAAATGCCTTTTCTGGAACTGAGGGACGTGCGGTTTTCCTATGAACAGGAAAACCCGGACAGTCCTGAAGTACTTCACAGAATTTCACTCTCCATCGAGCAGGGAGAGTTTATCGCCCTTTTGGGGCATAACGGCTCCGGCAAATCCACGGTGGCGAAGCTCTTAAACGGTATGTTGGTCCCCACGGGGGGACAGGTGCTGGTAGACGGCATTGACACCGCTGTAGAAGAGCGGCAGTTGGACGTGCGCCGCCGGGTTGGGCTGGTGCAGCAGAATCCGGACAACCAGTTGGTGGCCGGCGTGGTGGAGGAGGACGTGGCCTTCGGACCGGAAAATCTGGGGATTCCCTCGGAGGAGATCCGCCGCCGGGTGGATGAAGCGTTAAAAGCCGTGGGAATGTACGAGTACCGGGAAAGCGCGCCCCATAAACTGTCCGGCGGGCAGAAGCAGCGGGTGGCCATTGCGGGCATCATCGCCATGGAGACCGCCTGCATCGTGTTGGACGAACCCACCGCCATGCTGGACCCAAGGGGCCGGGCGGAGGTCATGGAGACCGTCAAAAGATTAAACCGGGAAAAAAACATCACCGTGGTGCTCATCACCCATTACATGGAGGAAGCCGTTCAGGCCGGCCGGGTGGTGGTCATGGACGAGGGAACGATTTTGACAGACGGAACGCCGGAGGAAGTGTTCGGCAAGGTGGAGTTTTTGAAGCGCCACGGGCTGGACGTGCCTCAGGCCACCGAGCTTGTTTACCGGCTTTCCACTGCCGGCGTGAAGCTGGGGGAAATGCCCTTGAGCGCGGAGGAATGCGTCGAACTGTTTCGACAGTATTTGACAAATCATGCAGACGATAAAGGGGGAAGTGCCGGTGGCGATTCTGGAAACCAAAAACCTAAGCTATGAATACGGCGCGGGCACGCCCTTTCGGAAAACGGCGGTGGACGGGGTGTCCATCTCCATCCGGCAGGGGGAATTCCTGGGTGTGATCGGTCACACCGGCAGCGGAAAATCCACTCTGATCCAACTCTTAAACGGACTCTTAAAGCCCACCTCCGGGCAGGTGCTGTTAGACGGCAAGGACATTTGGGAGGAGCCGAAAAAAATCCGGAACGTGCGGTTCCGAGTGGGCATGGTATTCCAGTACCCGGAATACCAGCTCTTTGAGGAGACCGTGCTGAAGGACATCATGTTCGGCCCGAAAAATATGGGGCTTTCCGATGAGCAAGCCAAGGAGCGGGCACTGGAGGCCGCCGGGTTTACCGGCCTGCGGGAAGAACTTTTGGAAAAATCTCCCTTTGAGCTTTCCGGCGGGGAAAAGCGCCGGGCGGCCATTGCCGGGGTCATCGCCATGGACCCGGATGTGCTGATTCTGGATGAACCCACTGCCGGGCTGGACCCAAGGGGCCGGGATGTGCTGTTGTCTCAAATCAGCCAGTACCATAAAGAGCGGCACAACACGGTACTGCTGGTGTCCCACAGCATGGAGGACATCGGGCGCACGGCGGACCGGCTCTTAGTGATGAACCGGGGACAGGCCGCCATGCTGAGCGATACCCGCACCGTGTTTTCCAAGGGAGAAGAATTGGAAAACATGGGGCTGCGGATTCCGCAAATCACGAAAATCATGCAGGAACTGAAAGAAATGGGCTATCCTGCCGACCCCTCCACCTTGACGGTGGACGAGGCCTTAAAGCAGCTTTTGCCCTATTTCAAAGCACAGGAATAAACCGGGAAGGAGCTTGGAGCCATATGCTTTCCGATATCACGTTAGGTCAATACTTTCCCGCGCCGTCGGTGATGCACCGCATGGACGCCCGGCTGAAAATCTGCCTTGTCATCTTTTCTATCGTGCTGATTTTTACGGCGGGGAACTTTTTCGCGCTGGCCGCAGCGGTGCTGTATATTTTTCTTGGTATTTTTCTTTCCAAAATCCCGCCGAAAATGTATGTGAAAAGCCTGAAGCCCATTGTGATCCTGCTGGTGTTCACCGCCGTTTTGAATCTGTTTTACGGCACGGGAGAACCCCTCTGGCAGTTGGGCTGGCTGAAAGTTACCAAGGCGGGCATTTTGAACAGCGTTTTCATTTCCCTGCGTATCATTCTTCTGATCTTGGCCAGCTCTGTCCTGACCTACACCACGTCCCCTACTCAATTGACCGACGCCATCGAGCGCCTGCTGCGTCCCCTCGGGAAGCTTCACGTGCCGGTCCACGAATTCGCCATGATGATGACCATCGCGCTGCGGTTTGTGCCTACGCTGCTGGAGGAGACGGAAAAAATCATGAGCGCCCAGAAGGCACGGGGAGCGGATATGGAAAGCGGCGGCATTATCCAGCGTATCAAGGCGCTGGTGCCGGTGCTGATCCCCCTGTTTGTCTCGGCTTTTCGCCGGGCCTATGACCTGGCCACCGCCATGGAAAGCCGCTGCTATCACGGCGGTAAGGGCAGAACGAAAATGAAGGTTTTGCATTTTGGCAGGACAGACTGGATTTCTTTGGCCGCAGCGATCACGGTGCTGGGTATTTTTATTTCTCTGAATATCGTGTTCCCGGCTGTACTCTGAGCGATTATTGTATAGCGTGTTAAAAGCCGTCAAGTGAAAGGTTTCGGAGGGAAAGATAGTGTGAAAGAAAACCGTCAGGGTTGTCTTTCGCGTTTCAATACAATAAGTTTCAAAAACTTTTTCAAAGTTTTTGAAACTTCACGGAGCGTGGCAAAAAGACTTTTTTGACACGCGGAGAGGAGCGGAGAACCGTGGAGGCATTTTCTCAGGAAAACAGAAGAAACCTACTGCTGAAAATCGCATACGACGGCTCCCGCTACCACGGTTGGCAGGTGCAGGAAAACGCGCTGACGGTACAGGAGGTCTTTCAAAAGGCGCTCTGTGAAGTCATCGGGCAGCAGGAAAGCATCAAGGGATGCTCCCGGACAGATACCGGCGTGCACGCCCGGGAATTCTGTATCAGCTTTCACACGGAAAGCAAGATTTTACCGGAGCGGCTCATGGCGGCGCTGAACCGCTATTTGCCGGATGATATCGCGGCCCTGAGCTGTCAGGAAGTTCCCGCAGATTTTCACGCCCGGTATTCCTGCAAGGGAAAGGAATACGTCTACGAAATTTGGAATCACCCGGTGCGAAATCCCTTTCTACAGGACAGGGCGCTGCATTACTGGTATCCCATAGACGAAGCTTTGCTGGACCGGGCGGCGAAGTATTATCTTGGCAGTCACGATTTTTCCTCTTTCTGCACGCTGGACAAACGGGAGCAGGGGGATTTCACCCGCACCGTGACGGAATCGAAAGTGGAGCGGCAAGGGGACTTGGTACTGTTCACCGTGGCGGCGGATGGCTTTCTCTACAACATGGTGCGCATCATGGCGGGGACGCTGCTTCGGGTGCAGCAGGGGAAATTTTCCCCGGAGGACATCCCAAACATCCTCGATGCAAAAGACAGAAAAGCCGCCGGCCCCACCGCGCCGGCGTGCGGGTTATATTTGAACAAAGTTTTTTATTAGCGGGGAAGGCCCGCAGAGAAGCAGATGCTTCCCTGCGCCAAAAAAGAAAGGGGGAATGGGAATGGCGAAGCGTAAGAACAAGGTAGACCCGAAAGCGGACACCGCAAGAATCGTCAGGCTCCGGAATTATCAGGAGGAGCAAGAGGAAGTCTATTACGAATACGAGGACGAGGAATCCGAAGGCGAAGAGCGGCTGAAAAAAATGCAGGTGCCCAAGGCTGTGTACCGTGTGGTCATCATTCTCATTCTGCTGGTTTTGGGGCTTGCACTGTGGATGAACCGGGACGGGCTGTCCGTGGATAACATCCGAAGCTGGATCAAACTGCAATTTGTGGGCGCGGGGCAGGGGGACGGTTTTCCTGTGTCTATCACCGGGTCTTCCGTCTTTGCCTCCAATTTCGCTTCTTACGGCGGGGACGCGCTGATATTGAGCGACACGGCTTTTACCGCAGTAGATCCCTCCGGCAAGGAGCAGCTTTCCCTGCGGCACAGTCTGAGTCAGCCCGCCATGCACACCGCCCACGGGAAGACGCTGCTGTACAATCAGGACAGCACCGGGTATCTGGTGTTGTCCGGTACAGAGACCGTTGTGCGGGGCACGGCGGAACGGGAAATTTTGTCCGGCGTGGTATCCTCCGGCGGCAGGTACGCCTTGGGGCTGCACGGCTCAGACGGCGCGTCGGAACTCAATGTCTACCAAAAGGACGGCACGCTGCAATACACTTATTCCTTTGCGAGAGACTACATCACCGCCATCGCCATGAATTATGACGGCTCGTACGGCATGACCTGTACGGTCCGCTCCGAACGGGGGGAACTGGTGTCCAAGGTCACCGTGTTCGATTTCAATGATCCAGAGCCCATTGCCAGTTATGAAACGAGGGACAACCTGATTTTGGACGCCGCGTGGACCGAAAGCGGCGACTTGTACGCTGTGGGAGAATCCGCTCTGCTGATGGCAAAATCCACGAATTATGACTTTACCGAGTACAGCTACGACGGGCGGCAGCTCACCGCCTATCGGCTGGACCAGAATCGGGCGTTTTTGTCCATTTCCGCCTACGAGCATGCCGGACCCTGTACCCTGCTGGTATTTCGGGGAAATAACGAACCTGTGCGGGTCGAATCGCCGGAGCGCATCGTGTCCCTGTCTGCTTCCGGCGGCACGGTGGGGGCGCTGGTCAACACCGAGGTGGTGTTTTACGACTATTCTACCGGTACGGAGCAAGGCCGCATAGACGGCGGCAGCGACGCCAAAAGCATCGCCCTGAACAGCGAGCGCATGGCGTATGTGCTGGGCGTCAGCGAAATTCGCACAGTGGAAATAAGCTAACAAGTATTTCCCTGATTAAGAAAACGGTAAGGCAATAGCCCTTGTGAAAAGCAGTCAACTGTGATAAAATATTTTCATTGTGGCTTTTTGTACTTAAATTTATAGAAAAGAAGAATGTCAGGAGGGACGCCTGTGAATCTCATACTGGATTTGGTGATACTTTGTGTGTTTGTGCTGTTTATCGTGGTGGGGATCCGCCGCGGGCTGGTCAAATCTGCGGCGCATTTTCTGGGTTCTATCCTGGCTGCCTTTTTTGCCTCCGCTTTGGGCGGCGCGATTGCCAATTTTGCGTTTAACGCCCTGTTCCGGGACGCGCTGGTAGAGCGGATCGGCGAATCTCTGTCCTCTTTGGGAACGGGGTCCATGTTTTCTGCCATCGAGAAGGTGCTGTCTTCCCTGCCGGATTTCATCAATCGGGCGCTGCAGCAGGCGGGTATCAACTCCAACACGCTGGAGTCAGTGGTGGCCGACAGAAGCAATCAGGCGGCGGAGCTGATCGCCGACGCCCTTTCTCCAGTATTTGTCAGCTTTTTGAAAGTTTTGGCAGTGATCGTGCTGTTCGCCCTGTTCATGGTGATCGTGCGGGTGCTGGCGGATATGGCGGCGGGAGTATTCCGGCTGCCCATGCTTCGGCAGGTAAACGGCGCCCTGGGCGGACTGTTTGGCTTCCTGCTGGCGCTGGTGTCGGTGTGGATCGCCGTTTCTGCCGTTCAGGTGTTCACGCCCATGCTGGCGGCGGAGACTCAGGCGGATGTGGAAATCATGCTGGACCGTTCCTTCCTGGCCGGGCTGATCATCCGCATAAACCCGCTGGGAGCAATGTTCCGTTAGGAGAGATTGGGGGCTGAGGAGCCCTTTCCAAGGAAAAGGTTGCGGAAAGAAAGGAAAAAAGTATGTCGCAGGAACCGAAGCTGAGAAATCAAAATTTGACTGTGCCCAACGCGTTGTCCGCGCTGCGCATCCTCCTTGTTCCCTTCTTCGCGTGGGCATTTTTGACAGGGCATACCATCATAGCGACCGTGCTGCTTTTGGCTTCCGGCTTATCTGATGCGTTGGATGGGTTTATCGCCCGGAAATTCAACCAAATCACAGAGGTCGGAAAAATGCTGGACCCGCTGGCGGATAAGCTCACCCAAGGCATGGTGGCCATCTGTTTAGCGGTAAAGTTTTCCGTAATTCGACCGGTACTTATTCTGTTTATCGTCAAAGAATTGGGCATGGTATGCTGTGCGTCCGTGCTTTTGAAGCGAAAAAAAGGTCCCGGCGCTTCCCGGTGGTACGGGAAAGTCGCCACGGCCATGTTCTATGTGTCCGTGGGCGTCATCGTGATGATGGACGGCGTCTTCAAGCTGTCCGGGCCGGTATTCAGCGGAGTGGCTCTGGGGCTGCTGCTGTTGACGGCAGTGATGATGATCTACGCCGCAGTCAAATATTTCCAGATTTTTTTGATGATTTTGCATTCCGATGACGAAAAATACGATTTGGATCTCAACAGTGAAATCCACGCAAAGACTGCACGGAAGCCGAGAGAGAATGTACGCAGGAGATAGCCTAGCGGCTATCTGAGAGTTGGCCTAACGGCCATCTCTCGAAGTTTTCCGAAAGGGGAAACTTCTGCCTAAGGCGAAGAAAAAGCCGATTTGGGAAAGGAGCAGTATCATGCTGATGTGTTCGCGTTGTCATAAAAGGCCTGCCGTGGTGTTTGTGTCCCATTCGCTGGATGGGCAGAACACCCAGGGCCTTTGCCTGACTTGCGCTAAAGAGCTGGGTATCAAGCCCGTGAATGATCTCATGCAGAAAATGGGGATCAGCGACGAGGAGCTGCAGGCCATGTCCGAGCAGATGACAGAGCTGATGGGCGTGGAGAACGAGGAAGACGGAGAGGATTCCTTCACTCTTGGCGGCGCGGCCACCATGTCCCCGGAAATGATGCTGGGCGGAGCGCCCGGTGAAAACGGCGGCTTGGGCAATAGCACGGGCGTTCAGTCAAGAAAAGAAAGCTTCCATAAAAAGAAGCGGAAATATATTCAGAATTACTGCACCGACCTGACGGGAAAAGCCCGGAAGGGGGAGCTTGATAATATCATCGGCAGAGAGAAAGAGATCGAGCGAGTGGTGCAGATTCTGTCCCGCCGGCGGAAGAACAACCCCTGTCTCATCGGCGAGCCCGGCGTGGGCAAAACCGCCGTGGCGGAGGGGATCGCCCAGCGCATCGCGGCGGGGAATGTGCCCGCCCGTCTCCGGGAAAAGGAGATCCAGCTTTTGGACCTGACCGCCTTAGTTGCCGGAACGCAGTTCCGGGGGCAGTTTGAGAGCCGCGTCAAGGGGCTGGTGGACGAAGTCAAAGCAGACGGGAATATCATCCTTTTTATCGATGAAATCCACAATTTAGTGGGCACAGGGGACGCCGAGGGCGGCATGAACGCCTCCAATATCCTGAAGCCCGCTCTGTCCCGGGGGGAAATTCAGGTCATCGGCGCCACTACCTTTGCCGAGTACCGGAAATATATCGAAAAGGACGCGGCACTGGAACGGCGCTTCCAGCCCGTCACCGTGACGGAGACTTCCATCGGCGACGCCGTCAAGATCCTGTTGGGCATTAAGAGCTACTATGAGGCCTACCACCGGGTGCAGGTGTCCGAGCACATGATCCGCCGCATGGTGGTGCTTTCCGAGCGGTACGTCAGCGACAGATATCTGCCGGACAAGGCCATCGACCTCTTAGATGAGGCCTGCGCCTGCGCCGCGTTGCGCAACAAGCGGCTGGAGGAATACGATTCCGCCGAGCTTGCGCTGAAACGGGAAAAAGCCAAGGAGCAGGAACTTTCCGATCCTGCCGCCGGAAACGGAGTGGATTATGAGGAACTGGCAAAGACCCATTACCGCATCGCTACTCTGGAGGAAAATCTGGACGCGCTGCGCAGAGAGGGCGTTTTTGCCGAGGTGGAGGAACAGGACGTCGCCCATGTGATCGAGCTGTGGACCGGCATTCCCGCCGCCAGAGTCGCGGAAAACGAGCTGAAAAAGCTGGCGAATCTGGAGGACGTGCTGGCAAAGAAGATCGTGGGACAGGAGGAGGCCATCGAAGCCGTCTCCGCCGCTGTTCGCCGCAGCCGGGTACAGATCAGCCCCCGCCGCCATCCCGCGTCGTTTATCTTTGTAGGACCTACCGGCACGGGAAAGACCGAGCTGGTGCGGGTGCTGTCCCAAGAGCTGTTCGACAGCCCGGAAACCTTGATCCGACTGGACATGTCGGAATTTATGGAAAAGCATTCCGTGTCGAAAATCATCGGTTCTCCCCCCGGCTATGTGGGCTATGACGAAGCGGGGCAGTTGACGGAAAAGGTGCGCAGAAAGCCCTATTCCGTGTTGCTGTTCGACGAGATCGAAAAGGCTCACCCCGACGTGATGAACATTCTCCTGCAGATTCTGGACGAGGGGCGCATCACAGATGCCCACGGCAGAACGGTGAATTTTGAAAACACCGTCATCGTCATGACTTCCAACGCCGGCAGCGACAGGAAAGACGGTTCTCTGGGCTTTGCCAAGACCGCCGCCGACATGAGCAGGGAGAAAGCCATGAAAGCGCTGAAAGATTTCCTGCGCCCGGAGTTTTTGAGTCGTATCGACGAGGTGGTGGTGTTCCGCCCTCTGGACGAGCAGGACTACCGGAAGATCGCCACCCTCATGCTGAACGAATACGTGGAGACCCTGCAGGAAAAGGCCATCGAGTTGAAATTCAGCGAGGACGTCTGCGCACTGCTGGCGGAACAGTCCATCTGCGGCACCAGCGGTGCACGGGACCTGCGGAACAATATCCGCCGCATGGTGGAGGACCGCCTTGCCATGGTCCTGGTGGAAAAAGGCGAAGGCAACGTGGGCAGCGCGACCCTGTCCGTCAAGGACGGGGAAATTTCCATCGACGTTTTGTAAAAATAGACGGGAAAAAAGTGAGGCGGAAAGCCTCACTTTTTTTGTCCTAAAAAATTCCAAGGCATAGCCGGCCGAAAAACGAAAATGCTAAACCCAAAATCCATAAAATCAAAAATTGGCGGAGGGGGACGCTATGAAACGGATCGGACAGAAAACTTTGGAATTTTCCGCACCGCCCACGGTGCTGAGCCATGCCGCCGTCGGCGGAAAAAAGGAAGCGGAGGGCCCGCTGGGGGCTGATTTTGACCAGACCTTTCAGGACACCAGCCTGGCCATGGAGAGCTGGGAAAAGGCGGAAGCACAGCTACAAAAGGAAGCGGTGACGCTGGCCATCGACAAGGCCGGTATGAGCGCAGCCCAAATGGATTTCATCTTTGCCGGAGACCTTTTAAATCAGTGCATTTCTTCCACCTTCGGATTGCTGGATTTTCAAATTCCCTTTTTGGGGCAGTACGGGGCCTGCTCCACCATGGCCCAGACATTGCTCATGGCCGCTATGACCGTGGAAAGCGGCGCGGCGGAGAGGTCCGTGGCGGTGACAAGCTCTCATTTCTGCTCGGCGGAGCGGCAATTCCGCACACCCTTGGAGTACGGCTCGCAGCGCACGCCCACCGCTCAATGGACGGCCACCGCCTCCGGCTGTGTGGTGGTGGGAAAGGGCGGCAAGGTGAAGATCCGCCACGGACTGGTGGGAAAAATCGTGGATTTGGGCGTGAAGGACCCCGCCAACATGGGAGCCGCCATGGCCCCCGCCGCCGCCGACAGCATTTATCAATACCTTTCGGACACCGGCACAAAGCCCGAGGATTACGATGGCATCTTTACCGGCGATTTGGCTTTGGTGGGCACGGAGCTCCTGTACCAGTCTCTGGAGGACAACGGCGTGAATATCCAAAACGTCCACCACGACTGCGGATTGCTGCTGTATGACCGGGAGCGGCAGGACGTCCACGCCGGCGGTTCCGGCTGCGGCTGTTCGGCTTCGGTTTTGAGCGGCCATCTCCTGAAACGCATGGAGCGGGGCGATCTCAAAAATATTCTGTTCTGCGCCACCGGCGCGCTGATGTCCCCCACCTCTCAGCAACAGGGCGAGGCCATCCCCGGCATCTGCCATATTCTGCATTTGACCACCGAATAACGTTGTGGAGAAAGCTCTTGTTTGACAGGGCGCCGTGTGAAGCAGAAAAACGACAGGCACAAAAGTGTCTGCCGTTTTTCTATTTGTTTCAAGAATATGGTGTTGTCTGGTGTGGCAGGGCTGGTTTCATTGACCGTAATCCGGATATATGATATAATTCTTTTAAAGTATCGGAGCACGGAAATCCCTGCCGGGAACCGAGCAAACGATAGGCAGCTCTAAAGGGGGTATTGTTACGAAACGAACGTGGATTCAAATGCTCATTTGCTGTCTGCTGATTCCCATTTTGCTCATTGGATGCAGCAATGATCATCTGCCGGTCTCCGAAGTGAAAGAAACAGCATCCTCACCAGACTGGGTGTTTGATACAGACACCATTCCGGGAGATTATGTTTGTATTAATTTCGACCTTAACCAACAGAGCGTTACGAATGCCCAGGGAGAAGAGCTTCATTGGAGCCAAGGTAAAAATTCCATCAACGATTTTCCGCCGGAAGGAACCATGCAATTCTATGGGTATCTTCCCTCATTGGGAACGGCCGACATATGGGTTCCATACAGCAATTCCTTTACCGTGCAGACGGGAACGCCAATGGAAGTTCGCACGAAATTCTCTGCAGAATTTAACAGGGACAATTTTTGGGTCAGCGACATGCGGGTCTCCGGCCATTTGGAAGGTACAGTTACTCTCAGCGACGACAATACCATGGAAGTGAATGGGAAACATTCAAAGATTTCTGCCTCCTTTTGCGTACATAAAAAGGAAGGTATCGCAAATAGCGAAGAATACCTCTACGAATTATCAGGCGGTGCGGGAGAGAACACTAAAATCCGTTTAGAGGGAGACGAAATCATTGCCGAGGGCTTGACAGAGAAATACTCGGTCACCAAGTATGAGTACGTGTACGAAGATGGGAGTGATCATGGAATCAGCAGAGAAGTTTGGACAAAGGACTACCCTGCAGACAGCGGAGACAGCTAACTGAAAAAACAGAAAATGCAGCACACTTTTTCAGTGTGCTGCATTCTTTACAGTAAGATAATCCCGCCCTCTTTGCAGAGCCGGCGGGTCTCCTCGTCCCAGAGGGAAGACTGCACCTCGCCGATGTGGGCTTTGCCCAGGAGCAGCATGCACAGGCGGCTTTGGCCGATGCCGCCGCCGATGGTCAGAGGCAGCTCATTCCTCAAAAGCATTTGGTGAAAGGGGAATTTCCGGCGGTCATCGCAGCCCGATTCTGTCAACTGGCGGTCCAGGGATTCCGCATCTACCCGAATGCCCATGCTGCTGATTTCCAAGGCGCAATTTAGCGGCTCATGCCAGAACAGCAGGTCGCCGTTTAAGTCCCAGTCGTCGTAGTCGGGAGCTCTGCCGTCGTGGGGCTGGCCGCTTTTCAGCTTGCCGCCGATTTTTTCCACAAAGACGGTTTTGTGCTCCTTCACAAAGGCGTTTTCCCGCTCCTTGGGGGAAAGGCCGGGATATTTGTCTTCCAACTCCTGCGAAGTGATGAAAGTCACGTCCCGGCAAAGCTCCGTTTCCAGTTGAGGGAATTGCCATTTCAATTCGTCCAGCGAGCCGCAGAGAGCGCTGACGATCCGGCGGACGGTGTCCTGCAAATATTCTTCACTGCGCATGGAGCGATCAATGACCTTTTCCCAGTCCCATTGGTCCACATAAATGGAATGGAGATTGTCCAGCTCCTCGTCCCGGCGGATGGCGTTCATGTCAGTGACGAGGCCGTTGCCCACGTAAAAATCGTAATCGTGGAGGGCAAGGCGCTTCCACTTCGCCAGCGAGTGAACCACCTGAGCGTCCCTTTGCACCGCCGGAACATCAAAGCTCACCGGGCGCTCCACGCCGTTCAGGTCGTCGTTCAGGCCCGTGGAGGGGTCCACGAACAGGGGAGCGGTGACCCGTTTTAGATGCAGGGCAGAGCAGAGCTTTACCTGAAACACGTTTTTGATGAGCCCGATGGCCTTCTGTGTTTCATACAGTCCCAGTGCCGGGTGGTAATCCTTGGGGATGATCGTCATGAAAAAAGCTCCTTAGTTTCTGCCGAATTTTTCAAATTTTAGTTGTCGGGGAATAAACTTTTTGATGGCTTCCAGCAGATCTTCGTCCGGATCGAACACCACCAGGGTTTTCCCGGTTTTCTTCCCGTGGACGATCATGTACCAAGAGCCTTGCCGATCGGAAGTGCGGGTGGCAAACACACGGGTATCAAAAGAGCGGTTTTTCAGCCGCGCCTCATTTTCCAGATAATTGCCGATATCCTCGCAGGTTTCGCACTCAAAGGCTGTCAGGCGCTTCCGGGAAGCCCGGTTCAGAATTTTATCCACGGTGACAAAGCCGTTTGTCAGGCTGTATTCAAATTCCAGCATCCGGGAGCCGATCAGCTTGTAGCCGCCGAACACCGCGCCCGCGGTGATGAGCAGGCTCAGCGTGGGAAATCGGAAAATGAAGAATCCCACAATAAAGCCGATAAAGGATAGGAGAATGATCCCCAAAATGACCGCCGCCGTGATCAAAGCATCTTTCCCGTCAAATTTTTTCTTTACCATCCGTTCTACAAATACGTCGTTCATATTGCCTGTCTCCCTTCGGGGCAGAGTTTTCTGTATACCGGTTTAGTATAACATATTTTTCGGGCTGAGACAATAGCTCCGCAAATTGCCGGCAGAGTAAAGTTTTTTTGAAACACTTGAAAAGCGGAAAAACCTGTGCTAAAATAGAGCGAAACGCGGAGAAGAAAGAAAGTAGTCCCCCGTCAGAGCCCAAAGAGAGTTTGTGTCGTCGGCTGAAAGCACAGGCGGTTTCCGGGCGGGATGAAGTTCCTTTCGGAGCGGCAGTGCTGAACCCTGCGGGCAGTAGGCGCTGACGTGCGGTCACGTTACAGGCCGAAATGAAGGGCAAGCGGTTTCCATAGAGAAATTTCTTGCTGAACTTGGGTGGTACCGCGGAGTTTTTTGTAAAGACTTCGCCCCAAACGGGGCGGAGTCTTTTTGAAAATGGCGAAGCGAAGAGCTTTGACATTTTTGCCCCAATGAACATGTTGGGGCGATTTTTTGTCCCCAAAAGAAAGGACGGTTTGAGCATGAAGGAAAAAATCGAAGCATTGCAAAAGCGCTTTGAAGCGGAGCTGCAGGAAGCCAAAAACAGCGAGATGGTGGAAAAGCTGCGGGTGGCTTATCTGGGCAAAAAGGGCTCCGTCACCGAGCTGTTGAAGGGGCTCAAGGACGTGAGCGCTGAGCAGAAAAAGGAAATGGGCCAGCATATCAATCTGCTGAAAAAGCAGGTGGAGGACAGCATCGCTCATCAGGTGGAGAAAATCAAATCCGCCGAGCAGGAGCTTTTGATCGCGTCTGCCGAACAGTACGACGTAACGCTGCCGGTACAGGAGGCGGAGGGCTCTTATCACCCCATCACCATCGTCCAGCGGCAGTTGGAGGAAGTGTTCGCCTCCATGGGCTTCACCATCGAAGACTACCGGGAGATCGTCACCGATTACCAGTGTTTTGAAGCGGTGAATATCCCGAAAGACCACCCGGCCCGTGACATGCAGGACACCTTCTGGCTGGATAACGGACAACTTCTGAAAACCCACACCTCCGCCGCTCAAAACGCCATTATGAAGAAATACGGCGCGCCCCTGCGGGCGGTATTCCCCGGCCGGTGCTTCCGGAACGAAGCCACCGACGCCAGCCATGAGAACACCTTCTTCCAGATGGAGGGGATGATGATCGACAAGAACATCTCCATCTCCAATCTGATTTACTTCATGAAGACCATGCTTTCCGAAGTCTTTGAGCGGGAAGTGGACGTCCGCCTGCGCCCGGGCTTTTTCCCCTTTGTGGAACCCGGCTTCGAGCTGGACATCTCCTGCCTGATCTGCGGCGGCGAGGGCTGCCCCACCTGTAAGCATTCCGGCTGGGTGGAGCTCTGCCCCTGCGGCATGATCCATCCCAACGTACTCCGAGAGGGCGGCATCGACCCGGAAGAGTACACCGGCTTTGCCTTTGGTCTGGGCCTCACCAGACTGGTGATGATGAAATACGGCGTCAAGGATATTCGTGACCTGAACAGCGGCAATTTGAAAGCCCTGTCTCAGTTCAAGCACGAATGAGCGGCGGAAGGAGGAATAAAAAATGTTGATTTCAATGAACTGGATCGGCGACTTTGTAGATCTTTCCGGGCTGGACTTGGAAAATCTGATCCGCCGTTTTACCCTTTCCACCGCCGAGGTGGAGGAAGTCTTCCACATGGGGGAAAACCTCAGAGACGTGGTCGCGGACAACTTTGTT
>JAFLRP010000034.1 GCA_022511515.1 Acutalibacter sp.
CGGCAATGGCGTTTCCGCCGTTGAGACCGCCGTTGTTTGCCTTGTCCGGCTCGTCAAAGAACACCAGCAGGGCGTATTGGGGATCTTCCGCCGGGGCGTAGCCGCAGTAGGAGGCAATGTATTCCTTGGGCTTGCTTCTGTCCTCGTTCCATTTCGCGATCTTTTCCGAAGTGCCGGTCTTTCCGCACACGCGGTAGCCCACCACATAGCCGCCGTTGGCCGTACCGGAAGCGGCATTGTACTGCAGAATCGAAGTGATGGACTTTGAGGTCTCCTCGGAGATCACCTGCCGGCGGTACCCGGTGTCCGCCGTTTTGACGATGTTTCCCTCGCTGTCTACGATGCGGTCCACCACATGGGGTTTCACCAGATAGCCGCCGTTGGCCACTGCCGCGCAGGCGGTGATCATCTGCACCGGGGTGATACTGAAATTCTGCCCGAATGCCTCTGTTGCAAGCTCGGCAGGCCCCAAGTCTTCCACGTTGTGATACAGACTGTCGGATTCGCCGGGCAGATCGATACCGGTCAGATCGGTAAAGCCGAAGGCTTCCCGGTATTTGCTGAAGGTAGCCGCGCCTAAGAGGTCTCCTAAATGAATGAACCAAGGATTGCAGGAATTGTACAGCCCCTCCCGGAAAGTCTCCGTGCCGTGGCCGCCGCTCTTCCAGCAACTGATGCCGTCGCTCACGCCCTCCACCAGCATATTGCCGGTACAGGTGAACTGGCTTTCCTCGGTGATGACGCCTTCCTCCAATCCCATAGAGCCGGTGACCATCTTGAACACCGAACCGGGATAGTAGGTATCGCTGACCGCCTTATTTCTCCATTGCTTGTAACGGGCGGCGTTGAGGGCGCTGTCCTGCTCTTCCTCCGGCAATGCCGCAATCTCCGCAAGTACGGCTTCGTCCTGAACGGTAAAGGGATCGTTGGGGTCATAATTGGGATGGGTGGCAAGGCCGATCACCGCTCCGGTGTTCACGTTCATCATAATGGCGACGGCGCCGTTTTTGATCTTGAACTTTTCGATGCCCTCCGCCAGATATTTTTCCAAAATGCTCTGGACGGTCTCATCGATGGTCAGCACCAGGTTGTTGCCGTCCTGAGCCACGTTATACTGCTCGTATTCAAAGGGCATATCCGTACCGATAGCATTCTTCGCCGCCACCAGTCTGCCTGCCGTGCCCCGGAGCTCCTGATCGTAATAGAGCTCCAGTCCGTCCAGTCCTTGAGAATCCGTGCCGGTGAAGCCCAGCACATTGGAAGCTACCGTGCCGTAGGGGTAGTAGCGCTTGTAATCCGGGATCATCCGCACGCCGTTTTCGATTTCATTTGCTTTCAGAAAGTCGTTGATCTCGTCCCGGACGTTGGTCTCGACACGCCATTTCAAATAGGAGAAGTAGGAGGCCTCCCCGGTTTTTTCGTAAATGTGCTCCTCGTCCATGTCCAGAATTTTCGCAAGCCCGGCGGAGATCGTGCGGCGCATGGCTTCGTCGTCTTTCAGGTAATTGGGCTCCAGCACCACTGTCCACACACTGGCGCTCTGGGCCAAAATTTTCGTGCCGGTGGCATCGTAGATCGTTCCGCGCATGGCGGGAACAGACGTGCTTTGCAGGCTTTGATCGATGGCTCTGGCACGGAGTTCTTCCCCCCGCAGGATCTGCCAGCGGAACAAACTGCCGACAACAAGGCCAAAGCCCAAGAAGACAAGAATTCCCGTGAGCACCTTTGCCCGTATCGTCATTTTTTCCGTAATGCCCTTTGCCATGTGCTCACCGTCCTTGCCGCGCAAGGCCCTTCCCTATTGCAGTCTCGTGCAACAAAATTGTATTCCCAATCTGATTTTCATATACCTTTCTCTGCTGAAAGCTCATAAAATCAAAGAAAAACCGCATCCGCACCGGGCATGATCTCGCCCCATGCTCTGTGCGGAATTTGGTTTTCCCGTATCTATCATGCGAACCAGCTTCGGATGGCGGACAGCAGCTTGTCCAGCGGCGACCCGCCGTCGATCTCCTGCATCACCGTGCCCTTGTCCTGCTGCGCCACATTGACGTAGCTGATCTGGCGGCTGGTGATCTTGTTCATGCCCAACTCACTGGTAACGTATTTTTCCACCTCGGAATCGTTCATCTTCTGAGAAGCCCGCATATTGAGCTGTACCTCCAGGCTCTGGCTTTCCGCCAGCTCCTGAGTGGCAGCATTGATCTTCTCGGTCAGCATGGCCAGTTGTTCCTGGCTGTAGACCATGGCCACGGCGATAGCGATAAATGCGGAGAAACTCAGCACCATCATGGCTGCCCGGATAGGATGCCGCTTCCGTCTGGCGTTTTTTTCCAGTTCCTTTTTGGGCAGCTCCACAATATTGGGAGCCTTTTTGGTCTGCCGTTCCCGCCGGGGTTCTACAGCAGGGACCGTATTGTCATAATGCGTTTCAAACAGAGCGAAATCATATGCTTCTGCGCGGTCTGCCATAGTGTTTCTCTTTCCTTTCTGAGTTGGTCTGTTTTCCGGGGAAGCGTCCGGCGCTGCCCGGCTGTCTCGGCTGTCTGCCGAAACCCGCCTCCCCGGAAAACTGTCTTAGCTCGTTTTACAGCTTCTCAATGACCCGCAATCTGGCGCTTCGGGCTCTAGGGTTTTCCTCCAGCTCCTGAGGGGACGGAGTCAGTCCCCGCTTGTAGAGGAGTTTCCCCTGAGGCTTCCTGCCGCAGACGCACACCGGAAAATCCTTGGGGCAAATACAGCCCTGGCACCAGTCGTTCATCTGCTGTTTGACGATTCTGTCCTCCAACGAGTGGAAGGTGATGACCGCCAGCCGCCCGCCGGACTTTAGGATGGAAAATCCGGCTTCCAGTCCCTCTTTCAGCCTGTCCAACTCGCCGTTGACGGCAATCCGCAGGGCCTGAAAGGTCTTTCTTGCGGGATGCCCCTGTTCCCTGCGCACTGCCGCAGGAACAGAAGCCTTTATGATCTCGGCAAGCTGACCGGTGGTCTCGATGGGAGATTTTTCCCTCGCCCGGCAGATGCCGCTTGCAATCCTGTTTGCGTTTTTGTCTTCCCCATAGCGGAAGATGATGTCCGCGATCTCCTGCTGAGACAGGGTGTTGACCAAGTCGGCGGCTGTTGCGCCTTCCCGACTCATCCGCATATCTAAAGGAGCATCGTTGTGGTAGGAAAACCCCCGTTCCGGAGTATCCAGTTGATAGGAGGAAACGCCGATGTCTAAAAGAATGCCGTCTGCTTCCCCGATACCCTGCTGTTTTGCCAGCTCGTCCATCTGAGAGAAATTGCCTCGGACAATGCGGGAATTGGGATAGTGCTTCAATCTTTCCCCTGCCGCCTTGATGGCGTCGGGGTCCTGATCGATGGAAAGAAGCGTTCCGGTAGTCAATTTCTGCAGAATGGCTTCCGAATGACCGCCGCCGCCCAACGTGCCGTCAATGTATTGTCCGTCGGGGCGGATGTTCAGCCCGTCGATGGTTTCCTGAAACAGCACCGGCTTGTGATGAAATTCCATGGCTTACAGTTCCAAGAGTGTCATGGCGGCTTCCACGGATTCCTCTGTCTGCTGGGCTTCATAGGCATTCCAGCGGGCAGTGTCCCAGATTTCCGCTCTGGTGGCGGAACCGATGACGGTCACATCCTTTTCCAGTCCGGCATGGTCCCGCAGATTCTGAGGAATGA
>JAFLRP010000035.1 GCA_022511515.1 Acutalibacter sp.
CGGCGGGGAGGTCTGTCCAGATGATCTGCCCGTTGTGGTCGGTGGTGCCGGTGACGGTAGTACCCTTGTCGCCGGTGAGGGTAAACTCGGCCCCCTCCAGCGGAGAGCCGCCCGCGCCCGCCTTTACGAGTTGGAGGCTGGCGGTATCGGGCAGATTCTCGGTGGTGTTCCACTTGAACGTACCCACCGAACTGCAAGTGGTGTAGCCGGGGTCAGAAATGATATAGGACTGCTCGGAAGTAGAGGGGTTAAAGGCCAGAAACAGGTGGTACTGATCCACATTGCCGATGGCATTGATGGTAAAGCTGCCCTCGTCCATCACATTGTCCACAGGGATGCACACCTTGAACGCGCCGTAATACTCAAAGCCGTTGGCGTTGAGATTTGTACTGCGCTGTGTGCTGGTGTCCACCTTATAACGGATGGCCCCGCCCTCCTGCACCGTTTCCAGCGGGGAATTATTCTCGGCCACAAAGATAGTACCGGCGGGGACATCGGTGGAGTATACCTTGATTTTGTAGTCATCGATCCATGTGGAAGTGGCGGAGGCCACATACATTACACGGGTGTAATACTCTTTCCCGTTGATCGTCTCCTTTTTGATGCCGTCGCGGTTGGTTTCTGCCGCGCCCTCTAAACCGCGCTCATGCACAATCTCAACGCCGCGCACATCCCGATCTTCCTCTGCCCGGACATACATCCCGTTATAGAGATACTTAGTCCAAGTGTTGGCAAGGTTCAAAATGGCCGTGACGCTATCAAAGATACGGATTTTCTGCGCGTCCGAGGTGGGGACGGCAAGCGTTTCACGCCCTGCCGTAAAGGACGTGCCGGGGACAGCCAACTGCCCACAGGTTGCCCAAACCGCGAGCTGGGTGGCGTACTTGTACTCGTCCTCGGTCAGACCGTCGATGCCCCGCACATCGTCCTGATGCAGCTCCTTGAACTGCGCCAGTGTGCGGTTGGGGTACCCTGCCGGACAGTATAGCGTTTGCGTCTTGGTGGCGCTGGCGGTATGGGCGGCATGGATGGAGGCGGGGGTGTTGGCATTTCGTATGTCTCGCCCCTCCGTGCCGCCGCCAGCTGCTCTCGGATGTCGGCTTCGGTATAGCCCGCGCCCATGCTGTCCAGGCGGAACACATAGCCCCCGCCGGGGGGCTGGACAGTGGTATGCTTCACATTCGATCCATATTTAATGGTATAGCCCTGCCGCCGCAGGGCGGCGAGGAATGTGTCAAAGGTGAAGCTCTCCGCGATGGCGGCGTCAATATCCTGCCGGACAAAGCCTAAAACGGTTTTTCGCCCTTGTTTTTCCGCTGTCCACTCTGTATAATGTTTCCCGTGGCCCTCCGGCTCAATGACCGACAAGCCGCGCTCTCGGCTCACTTCGTTGGACGTGCCGCGCAAGTCCTCAAAATAGCTCTTGAAGTCGCTGCGGTATTTCTTCCCGTCCACAAAGGAAACGGAATTGAAAACGATATGACAGTGCAGATGCTCACGGTCTACATGGGTAGCAATAACGATTTCGTATTTGTCCCCCAGCAGACGCTGGGCAAAATCCACGCCAGCGGCGTGGGCCTCGTCCGGCGTTACCTCGCCGGGAGCGTAGGAATGGATGATGTGATAGCCTAAGACGCCGCCCTTTTTGTCCCATCGCTTTTTGGTGGTGCGCATATCCGACAGCGCGGTGTCCACCTCGCAGTTGATGCCCGTGACAAGCCGGTGCGTTTTTGTCGGGTTCTCTATGTAGGCCAGAGCATTGGCAAGGCCCGTCTTTTCCTCATTCAGCACATAGTCGAGGCAGTGATCCATGCGCCCGCGCAGGGTGATAATTTTGTCGTAGGCCACTTACAGCGTCTCCTTTACCATGCGCCACGCCTGCCGGATAAGTGCGGCGGCTTCAGCGATCTCCGCTTTGCCGATGCCCTTTGTGGCGTTGGCCCAATACGCGATTTGGTTCACATTGTTGCCGATGGCTGACAGCTCCCGCAGCAGGGCGGCGTAGGTGTCGGGCGGGCGCGGGCGCGGGCGCATCTGCACTCCGGCGGTGAGGGTACGGATAAACGGATCAATGCCCAGCCCTGCAAGTTCAGCCTGTTTCTTCAGGTGCTGGTATTCCTGCTCATTCATCCATACGCTCACATGACGATTTCGTTTTCTCATGCGTTTACTCCTATCTCAATTTATGATAGATGGTGTATGCTAAAAAATGCGTCTCACGGTGAGACGCATTTACCGCTACTTGTATTGGTGGTATACTTTGGGCGAAATAGTTCGATAAATTGGAATGTGAGAGATTTGGGACATGAAGATTGTTGAAATTAAATCCGACAAGAAAAGGAATATAGATTTACTGCTCCTCGCTGATGAGCAGGAAGATATGATAGATTGTTATCTTGAGCGAGGGACAATGTATGTTCTTGATGACGATGGTGTTAAAGCCGAGTGTGTTGTTACTGAAGAGTCAGGTGGAGTTTTGGAAATAAAGAATATCGCAACTAAGCCGATGCACCAAAAAAAGGGCTATGGTAAGATGCTAATAGACTTTATTGCGTCAAAGTATTCAGGGAAATACACAATTCTACAGGTTGGCGCAGGAGATAGCCCATTAACAATTCCTTTCTATGAAAAGTGTGGATTTCAATGCTCACATATAGTTAAAAACTTCTTTATTGATAATTATGATCATCCAATATACGAATGTGGAGTGCAGCTTGTAAATATGATTTATCTGCGAAAAAAACTGTAAGTTTCAGTTTGTGGGGAAGTTCATTTATATGATGTGCGCTGGAAAATGCGTCTCACGGTGAGACGCATTTCCGCATAGTGGTTGCCGTAAAATAAGTCTCACGGTGAGACGTATTTTCGTTGGGCCGGGGGTTCCAAGGGGGCTTTGCCCCCTGGCAAGTGGTCATTTGTGTGCTACCAAATGACATACTTGCTCGGACAGCACCGCCTTTCGGCGGCGCTGTCCGTTGTGGGTGCTACCTTGCAGCCGGTTTCTTCTTCCGGGGGGTCTGCTTTCTGACGGCAGGGATAATGCGCTCTGCCCGGAGTATGCTATTCAGTTCAGCTTCATCTCTGGGCTTATAGTGGATATGCTCGATTTGCCCGTGAGTGTTGATAAGGCCGTGAAAGCTCTTGGAGTATGCCGCACAGGACATTTCAAGCTCGGTTCCGTCCGCAAAGGTCAAGCCTACAGTCTCAGCATGGATAGCGAATTGTTTGACGCGCTGCACCTGCTCCCCGTAATTCAAAGGTGTAACCTTGCCCAGCACAAAAGCGCCCTCCCGTCCGGGGGCCACGATGATGCGGTATGCTTTGATCTGGCTGGCCTCCGCGATGTAGTCCTCGTTTGTCCAGACAGTATGGGCCTGTGTATCTCGTATGAAGATGTCACGCTCCAAAAAGCACCATGTCCCGCAGGGGCGGCTCATCCAGAGGAATGTGCGGATCTTCTTGGCTGATTTCCAGCATAGCGGCTTGCAGACGCTTCTCGTCGTAGGCAAAATCCGATTGATAGTGGTGGGTGTTTTCCGCCACGATCCCCTCCAAAAAGGGAATAATATCAATCTTCTTTTCCATACCGTACATCCAG
>JAFLRP010000036.1 GCA_022511515.1 Acutalibacter sp.
CCTGCTCTGCACCATGTACATGCTGAACAAGTATCCCAAGCTCCGCCCCGACAGAGAGGCCTGGAAATTCGACATTTCCATCATCAAGGGGTATCTTCGGATCGGTCTGCCCATGTGCGTGCAGAGCGCTGTGCTTTGTGTGGGCGATATGATCATCACCAGCGTCATCAACACGCACGGCGCCAACATCGTGGCCGCTTACACGGTGGGCAACAGAGTCCAGCAATTGGCCACCATCACCTTCTCCAATCTGGCCTTCTCCTTCTCCGTGTACTCCGGGCAGAACTTCGGCGCGAAGCTGTATGACCGCATTAAGGACGGCCTGAAGAAGGGTCTGCGGCTGATCATCGGGCTGGCGCTGATCTCCTCTGTAATCGCCATCATTTTTGCAAAGCCTCTGGCGCTGATCTTCATGGATCAGAACAGCGCAGATTTCAATCCCGACGTGCTGGAAGCCGCCATTTCCCTGATCCGCATTCAGTCTTCCCTGTTTATCGCTCTGGGCGCTATCTGGGCGGTGAATTCCACCCTGCGCGGCGTGGGGCTGGTCAAAGTCTCGTTGGTCTCCAGCATCGTGGAACTGTCGTCGAAAATCGGCTTCTCCATTCTCCTGCCCTTTGTGCTGGGCTATATCGGCATCTGGATGGCCGCCCCCATCGGCTGGGTGCTGGGTCTGATTCCCTCCACCATCTACCTGATCAACTGGTTTAAGAATCCCGAGAAATACACGCAGAAGAAAGCTCCGGCCAAGTCTGCTGAACCGGCGGAATAAACGCAATCATGAAAATCATCGACACCTATTCTGAACTACTGACATCCTATGAGGGAACTGCATTCAGCCTGGACAGGTGGAAATCCTATATGGACAGGAGCCTGCCCGGGGCCGCTCCCCTGTTTCTTGCCGATCTGGAAGAATGCCTCGGGACGGGAAATGTCACATGGGAGAAAGACTATCTCCCCGTGCTGAACGACGTGGCGCTTCATGGCGATTTCAGGGAGAAGGCTCATGCTTCTTTTTGCAGGGCCGTGGAGCACTTGGAAAACAGAGTAGCGGAACGGTTCGGCAAAAGTCTGGATGTGGAGCTGATTTTTCTTCTGGGGCTTTGCAGCGGCGCGGGATGGGTCACCGAATACGGCGGGAAAAACGTGATCTTTTTCGGCATCGAAAAAATGATAGAGCTGAACTGGTGCGGCTTGGATGGCATGATCGGGCTGATCTATCACGAACTGGGGCACGTCTATCAGGCGCAGTACGGCGTGCTGGGCAGAGCATTTCAGAAAGGGGAAGATTCCTTCCTCTGGCAGTTGTTCACCGAAGGGATCGCCATGGTCTTTGAGCAGGAGCTTGTGGGCGATCCGGACTATTTCCATCAGGATAAAGACGGCTGGAAAGACTGGTGCGATCGTCATTTTGAGGGGATCAAGGTCGATTTCACCCGGGACCTGCCGACCATGACCCGCGCCGATCAACGCTACTTCGGCGATTGGGTCAGCTACCGGGGCCGCGGTGATGTGGGCTATTATCTGGGCAGCCGGTTTGTCCGCTATATTCTAGCAAAATACCCGTTTGACGAGATCATCAGCTTCGACATCGATACGGTGCGGGAACTGTACCGACAGTTTGTAAATAGGTCGCTATGACCACAATCTGAAATTTTTTCAAAAAAAGACTTGCAAAACGATTTCCCATGTGGTATCATAATCAGGCACTGAAAGAAGTGCAGCACTAAAATAGTGAATGAATCCCATGGGGGTATAGCTCAGCTGGGAGAGCGCTTGACTGGCAGTCAAGAGGTCAGCGGTTCGATCCCGCTTATCTCCACCACATAGGGTATGTGCAGAAGATGGCTTGTTATCAATTTGGGTAACAAGCCTTTTCTGTACCCTACTGAAATCGGCATAACCAACCATTCACGCACTTTCCCCAGCTTTCAAAACTGAATAGGCAGAAAAAAGCGCAGCTTTACAAGGACTTCCCTTACAAGCTGCGCTTTTTCTATGCCGGAAAGGAGGAAAACTCATGCAACACACGAAATTTGACTACTTTTACGGCGAGGAATCCGAGCAATTCAGTTTCTTTCGCATCCCTCGGCAGTTGATCTCTGACGGGCAGTTTCGGCAGGTTTCCATGGAAGCAAAACTGCTCTACGGCATGCTGCTGGACAGAATGGAACTATCCCGGAAAAGCGGCTGGTATGACGAGCAAGGCCGGGTGTACATCTACTATCCTCTGGAGGAGATTATGGAAAACATGAACTGTGCCCACGGGAAAGCTACCAAGCTGCTGGTAGAACTGGACACCAATGGGGTCGGTCTGATCGAGCGGATCAAACAGGGATTAGGTCGTCCTGCAAAAATCTATGTGAAAAAATTTGTGAGCGGCGAAGATTTCATGAAGACACCGAAACCCGCCGGATAGCCGAGGTCAAGACATCGGAAAATCGGAACTCAAGACTGCCGAAAAACGGAAGTCAAGACTGCCGAAATTCGGAACTCTGGACTGCCGAAAATCGGCAGCAAGTTATACTTATATATCTATACTGATAGAACTAAACCAATCTATCAATCCATCACGGGAAGATGGATGGGAAGCGACTATACTCTATCGGTCATTGTGGACATAAAGAACGGGGTGGCACTTCTGCAACCATACAGCACCGCCAGCGGTGCTGATAAAGCAAGTACGTCATTTGTTTAACACAAACGGCACTTGTTAGTGGCACGCCCCTAAAACCCCATTTAAAAATGCGTCTCAGCGTGAGACGCATTTCATTCGTGAAAGGAGAATGCTTTGAGAGAACGACAGCACTTTATCGGCGTTTGGCTGGACGAAGCGGAGTATCAGCACCTGCAAAAGCAGCAGGAGATAACCAGTTTGTCTGTCAGCGCCCTTGTGAGAAAATCAATTTTGGGCGTAGAGGTACGCCGCCGTCCGCACGACACCTATACCGCCCTGCTTCGGGAGTTATCCGCTATCGGAAACAATGTGAACCAAATCGCATACTGGGCGAATGTTCGCAAGAGCATTTCCGAGAACGAGATCACGGAGACTATCGGGCTCATACAACAGGCATGGAAGCTGGTGAAAAATGACTTATGAGAAAATGATCCCGATCCGCAAAAGGCAGAAGTTTCCTCTACGGGGAGGGTACACCAGCCGCCGCTGCCGGTCAAGGCCGGACGGTTGCTGCACAACCGCCCGCGAGTTGCCTTACGGCAAGCCTTGACAGTCACCGACGGCTGGCGTTATTTGTAAACACGGGGAAACTTCTCAAAAGAACTGCCCAAAGGTCGGGCAGCTCTTTTCATTTTCAGAAAGACCGGGAGTTTCCCGACAGACTGACAAAGACCGGGTGCAGGTGGGTATTTGAAAAATGTGTCTCACTGTGGGACGCAAAAACCGCCCTGTGTATGCCATACGGCAGACATAGAGCGGTTTTTTACCTAAAGTTAAAGGGATTTTACTCTCTTTCATCAGCGTGAACCCGCTGTGCAAATACCCCTTTCAAAATTTCTGCGAATTCTTCCACATAGTAGCCGGAATTGTCCATCTTCCAGAAAGCGCAATAGTG
>JAFLRP010000037.1 GCA_022511515.1 Acutalibacter sp.
CTGGTAGCAGCAGCCGCCGCATTGGGCAAAGACCGGGCAGTCCGGTTCAATCCTGTCCGGGGAGGGCGAGAGGAGCTGTTCCAGCCGTCCGTAGGCAAGATTTTTCAAAACCTTGACGATTTTGACCTGCGCCAAGTCCCCCGGCGCGGTCAGGGGAACAAACACCGCCATGCCGTCAAAATGGCCCACGCCCATGCCCTCGGCCGTCATGCCGGTGACGGAAAGCTCGATGAAGTCGTTCTTTTTCAGCGCCATGTTTTTTCACCTTCCCGAAAAAAGCGGGAGGGGCCGCCTCCCGCTTGCAAAAACCAAAGATTCACTTTACCAGCGATTCATATTCCGCTTGTGCTTTTCCAGATAGATCTTTTCCACATCCTCCGGCGTGATGGAATAGCACAGCAGCAAGTCGTTTAAGTACATCATGGTGTCGCAGAATTCCTCGATGAAGTGACGGCGGGTTTCCGCGTCTTCCATGATGGCCTCGTCGCCCTCTTTCTTGATGATGTCCGCCATCTCTCCGGCTTCGATCATCGTCCAAAGCAGGGTGTCCCGTCCTTTCCTGGGGGACAGACCGCCCCAGAGTTCCAAATAGCGCGCCTGCAGTTCCTCTTGGATTTTCTGCATTTCTTCAAACCCAAACTTACTCATATTCCCTCCGATTTAGTCTTCGGATTTTTCTTCCTCGGCACTTTCCTCAGCAGGAGGATTTTTCACCACCAGCAGCTTTGCAAGCCTTTGTTCCTCCACGGACAGCACGGTGATGGTCAGGCCGCTGATTGTAATGCTGGGCTGCTCGTCCTCTTTCGGAATGCGCCCCAACTGTTCGGTGACCAGTCCGGCGATGGTATCGTAGTCGCCCTCGGGCAGCTCCACGCCGGTCAGGTCGGAAATTTCGCCGATGGAAGTGGTGCCGTCCACGGTGAATTCCGTCTCGCTGACCTGTTGAATCTCTTCCTCTTCGTTGTCGTATTCGTCCTGAATATTGCCCACGATGGATTCCACCAAGTCTTCCAGCGTGATCAGACCGGCCGTGCCGCCGTATTCGTCCACCACAATGGCGATCTGCACCTTGCGCTCGGTCATCTCCGTAAAGAGCTGGCTGCATTTTTTTGTCTCGGGAATGAAATAGGCGGGACGCATCATTTCTTTCAGGCTCACGAATTCGGGGATCTCACGCCCCACGTAAGGCAGCAAATCTTTAATATAACAGATACCCACCACGGAATCGATATCCTCATGGTACACCGGAATGCGGGAACAGCCGTTTTCCACGGCTACATTCACCGCCTCGCTGATGGGCGCGTCGTCCTGTACCGCCAGAATGTCCGTGCGGTGAGTCATGGTCTCTCCGGCAGTGGTGTCGTTGAAGTCCAGAATGCCCAGAATCATATCCTTTTCCGTTTCCTCGATGACGCCCTTTTCCTCGCCCTCGCCTACGATCTGCAGAATTTCTTCCTCGGTCACGGCGTCGTCCAGCGTTTTCGGGTCAATGCGGAACAGCCGGAGAATGGCATTGGAAATATGCTCGAACAAAATCAGGCAGGGTCTAGTCAGGCGGGACAGCAGTAAGATTGACCCGGCATGGCGCATGGCAAAGCGCTGGGGATTTTTCCGCACGGCCTTTTTCGGCAGAACGTCGCCGAACACCGTAAACAGCAGCAGATAGCACACGGCGGCCAGGCAGCAGGACAGCAGCCTTCGGGCAGAGGGGGAGGGGACGGCGGAAAAGATCCCGCTCAAGACGGGGAACAGTCCCATGATCCACAGAGAAGTTCCGAAGAGACAGGTAATCAAAAGACCGTACTGCATGGGGAACACGGTGCCGGTTTGCGCGTCCAGCGCTTGCTGCAGCTTCTTTGCCCGTCGCTCTCCCGCGTCCGCGTCCTTTTTGAGTTGGGCGGGGGAGAGAGCGTCCAAAGCAGACCCCGCCGCGCCGTAGAAAGCGGCAAGGAACAGCAGCAGAACAGAAAGCAGTAAGCATATGATAGACGGGCCGTCAGGTTCAGCAGGCATTTTTTCTAACTCCTTTTCATTTTGCGCGGGCACTTTCCGCGCCCGTATATACTTAAATAAGTATTTTACTAGAGATAGGTCAAATTGTCAAATTTTTGACAGGGAATGTTGCCGCTCCGCTGCCCTTTGGGAAAATTTCAGTTTTCTCCCGCAAAAATTCGCTTTACCCTTTGACAGAAGCGGAAAACAATGGTAAAATGATACGGAACGGGCAGTGGGTCTGCCCACTGATACAGACTATCCTAAAATCATAAAAGGAGGAAATAGTTCAATGGCAAGAAAAATGAAAACCATGGATGGCAACAACGCCGCCGCACATGTGTCCTATGCGTTTACCGACGTTGCCGCCATCTACCCCATCACGCCGTCTTCCGTGATGGCGGACGAAACGGACAAGTATGCTGCCGCCGGCAGAAAGAACTTGTTCGGCAGAGAGGTACGCGTTACGGAGATGCAGTCTGAGGCCGGCGCCGCTGGCGCTGTCCACGGCTCTCTGGCGGCGGGTGCTTTGACCACCACTTATACCGCTTCTCAGGGCCTGCTCCTGATGATCCCCAACATGTATAAGATGGCCGGCGAGCTGCTGCCCAGCGTCATTCACGTTTCCGCCCGTACGCTGGCTACCCACGCTCTGAACATTTTCGGCGATCACTCCGACGTGTACGCCTGCCGTCAGACCGGTTATGCCATGCTGTGCTCCAACTCTCCTCAGGAGGTCATGGACCTGGGCGCTGTGGCCCATCTGTCCGCCATTAAGGGCAAGGTTCCCTTCCTCCATTTCTTTGACGGCTTCCGCACCTCTCACGAGGTCCAGAAGATTGAGACCTGGGACTATGAGGACCTGGGCGAAATGCTGGATTGGGACGCTGTGGACGCTTTCCGCCGCCACGCCCTGAACCCCGAGCATCCCGTGCTCCGCGGACAGGCTCAGAACGGCGACATCTTCTTCCAGGCACGTGAAGCCTGCAACAAGTATTACGATGCCATCCCCGCCGTTGTGGTGGATTACATGAACAAGGTCAATGCCAAAATCGGCACGGACTACAAGCCTTTCAACTACTATGGCGCTCCTGATGCCGACAAGGTCATCATTGCCATGGGTTCCGCCTGCGAGACTATCGAGGAAGTCGTTGACTATCTGGTAGCGGCAGGGGAGAAGGTCGGTCTGGTGAAGGTCCACCTGTATCGTCCCTTCGTCGCCAGCTATCTGCTGGACGTTCTGCCCGACACGGTCAAGACCATTTCCGTTCTGGACCGCACCAAGGAGCCCGGCTCCATCGGCGAACCTCTGTATCTGGACGTTCTGGCCGCTATCAACGGCACCCAGTACGGCGCTTGCCCCGTGTACACCGGCCGTTACGGTCTGGGCAGCAAGGACACCAAGCCCAGCGACATCATTGCCGTGTACCGCAACATGGAATCCGCTTCCCCCAAGAAGCGCTTCACCATCGGCATTGTGGACGATGTGACCCATCTGTCTCTGGAAGTGAAGGAAGATCCCGACACCGCTCCTGCCGGTACCACTTCCTGCAAGTTCTGGGGTCTGGGCTCTGAC
>JAFLRP010000038.1 GCA_022511515.1 Acutalibacter sp.
GAGGCCGGCGTGCCATTCTTCAGCATTTCCTCGGCAACGGCAGGGCCTTCCTTCTCCTGGTTCTCCCCGGCTCCGCTGCCGTATTTTTCCAGACTGGGTTTGATGCCAATATCGTGGACGATGGCGGCAGTCTCTGTGATTTCCTGCAGCTCGGGAGAAAAGCCCTCCCCCTCTCCGATGGTTTTGGCAAAGGCAAAAACTTTCAGAAAATGGTTGACCCGCTCCACGCTGCCGATTTCGTATTCAGTCATAGCCAAAATCAAAGATGAATGGTTCATGGTATTCTCCTCATAGATTGATCCAATAGCGGCGGAACAGCTCGCCTTCAAATTCCACCTTGTTTTCCAGCACACCGCCGCAGGCTTCAATGGTGGCGGCGGAAGCTTTGTTTTCCTCTACGCAGGTGACCAGCACCCGGTCGATCCCCCGCTCTTTGGCCTTTTCCAAGCACAGCGCCAGCATACAGGGAGCGTAGTGCTTTCCCCGCTGGGACGGGCGAATGCCGTAGCCGATATGCCCGCCGTGGTGCAGCAAAGGCTCTGTCAAGGTATGGCGCAGGTTGGCTGCCCCCAAAAGCTCTCCCGCTTCGTCTACCACAAAATAGGTGTGTGACGGAGAAATTTCCGGTCTGCTCGGATCTGCCACACGGACAGCAATATTGTACTCCAGCCATTCTTTAAGACTTTGCCCTTCTTTCCTTCGCGCTCCATAAGGAACAATCCTCTCTTCTCTCCACTCTGCCTGATACTCTCCGATCTTTTCCAGAGAAATCTCCTCCGGCAGGATCAGGGAAAGCCCCCGCCGCTTGGCATCCCTGAGATAATATTCGGCGGCGGTCATGGAATAGCAGCACAAGTCGCGGATTTCGCCGTTGTACAGCTTGGTTGCCCGCCGCAGCCGCCCGTCAAAGTGAAACCCGCACTTTTCGATGACCCGCCGAGAGCGGTCGTTATTGGGGTAGTGGTCTACAGACAGCAGCTTGATCTTCAGCTCCCGAAAGGCGTAATCGATGGCGGCGCCCGCGGCTTCCGTCATCAATCCCCTGCCCCAATGGCTTTGGGCCAGGACATAGCCCAGACTGCGGGCGGTATCCACTTTTTCCCGCCGCCCGTCTTCCTCGATGCCGACGGAACCGATGACCTTGCCGCTCGCCTTTTCCTCAATGGCAAGGATCAAATTTTTCCCGCTTGTGTCAGAGAAAATCCGAACGGTTTCCCGGCTTTCCTCAAAATTCTCATGGGGCTTCCAACCGGCGTTCGGCCCCACCGCTGGGTCTCTTGCGTACTTATACATATCCTCAGCGTCCTCCACCCGCCAGGGGCGCAGGATCAGCCGTTCTGTTTCGATTCGAATCATCCGTTTTCCCTCACGTATCCATCAGTTTCAGCGCCATAGCCACCCAGCCGTTTTCTTCTTTCCGCTCGATGACTTCAAATTTACCGGTTAAAGCGTCCAGCACGTCCTGCTCCCGGGTGTCGATGATCCCGCTGATCAAGTACACGCTGTCCTTGTGCAGGAACCGGGGGGCGTCCTGACTTAACAGGATCACCACATCCGCCACGATGTTGGCGGCCACCACGTGGAATTTGCCAGTGACCTTTTCCGCTAAATTGCCGCAAATGCCGGTAAATTTGTCTTCTACTCCGTTGGTCTTGGCGTTTTCTACGGCGGTTTTTACGGCCAGCGGGTCAATGTCCACGCCCACTGCGGATTTGGCCCCCAACAGCAGCGCCGCCACGGACAGAATGCCGCTGCCGCAGCCCATATCCAGAAAGTCGCAGTCGGGCGTGACGTATTTCTCCAATAGCCCCAGACAGAGACGGGTGGTTTCATGAGTGCCCGTACCAAAGGCCAGACCGGGCTCCAGATCGAGCACCGTACGCCCGTTGGCGTTGAAATTCTCCTCCCAGATGGGGCGGATCAATAGCTTTTCCCCCACCGGGATAGGTTTAAAGTATTTCTTCCAGTTATTGATCCAATCCTCCTTGACACAGGAAGCGCAGGAAATTTCATGGGAAATGTTTTCCGCCTGATAGCGCTCCTCCAAAAAGGAAATGGCCTCTGCAGGATTGGCCTCCGGGCTGATATATACGTGGATCACCGCTTTGCTCCTGTCCTTAGAGAGCAGTTCTTCGTCGATCAGGTCGATGTGGGCAATCTCCATGGCTTCGGCTTCTAAATGAGAGTAGTCCTCAATATAAATACCATACGGTACCACCATGTTCGCGATGTCCCCCGCCAGGTCAACCCTGTCCGCCGGGACTTCGATTTTTACTTCTGTCCAATTCTCGTCCATATTTTTTCGTTTTCTCCTTTTTTAGTTTGCTAATTTTACCACGTTTACAGCGGGATTTCAAGCCAGTACTCCAACAGGTAAGGACAGGTAACATGACAAAACAGAAATTTTTCCTGCAGGGCGCTATCCTGACAGCGGTCTCCCTGTTTCTCCGCATCACCAATATGGGCTACCGCTCCTATCTGTCCCAGAAGATCGGGGCGGAGGGCATGGGGCTGTATCAACTGATCTTCTCCATCTTCATGCTGACTGTGACCCTCTCCACTTCCGGTATCAGTTTGGCAGTGACCCGCATGGTGACCGCCGCCATCGCCGGGAACAACCGGGAGGTCATTCGTTCTACTGTGGCCCGGTGCTTTGCGTTCTGTTTGTCCATCAGCACCGCGATTTCCCTCTGTCTCTTTTTCCTGTCGGACTTTGCCGCCAGCACCTTTTTGGGAAACCAACAAGCCGCGCCCTGCCTACGGGTATTGGGATTCGGGTTGCCCTTTATGTCTCTCTGCACCTGCATGAAGGGATATTTTTTGGCGGTGGATGAGTCCCTGTGCACGGCGGCTTCCGATACGTTGGAGCAAATTCTCACCATTCTGGCCACGGTTTTTCTGTTCTGGCATTTTGCACCCCAAGGGATCGAAGCTGCCTGTTTAGCCGCCATGACAGCCTCCACCTTGGGAGAAGCCACTGCCTTTTTGGTTGGCTGGAGCGCCTACCGCCACAGCTTGAAGCGAAACACACCCAAGGAGCGAAAGAAGAGCAGCGGGGTCTTAAAAGGGCTTTCCCACATCGCCCTGCCCTGTACCTTGAGCTCCGCGGCAAAAAGTCTGCTGAACACCGGGGAAAATCTGCTCATTCCCAGAGAACTGCGAAAATTCGGGCTGAGCTACTCCCACTCCCTTTCCCAGTACGGCCTTCTGCAGGGCATGGCTATGCCCATGCTCTTTTTCCCTTCCTCTTTCCTCACATCTTTCGCTTCCCTCCTGATCCCCAAAATTTCCAAGGAACGTGAGCAGAAACATTGGAACGCTGTGGCGTATATCACCGGAAAATCCATACGTTCCGCGCTGGCATTCGGCATGTTCTTCGCCGCAATCTTTATTGTTTTCGGGAAAAATTGGGGCGCTGCCTTTTATCACAGCTCTGCCGCCGGAGAATATCTGCGGGTACTGGCTCCCATTGTGCCCCTGATTTATCTTGACGTGGTGGTGGACAGTCTCTTAAAGGGTATGGACGAACAGTTCAACTCCATGAAGTACAATTTTTCCGAT
>JAFLRP010000039.1 GCA_022511515.1 Acutalibacter sp.
TTTTATTGGCGGAGTTGGTGGGGTCAATAGAGGTGTCCTTCAACAGGTTGATGGTCTCATCGGCCTGCACCGCAGCGAGAGCCTCGGTAAGCGTCGCATAGCCTTCTTCGCCGATGCTGGCAACATCGCCCTCAGCTACCGGTGCTGCAAACGCTGAAACAGGCAGCATGGACAGCATCAGCGCCACTGCCAACAGCAAAGGCAAAATTCTTCTTCTCATGCAAATTACTCCTTTTTAAATAGTATTTTCCTGGTGGGTTTTCGGGGGGACATTTGCATGAATTTTGTTCCCCATGCATCGTCAAAACAAAACGCTTTACGACAGTAACCCAGCCTAGGACAAGGATACCATATCCTATTCACAATTGCAAGCTTTGTTTAGGCTTTTTTTCTGGAAATTTTTTAAGAAAAGCGGATAAATCGGAATATTTTATGGGTCAGATGCCCCATATCGCTGAAGTTGCCGCCCTCCGGCAGTCCTTTCCTTTTTGAACAATTTGTGAACAATTTCCAGGCTCCGGCGAAAAACTTGACTTTTCCTCTTTATAGGAATATCATGTGAAAATTGAACGGGAACACGTACCCCGTCGGAAAGGAAGGACATCCCATGGTTAAAATATTGACAGACAGTTCCTGCGACCTGAGCCCCCGGCGCTGTGAGGAGTTGGGCGTGGAAATGCTGCCCATCACCGTGAATTTCAGCGGCGAGAGCTTTCGCGCGAATATAGATATCACCAACGAGCAGTTCTACGAAAAACTGGCGGCGGCGGAGGAATTGCCCAAAACCGCCCAGATCACCCCCGCCGACTTTGAAAAGATTTTCCGCCCTTACAAGGAAAGCGGCGAGGAAGTGGTGTGTCTGCTGATCTCTTCCCGTATGAGCGGCACGCTGCAGTCCGCCACCGTGGCCAAGGATATTCTGGGCGCGACCAATATTTACCTGCCCGACACGCTGAATGTCACCTTTGCTCTGGGGCTTTTGGTGGAAGAAGCCGTCAAAATGCGGGACAGGGGACTGTCCGCTTCTGAAATCACCAAGCAGATCGAGGCGTTGGTGCCCCGGGTGCGGCTGTTTGCGCTGGTGGATACCATGAAATATCTGAAAATGGGCGGCCGCCTTTCCGCCACCACCGCCACTGTGGCCACGATTTTGGGCATTTGCCCCATTATCACGCTAAAAGACGGCCTTGTGGAAGTGGCCGGAAAAGCAAGAGGAAAAAAAGCGGCTTTTCAAACGATCCGCAAGTTGGTGGAAAAAGAGCCCATCTCCGCCGACTACGGCGTGACTGTCGGCCACGCGGCAGTGCCCGGAACGAGGGATGACTTTATCGAATTCATGGACGACATGCTGAAAAAACGGGAGGTCTACAAGCTGGACATCGGCAGCATTGTGGGCACCCATACCGGCCCCGGCGCCTGCGGGCTGGCATACATAAAGAAATAAAGAAGCAGAAAACCCACCGGCACAGCCGGTGGGTTTTTACGGCGCTAAAAACGCAAAAGCGGGCAAATTTCGCAGGATCATAAACAGCAGGGCCAACACCAAAACAACGATCCCGGCGACCCGGACGGGTTTCCGTTTGTACAGCGGGCTTTTGTCCCGGACATAGCGGACGGCTTCCATAATACTATACAATAATAATAGAGGAAGAAAGCAGAACAAAAACGGATTTCTTTGGAAAGCGGCGGAAAAATCCCCGTGCAGCAGGGAGAAAACCATGCGCTGCCCGCCGCATCCGGGACAGTACAGCCCGGTAAAACGCAAAATCAGGCAGGGGGGCTTCCAGAGCAGCAGAAACAGGGAAAAAAGCCCCAGCCCCAAACAGACAGCCGCGACTTGTAACACCCGCTTTTTTGTGCCCTGTGCCATGGAAAGTCCCTCCTTTCCACCCCTCAGTATACTACCGTGCTGCGTAAAAATCTATCAAAAAATGAAAAAAGGGTTGACTTGAAGTGTACTTTAGCTTTTATAATAAGTATAAAATCAAATGAGCCGTTTGAAGCGGCTCGGGAGGAGAAAACCATGGCAGAAAAATATTTGGGAGAGTCCATCAAAAAGCTGGGCTTCGGTCTGATGCGCCTGCCCATGAAGGGCGAGGAAGTGGACATTGAGCAGGTCAAAAAGATGGCGGATACCTTTATGGCAAAGGGATTCACCTATTTCGACACGGCATATGTGTACATAGGCGGCAAGTCTGAGGTCGCTTTGAAAGAAGCGGTGGTGGACCGCTACCCCAGAGACAGCTTCCAGTGCGCCACCAAGCTGCCTTTGTGGGATTTGAAGAGCCCCGACGAAATGGAAAAAGTGTTCCAGGAGTCCCTGGACCGTGCCGGGCTGGAGTATTACGATTTTTATCTCCTGCACGCGCTGTCCAAGGAGCCTGCGAAGAAGGCGGAAGAATTTGGCGCGTGGGACTTCATCAAGTCTTTGAAAGAGCAAGGGAGAGTCAAGCATATCGGCTTCTCCTTCCACGACAGTGCCGAAATGCTGGACGAGATTCTCACCAAGCATCCCGAGGCGGAGTTCGTGCAGTTGCAGATCAACTACGCCGACTGGGACAACGAGGGCGTGCAGTCCCGCAAGTGCTATGAAGTCGCCAGAAAGCACGGCAAGCCCGTGATCATCATGGAGCCCGTGAAGGGCGGTTCTCTTGCCACCATGACCCCGGAAATTCAGAAGCTGTTCAAGGACGCCAATCCCGACCTTTCCGTGCCCTCTTGGGCCGTGCGGTACGCCGCTTCTCTGGAAGGCATTGTCACGGTGCTGTCCGGCATGAGCAATGAGGGGCAACTCAACGACAACGTGTCCTATATGGAACACTTTGAGCCCCTGTCTGAAAGCGAGCAGGGCGTGGTCAAAAAGGCGGTGGAAATTCTGAACAGCATTCCCACCATCCCCTGCACCGGCTGCAAATACTGTGTGGACGGCTGCCCCCAGAAGATCAACATCCCCGCGATTTTCTCCACCATGAACAATTTGAATCTCTACAACAACGTGGATGGTTCCAAGGGACGTTATAAGCAGATCACCTCCGAGGGCGGCAAGGCTTCCGACTGCATTCAATGCGGGTCCTGCCAGGCCCATTGCCCCCAGCACATCGAGATCATCGAAACGCTGAAGGGTTGTTCCGCGGCTCTTGAATAAGAGCTCCACGCTGCTGGAAGAAAAGCGTTAGAGCAGACAAAAAATAGGAGCGCGGGAGAGCGAAGGCTCTCCCGCGCTTTACTTTTTCATAATCTTGTGGTACAATAACTAATAACGTCCACTTTTTCTCTATATGTGGGTGTGCAGTTCTCAGAAATACAGAACTCTTTGAAAGCGCTCCTGTCTCTGGAGGGAAGTCCCTGACGGGACAGCGAAAAAAGAAGAGGTGAAATGCCTTGCGTACCATAAAAAAATTGAAGCGCACCATCGTGTTTATTTTGAAGATGGCGCTGTTCGCGTCGTTGTTTGCTATCTTTTTCGGCATTTTCGGGATCCACAATCCCTGGCTCTTTAACCCCAACCGTACCAGCGGCGTCACCATGGTGACGT
>JAFLRP010000040.1 GCA_022511515.1 Acutalibacter sp.
ACCGTCATCGCCACCGGCTTTGAGGGCATGAACGGCGAAAAGGCAAGATCTGTGCTAGATATGGATCTGGATGACGATTTCCTCAGCAGTTCTTCCATTCCCTCCGTTTCTTCCTCTTCTGTCGCTCCCGTGCCTGCCCGCACGGCAGAGGAGCCCAGACTGGACCCCGCCGTCATCGACGATGACGATACCTTTACCGACATCATGTCGATTTTTAACCGCAAGTAAAAAATCAAAAGCAGAGAGGATACTGCGGCTGCGGTATCCTCTTTCTATTTCCAATCATACATATTTTTCAGTTGCATAAAATTTTTGGGAGGTACATCATATGAGCAGCAAAATTGCAGGCGTACATCACATCGCGGTGAAGCCCACGGCGGAGCAGTACGAAAAGACCGTGGATTTCTACACCCGACTTTTGGGCATGAAAATCGTGAAAAGCTGGGGAGACCCTCAGCGCCCTTGCCTGATGGTTTCCTGCGGGGACAATAGCTGCATGGAGATTCTCGGCAGCGAGACCGAGATTGCCCCCGGCGGTCCGCTGGCACACGTCGCTTTTGCCACCGACAAGGTGGACGAATTGGTGGAAGCTGCCCGGAGCGAAGGCTATGAGATCACCAACGAGCCCAAAGACGTGGAACTGGCCGGTCAGCCCATCCGTATTGCCTTCCTGTACGGTCCCACTCACGAGCACATCGAGTTGTTCTGGGAGAAGAACTGAATTTTTTCGCATAGGTCAGCCGCACCGAGGAAAGGATACTTTTTATCCTTGCCCTCCGATTTGGTGCGCAAAAGGAGAGCAGTATGGAGGAATTGAGACTGAATACCGCCGATTTGGCAAAACAGGCGGCGGTCCTGCGGGCAGGGCAGCGCGTATTGCTTTCCGGCACGGTGTACACCTCCCGGGACGCCGCCCACAAGCGCATCACGGAACTGCTGGACAGGGGAGAGACGCCGCCTTACGATCTGAACGGCGCGGCCATCTACTATGCCGGCCCCACCCCCGCGCCTGAGGGGTTGCCCATCGGCTCCTGCGGCCCCACGACAAGCGGCAGAATGGATCCCTACACCCCTCGGTTTCTGGACCTTGGTCTGAAATGTATGATCGGCAAGGGCAAGCGCAGTGCGGAAGTGGTGGAGGCCATGAAGCGCAACGGGGCGGTATATCTCTGTGCCATCGGCGGCGCGGGAGCGCTGGCGGCCCGCTGCATCGAACAGGCAGAGGTCGTCGCTTTTGAGGACTTGGGCTGTGAATCGGTGAAGCGCCTGACGCTCAAGGATTTCCCCCTGATCGTCGCCATCGACAGCACCGGGGAAAGCATTTTGCGCTGATTTACTTGTTATGAATTTCAAAAAAGCGGACGGCAACGTCCGCTTTCCATTTCTCTATCGAAAGGCTGAGAGATTATGTTTGACGGGATTATGAAGCTTTTGGTCAGGGACTATGAAAACACCGAGCGCCCGGAGGTTCGAGAGAAAAGCGGCCGGATGGCCGGGGCGGTGGGCATCGCCACCAATCTGCTATTGTTTGTCATCAAGCTGACGGCAGGGCTTCTTTCCCACAGCGTTGCCATTTTGGCGGACGCCATCAATAACCTGACGGATTCCGGTTCTTCCGTCATCATGCTGGTGGGCTTCAAGCTGGCTGGAAAACCGGCGGACGAAAAGCACCCCTTCGGGCATGCCCGCATGGAGTATCTTGCCGGTGTGATCGTGTCCTTTATCGTGCTGTTTTTGGGCTTTGAGCTGGGGCAAACTTCCGTAGAAAAGATTTTTCACCCTGAGGAAACGAATTTTTCGCTCCTTGCCTTTGTCATTCTGATCCTTTCGATTCTCATCAAGCTTTGGCAATGCTTCTTCTACCGCAGTGTAGGCAAAAAAATCAGCTCCGAAGCCATTTTTGCCACCTCGGCGGACAGCCGCAACGACGCGATCACCACCGCTGTGGTGCTGATCGGAGCCGTCATTTCCCGGTTGACCGACCTCCATCTGGACGGCTGGCTCGGTCTGATCGTAGCGATTTTCATCGTCATTTCCGGCGTGAAACTCATCATGGAGACCGGCAATCCACTGTTGGGCGTTGCCCCAGATCCGGAGCTGGTTCGATCTATCTATACGAAAATTCTCTCCTATGACGGCGTCATCGGGCTTCACGATTTAGCGGTCCACAATTACGGCGTGGGGCGCTGCTTCGCTTCCGTTCACTGTGAGGTCCCGGCGGAGGAGGACATTCTCAAGAGCCATGACATCATCGACAATATCGAGCGGGATTTCCTGCTGCATGAGAATATCCATCTTGTTATCCACCTTGACCCTGTCATCACCGGAGATGAGCGCACCAACTCCTTGCGAGAGCAGGTCGTTGAACTGGTGCACTCCCTGTATCCCACGGCCTCCATTCACGATTTCCGGGTGGTCTGGGGCGTGACCCACTCCAACGTGGTGTTCGATATCGCTGCGCCTTTCTCCTTGGAGGACGAGGACGGTGAGATCGTTCGCAAGGTGTCGAGCGCCATCGAAACCCTGGACCCGTCCTACCGCACGGTCATCACTGTGGACCGGGAGGGCGTGATCAATTCTTTGGAATCCCATTGAGTCATAGTCATATAAAAACTGCCCTTTTCCCAATCGGGAGAAGGGCAGTTTTTTAAAGAAAAAATCAACTCTTTTTCCAGGCAACCGGCACGAACAGCATAAGCACGGGGAAGAGCTCCAGCCGCCCGGCCAGCATGTTGAAAGAGAGCACCAGCTTGCTGAAGGCGGAGAAATGCCCGTAATTGGCGGCAGGGCCCACAAGATCCAGACCCGGGCCGATGTTGTTGAGACATGCCAAAACGGCGGTGATGTTCGTTTCCACCGAATATTCGTCGATGGAGATGAGCAGCATGGAAAGCACGGCGGTCAGCACATAGATGGCAAAATAGCTGTAGGTGTTCTGGATCACGTCCTCGCTGACCACCTGATCGTCCATATGCACGGCGGCAACGGAGCGGGGCCGCAGCATCCTCCTGACCCCTCGCTTGCTGGCCTTGAACATCAGCAGCACTCGGGCGGCCTTGATCCCGCCGCCGGTGGACCCGGCGCAGGCACCGAAAATCATGAGAGCCACCAGCAGCATCTTGGAAAACGCCGGCCAGACATTGAAATCCACCGTGGAAAAGCCCGTGGTGGTCATGATGGACGACACCTGAAACGCCGCATGGTGCAGGGCGTCCTGAACCTTCCCCTGAAAGAGGGGGAGAATATTCCAGGTGATCAGCGCGATGGAACCCAGCATGACTCCCAGGTACAGCCGCAATTCCTGATTGCACAGCGCCTTGGAGAACTGCCGTAAAAGCAGCATGTAGAAGATGCTGAAATTCATGCCGAACAGCGCCATAAACACGGTGCAGACCGTTTGCAGATAAGGGCTGTATCCGGCGATGCTGTCGTTCTTGACGCCGAAGCCGCCGGTGCCGGCCGTGCCGAAGGCGGTG
>JAFLRP010000041.1 GCA_022511515.1 Acutalibacter sp.
TCTTCGTTCTTAGAAGCTGTTGCGCCGTTGTCGGCAGTTACTTCGGCTTCGTCGGTAGTGTCTTCAGGAAGAACAGTGAAAGTCATATCCACTGATTCACCTGCTACAACCTCTTCTACCATGTCGTTGTCTTCGTCAGTGAAGCTCGGTTCGTTGAGTGTCACGCTGTCGATTGTGATCGATTCAGCGGGAACAGGAGCCTCGGTGAATGCGTTTATGACCACATCGTCCAGAATTCCCATGATGAATTCCTCCTTTTCGTTTTCAGCATTTTCAGAGCTTTTCTCCTCTGTACTTGTATTATATCAGCCATTTTCAGGAAAGTAAAGTGAAAAACGCTTTCAAAATCCTTAATTTTTTGTGACCAAACTGTGACCGGCTATCCCAGAAACTCCCGAAGCATGGAACCTTTGGGCACAAGAGCCGGGTCGATGGGCTCAAAACGCATGAGCCGGGATTCCAAATCCCTCGCTTTGCGATAATACAGGCTGTCGGCGGCAATGCCTCTGAGGAGCGGAATGGCCACTGTACGCAAGACGCAGGGCTCATAGATGTGAATGGAATTGACCGTGTAATCAGCGGTGATGCGGTAAGGGCGGATGTATTTGTCCTCCCCGGAGACCACGCCGTCCCACATGGAGAGGGTGTTTTCCGCGTCCGTATCCCGGAATTGAATGTCCCGGACGATTCTGCGCACCAGCCGCAGATCCATGGGAGAGATGACCTCGCCGTTCACGTCCTTGATCTGCTGCTTCACGCTGACATACAGCTTGACGCAGGAGTCCGACGGCAATTCTCTGGTAAAGACAGGATTCAATCCATGGATGCCCTCCACGATGACGATATCGTTCTCACCTATTTCATATCGGCGTTCCACTTCCTCCGCTCTGCCCGCGGCAAAATTGTATTTCGGCACGGTAAAGCGTCCTGTGTCAATGACCGCTTTCAGGCAAGCGATGACTTTCTCCACGTCCAGCGCTTCCACGGATTCGTAGTCGTATCCGCCGCCCGGGAGCACCGGGGCAAGGCCTCTGCCCCGAAAGAAATCGTCCAGAGAAATGATGTGGGCTGTTCCGCCGAACTCCGACAGATGGTCCCGCAGCAAGTGAGCGGTGGTGGTTTTTCCGCTGCTGCTGGGTCCTGCCAGCATCACCACTCGCACCCCGCTGTGATGCTCCCGGATATTCCGGGCAATATTTTGCAGATTTTCCTCGTAGGCGCTTTCCACCTCCTCGATCATTTTCTCGGGGTGGTCCACGGCGCCTTCGTTGATCTGCTCCAAATGGTTAATGTACTTCATGTAGCCGCTGGCGAAATTGCTCATACAGATCGATGATCTTCTCCTTTCTTTCCAATATTTCTGCGTTACGGGAAATGTATTCGTAGGGGAATTTGAAATTGAAGATACGCTCCAGTCTGTCGCTGTAGGGATCCTTCAATTTGGTAACGCCCCCTGCTCCGCAGGCGATGACGGAATTGGATTCGTCCATGGTATACACGTTGTAGCGGCACACCGTTCCGGGCTTGGCCCAGCCGGTATTTTCCTGATTTCCCGCCATTCTGGTCTGCCGATAGAGATAATAGGGATCGTAACCCTCCTCTGTCAACCGGCGGATGGAATAGTCCACCATGGCTGCCGTCTCCTCCCCCTTGCTGTGGAGAGAGAGGTCCCCGCCCTCGGAAACCAGCCGGGCGGAGCGTTTGAGAGCCAGAGAATGGACCGTCACATTGGCCGCTCCCAAGGCGATCACGCCGTCCAAGGTCTTCTGAAAGCCGGATAGATTGTCTCCGGGCAGGCCGACGATCAGATCGGCGTTGATCTCCTGAAAGCCCGCCTGCTTTGCCAGTTCAAAGGCGTCCAGCACGTCCTGCACGGTATGCCTGCGCCCGATATTTCGGAGCACCTGATCGGACAGGGACTGGGGATTGATGCTGATCCGGGTCACACCGGCGGCTTTCAGTGCCATAAGTTTTTCTCTGTCTATGGTATCGGGTCTGCCCGCTTCCACGGTGAATTCCGTACAGCGGGAGAAATCAAACTCGGATTTGATTTTCGCGCACAGCCGGGAAAGCTGCTCTGCCGACAGTGTGGTGGGCGTGCCGCCGCCGATATAGGCCGTGCAGAGTGTCAGTCCCAGCGATTTGGTGACCTGCGCCGTCTTTTCCAGCTCCAAAAGAAGCAGGTCGAAGTAGGGTTCCATCAGCTTTTTGGACTGCTCCACGCTTTGGGACACAAAGGAACAGTAGGAACAGCGGGTGGGACAAAAAGGAATGGACACATAGAGACTGAAATCGTTCTCTGAAAGGGCGGTCACTGCCGGGTTTTGAGCGCGGAGCACCCGGAAGGCCAAGTCCGCTTTTTGCTCACTGACGTGCCCCCTGCTGCGGAATTTTTCCATCCCTTGCTGTTCTCCCAAATCCTCACAATATTGGCGCAAGAGCTTCACCGGATGGATGCCTGTCAGCATTCCCCAAGCGGGAGTGTAGCCGGTCAGCTCCGCAAAGGCGGTGTACAAGAGGTTGGTCATGGCGTATTCTTCCAGCAACCGCGCAGTATGGGCGCGCTCTAAAACGCTTTTGCCGTCGGAAACTTTAACCTTATAGAGATATGTCCCGGGGGTCTTTTCTATGCCGCTTGGAGTCTGCACCTCGGTAAAAGCCCAAGGCTCGTTGGGTTCAGGTCCACCCTCTTCGGTGACCCGCACAGGACTGTAAGGAAAAAACAACCGGCAGAGATTTTCGCACTCATACCGAAAGGAATGCCCGGACAATCGGAGCAGCATAGAGTTCACCTCGATTCAAATTGCAAAAAAGATTCCTTGTTGAAGATATTTTTCACGAAGTTACTGCTTTCGCATATGCTGATAGCCACCCTTTTTCCAGTGCTGCCGTATGCGAAAACGCTTTTAGGGTGCTGCGCACCTTAAAGGACCCGACGCAAACCGCAAGTATGCGTCTCTTTTCAAAGATGAGAAAGTCCCAACTTTCCTGCAGAGAGATTTCTCCACAAGGAGACTTCTGTCCTCAAGAAACTTGCCGAATGCCGCAGACTAACCTCCCTTTGTCAGGTCATAGGGGACGAAGCCCCCTAAAAGGCAAATTGCGCAACATGGCGGTTGGGATAGGCTGACATTAGCCTGCGCAACAGGAACATGGTTGGAAAAGCCCATGCACCCCTTTTCTCCCATTGTTACGACCTATCTATCGAAATCACGCCGGGGATTTTGGAGAGGCGTTCGATAATGCTTTGGAGCTGGGGTAGGCCGTTGATGGAGATGGTGGCGGAAATAAAGGCGTTATCGCTGTTCCGCTCCTGCCGGGCGTTCAAAGAATGAAGGAATATGTGGAGACTGGAAAGCTGCTGTGTCACATCCGCCAGCAGTCCGCCTCGGTCAACAGCCACAATGTGCAGCGTGGACTTGAAATCGTCTTTGACATCCCCTTCCCAATGAGCGGCGACCCACCGCTCCGGCTCGGGGCAAAG
>JAFLRP010000042.1 GCA_022511515.1 Acutalibacter sp.
CGATGTTGGGTAGGCTTTGGTAAACGGGGCAAGATCGGCAAGCTCCGCTTCATTCTCCTTGGACTTATACAGTATGCTCAGGTTGTGAGCCGGGTTGGCCCGAATATAAGAAACGACCTCGCCGGGGGTATGGTTTCCGGTACAGAGCAGCTCCCGATGGGGATACAGCACCCCGGACATAGCCAGCAGGGCGTAGCAATACCCGGCGGGGTAGTCCTTGACTTGACCGGCCAAAAACGCAAACTGCCGGTCGGCGGATTCTCGAAAGAGCGGCTCTCCCGTCAGTCCGGCTAAGCGCTCCAACACCATGGCGGCGGTGGAATTCCCGGATGGAATGGCGCCGTCATAAATCTCCTTGGGACGGGCGATCAGCGGCTGCGCGTCGTGGGCGGTCATATAGAAGCCCCTTCCATCCTTATCCTCAAACAGCTCCAGCATCCGTTTGGCGCAGCGGACGGCTTCTTTTAGATAGCTTACGCCAAAGGTTCTGCCGTAGAGCTCGAGCAGTGAGAGGGAATAGGCGGCGTAATCGTCAAGCTGCCCGTCATGGGCCGCCTCCCCGTCGCAAAAACGGTGGAACAGGCGGCCCGATTCATCTGCCATGGCCGATTGAATAAAGGCATGTGTCTTGATGGCCGCGTCTAAATAGCGGTCATCGCTCAGAATGCCGCCTGCCGCCGCCAAGGCCATGATCGTCCACGCGTTCCAAGAGAGCAGGATCTTATCATCCAAATGGAGCCGTGTTCTCGATTTTCGGTATTCCAGCAGGCGCAGCAGCCGCGGGTCATCGGCGTCCCACGCCGGGCCGGGCTTTCCGATGCGGTTGGGGATGCTTCCGCCCTCAAAATTTCCGGCAGTTGTGATATCGTAGAGTTGGCAGAATTGAAGTCCGTCCGTCTCGCCAAGAACGCGCGTCACTTCCTCCGGCGTAAACACATAGTATTTCCCCTCCACGCCGTCGCTGTCCGCGTCCTGAGCACAGTAGAACCCGCCTTGGGGATCGGTGAGCTCACGCAAAATATAATCCGCTGTCTGTCTCGCGGTGTCCGCGTACTGCTGCTTTTGCGTCAGTTGAAAGGCCTTCAGATAGGCCAGAATCAGCAGGGCGTTGTCGTAGAGCATCTTTTCAAAGTGGGGCACGAGCCATTTTTCATCTGTGGAATACCGGGAGAAGCCGCCGCCGATGTGGTCGAAAATCCCGCCCGCGGACATGGTCTGTAAGGTACGTTCCGCCATCCGCAAAGCGTCCGATTCCTTTTCCGCCTCTGCGATGCGCATCAGAAAGAGAAGGTTGTGAGGCGCTGGAAATTTCGGGGCGCGTCCGAAGCCGCCCCAAACGGAATCGAAGCTTTGACGGAGCAGGCGGTATCCTTCCCGAAGCAGGTCGCGGCTGGGCGTCCCTGCCGCCTGTGGCTGAGCGGTCTGAAGCGCGGCGGTGATTTGATTGCCGGTCTCGAACAGCTTTTCCCAGTCGGATCTCCAAAGTCGCGTAATCTGCCGCAGTAGCTCCTGAAGCCCCGGCTGTCCATATCGGCTCGTCCTCGGGAAATAGGTTCCGGCGAAGAAGGGCTTTTGATCCGGCGTCACGAATACGGTCAGCGGCCACCCGCCCGAGCCGGTCAGGGCTTGGCAGACGCTCATATAGACCGCATCGATGTCGGGACGCTCCTCCCGATCCACCTTGATGCAGACGAAGTCGTCCAAAAGGCGGGCGGTTTCCGCGTCCTCAAAGGATTCACGGGCCATCACATGGCACCAGTGGCAGGTCGAATAGCCGATGCTTAGAAAAACCGGCTTATCCTCGCCTTTGGCCTTTTGAAACGCCTCCTCGCACCACGGATACCAGTCGACCGGATTGTCCTTATGCTGTAGAAGGTAGGGTGATTTTTCCGCCGCCAATCGGTTTGCCATCTTCGGATTCTCCTTTTTAACACCGGAATAGGGTCGTTTTCGTTCTGGTCAATAGGGTATCCGAAAGCAGGAAAACGATTCGCTTTATCTGTTGTCTGCACGATAACCGCATTAGCACTGCACGAGTCTCGTCTTCCACGCATAGGCTGGATATGAGGTGATACAATGCGGAATTGTTCTGCTTGCCCGGAAGCGATCGCTTGTATAAGGGGTGGTTCTGAAGCGCCGGGTCTTTCTGGAGAGGTTCGGTTTTATCAGGAGCGTGGATGTGTTTTGGTTGTGGCGAATATCGCCGGACTTCCCCAGGAGAGTGGACCGGACTTCTTTGGATTCCATATTCATGAGGGCGGAGATTGTTCCGGAGAGGGTTTTTCCGATACCAGAGGGCATTATAATCCGACCAATGCCCCGCATCCCAATCATGCGGGAGACCTTCCACCTTTGATGCTGTGCAACGGAGGAGCATATCTGGCCGTGCGGACAGACCGTTTTTGTGTGCGGGATATCGTTGGACGGACGGTTGTGATCCACAGTGGCCCCGATGACTTTCACTCCCAGCCAGCCGGCAACGCGGGAATCAAAATTGCCTGCGGAGTCATTTGCCGAAGGTAAAGCCTTTAAGCTAGTTCTATTTAAATTTTTTGACGCCATCATCACCCATAGCGTGATGATGGCGTTATGGCTGTTGAAGGAATCCTCAAACATACTTTTATTGTAGTATGTCTGCAAGTTTCTTTCTTGTCAACCTAAAATGGGGGTTCCCTATAAATAAATGTCCAGATATTTTGGATTAATGGGTTGAAGTTTTAAGGGAAATGTTGTAAGCTGTTAATAGATAATATCTAATTATCTATTGAATATGAAAAGGCCACCAGAATTTGGTGGCCTTTGGGTTTAACAGAGTGAGAACGTCATTTTGCCCCTTGGATGCTTCTCAGCCAGCAGCAGCGTCTGCTGGCGAGCAGTCACATGAGTATAAATTTGTGTGGTGGAGATAGAGCTGTGGCCAAGCAGTGACTGAATGTACCGTATATCCATACCGGCCTCCAGCAAGGAGGTGGCAAATGTGTGGCGAAACATATGGGGAGTGATATGACTATTCATACCGATTTGTTTCAGATAATTATTGATTATTCGCCTAACTGACTGCGGAGAAATTGGACGCCCCCTTCGGTTGAACAGTATACTATTCTGATCTTCGATTTCTTTGGAAAATTCACTACAATAGATTTTAAGGAGATGGAGAAGCTCAGCCGTTGTAATTTCGATGACCCGTTCTTTTCGCCCCTTCCCGTTAATCAGAAGCCGCAGCTCGCTATCGCCTAACTGAAAGCTGTCTTTTGACAGCGCACATAATTCCGATACTCGAAGACCGGTGCTGAACAGAAGCTCCAGAACCACAATATCCCGCAAAGTTTCCCGACAGCCTGATACATAAGAATCATAGGCGCTTTGCAAAAGAGCTTGTACGGTCTGCTCCGGTATGATGCGAGGGAGCTGCTTCGGTGATTGGATGCGGATGTGAAGTTTGTCAAAGGGATTTTCGTCCAACTCTCCATTC
>JAFLRP010000043.1 GCA_022511515.1 Acutalibacter sp.
CTAAGGTCACGAAAAGCGGCCTTGTAACAGCAAGTATGGCATTTGTTAAACACAAACGCCCACTTGTTAGGGGGCGACAGCCCCCTAATACCCCATCTCCACGAAATACGTCTCACCGTGAGACGTATTTTTTATTGTCCGAAGAAAGGAGGACACCGTGAGAAAACGAGATCATTTTATCGGCCTCTGGCTGGATGATACCGAGTATAGGCGGTTGCTGAAACAATGCGGACAATCCGGCCTCAGCATCAGCGCATTGATCCGGCACGTCATAGTCGGCATAGAAATCCGCCCGCATCCGCCCGAAGAATATGCCGCCTTGCTGCGCGAACTGTCAGCGATTGGCAACAACATCAATCAGCTTGCATATTGGGCGAACGCAAGAGGGAGCGTCAGCGAGGAAGAAATCCAAAAGGCGGCAGAACTGGCCCGCGAAGCGTGGCTGAAGGTCAAGGAGACGCTATAGAGCGGTATGCTCCCCTGTCGCCGGATCGTACACCGCCGCCCTTTGCCCGTCAAGGCCAAGACGAGCCGCGCCGCTCGCGGCGCGGGCCTTGACAGGCAAAGACCGTCGGCGCTTTTGTCATCAAGGGGGAGCATACCACAAAAGACGGCTTGCGCCGTCTTTTGTTCGTTATGAGAGGTGGGTGCGTTTCGCGGAAATGCGTCCTACCGTGAGACGCATTTCCGACTCCTCAACGCCTTACCCAGCGGAGCTGTCAGTCACAAACTCGATTTTGAGAACCTTTCCCATCCCCGCGGCGAGGCGAGCCAGCGTATCAACCGTGGGACTGCTCGTGCCGTTTTCGATCCGGCTGATGTTGGACTGCCGGATGCCGGTCTTTTCGGCAAGCTCCTTTTGTGTCATCTTGCTTTCCAGACGCGCGCTGATGATGGCACGAATCGCCTCGTACTCCGGGCGTAGCTTTTCATATTCCGCGGCAAATTCGGGATCTTTCATCTGTTCCCACAAATAATCTTGCAATTCACTCATTACGGTGCCTCCGTTCATAGTCGTCCTTATAGTCCTTCGCACGCTTGATCTCACTCGGCGGCGTCTTTGCCGTCCTTTTCACAAAGCCGCTTGTCAGTATGATTTTGTTCCCCACGATGAAGAAGTAGAAGATGCGCGTAATGTCGCTCGCGAACTTGATCCGCAACTCAAACAGGCCGTCGCCTATCGGCTTGGAGTACGGCTCCCGCAAGGCGTTCCCGTATTCCTCAAGCACGGACAAGCCATACAATGCCTTTGCGCGCATTTTCGGCTTTAAGCCGTCGAGGAAATCCTTGACAGGCTTTTGCCATCCGGCAGCGTGTAGAACTCAACTTCAAACATAGCTTTCCCTCTCCGTCTCTATGATATTCCTTAAAAGCTATACTGTCAATGAGATTTTTGATTGGGGGAAATGCGTCTCACCGTGAGACGTATTTCCGATTTATCATCTTGCTGCTTCCTCACTGTATGATATACTGTAAACTGGAATTTTGGGCAGCAGCAAACTTCGCAATCACCACAAAATTCTTTTTGAAAAAATTTTGCTGTAAGATTTGCCGTCAAATCCATAGTACATAGGTGAAGGGGGGCGGAAACTTGTTAGAGGACAGCAGAATTATTGAGTTGTTTTGTGCGCGTGCAGAAGATGCAATTATCGAGCTATCGGCAAAATATGGGGCAGTTTGCAGCAGGATTGCAAGGAACATTTTGAAAAATGAGCTTGATGCAGAGGAATGCGTAAACGATACATACCTTGCGGCATGGAATACCATACCGCCGCAAAAGCCCGACCCACTGCGGGCATACGTTTTCCGCATTGCCCGAAATATTGCCATCGCCAAATACCATGCGAACACCTCCGAAAAGCGCAACAGCTATTATGACGAGGCGTTGGAAGAGTTGGAAAACAGCCTCGTAGCTTCTGCTGCGGTGGAGCAGGAAATTTCCGCGAAGGAACTTTCCCGGCAAATTGACCGTTTCCTTGATACGTTGGATCAGGAAAACCGGGTGCTGTTCGTGCGCAGGTATTGGTACTCAGACAGCATTTCAGAGCTTGCGGAGAGGTTCCAAACCAGTCATAACAATGTATCCGTCCGCCTTTCCCGGATACGGAATAAGCTGAAAAAGCATCTAAAAAGAGAGGGATTTGAATTATGACGAAAGCGACAACGATTTCTGACGCGATCAGCAATATCGGCACGCGGCATATTGAAGAAGCCGCGAACTACTCGGTAAAGGAAAACGCTCGTAAGCCCGTTTGGGTCAAATGGGGGATTATGGCGGCGTGCGTCTGTCTGGTCGTCGCGGTGACCGCCGCCCTATCAAATGTCATTGCCCCAAACTGGGAGCCCCTCAATGGAAGCGAACCCGCATCCGCTTCAGAGCCTCCCGATGGAGGGGGCGTAGGGTGCGGAACACTGCCCGGAGGGATACGGCCGGAATTGCTGGCTGACGGTACGGTTTTTTATTGGAGCGGCATGTCGCATGTGATCCCCGGACGGCCCGAAACATATCTTCCCGAAGGGTACGCGGAGTACGGCAGGATATCCTCCGTCACGGAATCGGAGGCAACGGAAGACTGCCAAATGAAAGCGGGCTTTGCCGCGTCGGGGACGATATACACCAGCAAAATAACGCCGGAAGCCGTCTATGTCCTGATGACGACGGATTGGTTTGAAGACGCCTATGTTCGTTTCACCAGTTCCGAGCTCAGCGTTTGCCGAATTATATGGAACGGAGAATCCTATCAATTTGTGCCCGGGTACAGCGAAGGGATCGAGGTGTTGAAAGAATTGCCAGAGGGCTGTGAGTTGGTGGGACGTCTGCACTATATCGGAGATGATGCCATTCCTGTGAATGATTTGGAAACCAACTACCCACAGGAAGGACGCGAGGTATTCTACGATTCCGAAGATCCTGATTATATCTATGTACACGAGAGACATTCTTGGCGCGAAGGGGAATACGACACATACCTAAAATGCCCTCTTTGGGAGAGTTAGGTTTAGAATCAGATACTCACATTGTCGTATCAAAGAGCCAGTCGCATAGACACAGAGCTTATCGCAATCCCGGAGGCACAAAATAGTGGATGACAATCGAAACAAATCTTTTTGGTTGCATTGTCCTGTATGCAGCGGCAAAACAAGAATAAAGGTATATGGGGATACCGTTCTTGTAAAATTCCCGCTGTACTGCCCGAAATGCAAAAAAGAAATTCGGATAGACGTGGTACAACTGAAAATGGTACTAAGCGAGTGAGCCAGACATACTGAACGCAGAGCCAGCTTTCCATTCTCAAGAATGGGGAGCTGGCTCTTTTTCATAAAATTTCTCCCTTTCACGGTTGCTGACTTCGGTGTTC
>JAFLRP010000160.1 GCA_022511515.1 Acutalibacter sp.
CGTTGCCAGCTCGTTCGGTTTGATCCCTCTCTCCCTGCACAGCGCTTGGAAACGCTGTACCACCATATCTTTTACTGCCATACGATCACCTCAAGGTGATAGTATCCTTTTATTCGCAACCGCGTATACGCACTTGCGTAATTTTGAAAAATGTTTTATACTGCCCTTGGGGGTGTAATCTATGGCAGACTATCAAAAAATGTACTCCTTGCTTTGCAGAGCCGCGTCTAAGGCGATTGACGCTCCGCCGGAGGAGGCAAGGCAGCTTCTGCAAAAAGCGCTGTTTGAAGCGGAAAACATTTACATCCATACGTGCGAGGGAGACTACGCCCAGCCAAAGCTGCGCCTGCTGATATAACGGCCATTTGAAAAAAGAAGCTGTCTGTACGGGACAGCTTCTTTCAATTTGCTTTTCCGTGTGAATTATGATACGCTATCTCCAAGATAAAAACCAACGAGGAGCAAAGGTAAAAAAATGAAAAAATGCGCCTGGTGCCTGGACGGCGGCATGATGGAACGATATCACGACGAGGAATGGGGAGAGCCCGTCCACGACGACGGAAAACAGTTTGAATACCTGATGCTGGAAGCCATGCAGTGCGGCTTGAGCTGGTCGCTGATGCTGAAAAAGAGGGAAATTTTCCGGCAGTGCTTTGACAATTTCGACTTCCGAAAAATCGCTCAATATACCGAAACGGATGTGGAACGTATCTTAAACACCGAGGGCATGATCCGCTCCCGGGGGAAGGTAAACGCCATTATCAATAACGCAAAATGCTTTTTGGGGATCATCGAGGAGTACGGCAGTTTTGATCAATACCTCTGGGGTTTTTCCGGGGGAAAGACCATGGTCTACCGCAAACACCAGAAAGGGGAATATGAAACCCGCAACGAGCTTTCCGACCGCATCGCCAAGGACATGAAAAAGCGGGGCTTCAAATATCTGGGCTCCATTACCCTATTTTCCCATTTGCAGGCCTGTGGCATCATCAACGACCACGATCCCGGCTGCTTCAAATATGCGGAGCTGTTGGAGAAAACCGACGTTCAGTACATAGACTGAGCCGCATTTATTTCACAGATTCGAGAGCTTTCGCAGTTTCCAATCGGGCGAAGGCTTTCTTTTTTATGATGAAATAGGCGATGAGCTGGAAAATGCCCGTCACCAGCCAAGAAATGGGATAGGACAGGAACAGCATTTCCCAAGTGGGATTCAGGGCGAACGCGGTGTAGATCCAAACGATCCGCAAGCCGCAGGTGCCGATGATGGACATCACCATGGTCACCAGAGAGGAACCCAGTCCTCGGAGCATACCCACCGGGATATTCATGAGCACGATGGTGAAATAGGGCACACAGCTCAAAAGCATTCTGCGCAGACCGTACTCGATGACGCCGCTGTCCGAGGTGTACAGGCTCAGCAGAGCGGAGCCGTTCAGATAAGCCGTGCCGCCCATGACGAAGCTGAGGGCCATGGCCATGAAAAGGCAGATGAAGAACACCCTGCCCACCCGTTCCGGCTTTTTCGCGCCGTAGTTCTGGCTGGTAAAGCTCTGGGCGGCTTGGGTAAAGGCGTCCACCACCGTCCAGAGGAAGCCCTCGATGTTGCCGCAGGCGGTGGAGCCCGCCATGGCCAAAGAGCCGAAGGTGTTGACGGTGGACTGGATCACCACATTGGACACGGAGAAGGTGGCTCCCTGAATGCCGGCGGGAATGCCGATCTTCATCATCTGGAGGAGTTTTCCCTTAGAAATGCGCAGTTTCTTCAAATCCACCCGGTAGGCGGCGTCGGTTTTCACCAAGCACCACAATACCAGAGCGGCGGAGATGGTCTGGGAAATCACGGTGGCAGTGGCCACGCCGGCCACACCCATTTGGAGCACCACCACGAAGAATACGTTCAGACACACGTTGACCACGCCGGCGATGGTGAGAAAATACAGAGGCCGGCGGGTATCGCCCACGGCCCGCAAAATCGCGCCGCCGAAGTTATACAGCATGGAAACCGGCATACCGGCAAAGACGATCCGCATGTATTTCACGGATTCGTCGATGACGTCCGCCGGGGTGTCCATCAGGGTAAGCAGAGGTCTGGACAGCCCAATGCCGATGAAGATCAGAAGCAGGCCGGAAATCAGGCTGGTGAGGATGGCGGTGTGGACCGTGTCGTTCAGCTCTCCCGCCTGCCCCGAGCCGTAGTATCTGGCCACCAGCACGTTGACGCCTACGGAAAGGCCAATGAACAGATTGACGATCAGCATATTCAAAGCACCGGTAGAGCCCACCGCGGCCAATGCCTGACTGCCCGCGAAGCGCCCGGCCACCACCATGTCGGCGGCGTTGAACAGTAGCTGCAGCACACCGGACAGCGCCAGCGGAACGGCAAATTTCACAATTTTCCCCAACAGCGGGCCGTTGGTCATATCGATCTCATAGGAGCTTTTTCTCTCTTTTCCCTTTTTCTTCCAATTCATGAAAGCTTCCTCCCGGTTTTCGTTTGCCGTTCTATTCTTTTTGAGGCTTCAAACTGACTCCCAGTTCTTTGGCCAACCTCTTTTTCACCACGAGATAGCAGATAAAGTCAAATCCGGCTGCCAGCGCCCAGGTGATGGGATAGGAAATGTACAGCATTTCCAACGTGGGCATAGCGGCGAACGCCGTATAAAGCCAAACGACGCGGAAGCCGCAGACAAAGGTAATGGTAATCGCCATGGGAATAAAGGAAGCTCCCAGTCCCCGGAGTACGCCTACCATGTTGCCCATCAGCGCGCCCACGCATTGACAGGCGCAGACAATGGCCAGCCGGCGCAGTCCGAAGGCGATGACTTCAGCGTCACCGGAATAGATGCCCAAGAGGGCGGGTCCGGCAAAGTACGCTCCCACGCCCAGTACCAGCCCGATGCTGACGCCCAAGGTCAAACATAACACCAAAATACGATTGACCCGATTCAGCTTCTTCGCGCCCAGATTCTGCCCGGTAAAAGACATGGCCGCTTGCGAAAAGGCGTCCATAGCGGTGGACACAAAGCCCTCGATATTGGCAGCGGCGGTGTTGCCCGCCATGGCGATGGAACCAAAAGAATTGATGGTGGACTGGATCAACACGTTGGAAATGGAAAAGGAAGCTCCCTGAATACCGGCGGGCAATCCGATTTTTGCCATTTTCAACAGCTTGTCTTTTTTGATGTGGAGATCTTTCAGGTCCACCCGGTAAATGCTGTCGGATTTCACCAGACACCAAAGCACCAGCCCGGCGGAAACCGCCTGAGAAACAGAAGTGGCGATGGCTACGCCCGCCACGCCCAGTCCCATGACGATGACGAAAAACAGGTTCAGCAGCACGTTGATCACCCCTGCCAGCAGCAGGAAATACAGCGGGCGCTGGGTGTCCCCTACCGCGCGTAAAATCGCCGCGCCGAAATTGTACAGCATCAGTCCGGGCATGCCGATAAAGTAAATGCGCATATACAGCACCGCCTGATCCAATACGTCAGGAGGCGTTGCCATGGCGCTCAGCACGGGCCGCGCCAGCGCAATGCCCACGGCGATCAGGATTACGCCGAAAATCAGGCTTGCCAGCACCGAAGTATGTACCGTCTCTCTCAGATCCTTTTGATTGCCTGCCCCGTAATACTGGGCCACCAGCACGTTCGTGCCCACGGAAAGCCCCATAAACAGGGTGACGATCAAATTGATCAGCGCGCCGGTGGCGCCTACCGCCGCCAGTGCGCTGCTGCCCGCGAAACGCCCTACCACCACGATGTCCGCAGCGTTGAACAGAAGCTGCAGCACGCCGGAGATTGCCAAGGGAATGGCAAATTTCACGATTTTCCCCAACAGCGGTCCGTGGGTCATGTCGATTTCAAAACTTCCCTTGTGTCCTCTCATGCCAAGAAAATTCCGCATGATATGCCTTCTTTCCCTCATTTATCAGAATGAAAAGCTCACGCAAAAAAGACCTGCATCACTGCAAGTCTTTCTCCTGTCAATTATGCTTGAAAACTGCGGAACAAATCCTCTGCCCACTGTTTCTGCGCCTCGTTTTTTTCGTCCTTTTTTGAATCGGTGTAAATCATGAGGTATTTCCCGTTGGGGTGGAGCAAGGCCGGAACCTTATTGCCCAGTACCACGAAGAAGCCCTTTTCTTTCGTACTGGAGAGACAGTCCTGTCCTTTTTCATCCAGATCGTCAAGATCGAAGGCATAAAATTCCGCCTGGACGGTACTGCCGTTGTAGGTGAACTGATACCGGTAGCCGCCGACGGCGCCGATCTCCTTGTAGGACATCTCCACAAAGCTGGTAATGTTGTCCTGATGGAACACCACCCGGCCGTCTTCAAAGGAAACCGCTTCCTCGTCTTTCACCACCGCTCCGCCGTCTTCCATATAGGAACACAGTCCGATCAGGGTGTCCTCATAATTTGTGCTGTCCGGTTTGGTTCGGGAGGCCCCTTCCACGCCGCTTGCAGTGTCCTCCGCCGTCACAAGCTGGGGCACCCGCCCGACGGTACCGCCTCCGCAGGCTGTCAGCGACAGCAGAAGCACCCCTGCCAGCAGCAGCGCTATGATCCGCTTTTTCATAAGCTATTCCTCCGTTTCGGGCAAAAACCCGTAAAAACCGGCTCGGGGTTCGGCTCCCGTTGCCCTTAGATAAGAACAACGCAGAACTCGAGCACTCGAGTCCGGCGTTGTTGATTGCGTGGTGACCCGGACGAGAATCGAACTCGTATTACCGCCGTGAAAGGGCGGTGTCTTAACCGTTTGACCACCGGGCCGTTGGTAGCGGCAAATGGATTTGAACCATCGACACTTCGGGTATGAACCGAATGCTCTAGCCAACTGAGCTATGCCGCCATATCTTCGCTTTACCGGGTAACGATCCAGTAAAGCGGTATTCATTATACTGTACCCTTTATTATTTGTCAACCCGTTTCCAAATATTTGGGAAAGGATTTTCCTTTTTTTTCTTTTTTTCCGTATTGCGGGACAGAGCGGATCTTACCTTTGATTTCCATTGACTTTCCCGCTTTTCCGCCATATACTTGTTGGGCAACGAGAGTTGAGCCCCGTTGCTTTACGGACCGAAAAATTTTTCGCAAAGGAAATGATGAGGATATGAAAAAGAAAATCGTAAGCCTGCTGCTGGCGCTCCTGCTCGTCCTGGGAACGGCAATCCCTGCTTCGGCTGCTACGCCCTTCAAGGACGTACCCGCCAATCAGTGGTACGCAAAAGCCGTTGACTTCTGCTACAACAAAAAGCTGATGAGCGGCACGTCCGACACCACCTTTAACCCCAACGGAAAAGTCACCCGCGCCATGATGGTCAAGGTGCTGTACAACATGGACACGACCCACGGTACGACGGAAAATGTTGCCTCCCTGCCCTTCACCGACGTACCCGCTTCCCAGTGGTACGCCAAGGCGGTTGCATGGGCTTACCGTAAAGGGATCACCAGCGGTACTTCTGCAACGACCTTCTCGCCCAACGCCAATATCACCCGGGAACAGGCTGCCACCATGCTGTACAATTTCAGACGCACGACAACCACCATCGACAAGATTGACCTTGCCAAGCTGAACGCTTTCAGCGATGCTTCGCAGACCAGTTCCTATGCCAAGAACGCCATGGCGTGGGCAATCACTAACGGCATGATTTCCGGCACTGACGCTACTCATGTCAGCCCCAAGGGAACCGCCACCCGTGCCCAGCTTGCGCAGATTCTGATGAAGTTTGAAACATGGCTCAATCCCGATCTTGCCCCCGGAGATGACGATACCCCCGGCGACGGTGGAGATACGGAAGATCCCGGCACCGGCGAAGAGCCCGGTACCGGAGAAGACCCCAGCACAGGGGAAGAACCTGCAGACAAGGGCCCCACGGCAGAGGAAGTGTATGCCAGCATGATTGCCCTGAAGGACGAGTATTATGAGGGCCGTCCCTGGACAAACGACAACTTCTATTACTGGAAGGGCGGCATTTTCAGCGGCGGCGGAGGCTGCGCGGGCTTTGCCTTCCTGCTGAGCGACGCGGCGTTCGGCAGTCTGCCCGCCCGGATGATCAAGCCCGTCTCCCTGAAAGACGTCCGCGTGGGTGATATCCTGCGCATCAATAACGACACCCATTCCGTAATTGTTTTGGAAGTTCACGACGATCACGTGATCATCGCCGAGGGGAATTACAACTACTCCATCCACTGGGGGCGCAAGCTGACAAAGTCCGAAGTTGAAAGCGCCACCTATATGATGACCCGCTATCCCCAATAATCTTCCCCACAAGAAAAAGCTGCCGCCCATCACGGACGGCAGCTTTTTTGTTGTCAGAAATTCCCGAAAACCGGTCAATACATTCCCCTTTTAGGAAAGCACGGAATAGTTGGGGGCTTCCTTGGTGATCTGGATATCGTGGGGATGGCTTTCCGCCAGGCCCGCGCCGGTGATACGCACAAACTGGGCCTTGCTGTGCAGCTCCTGAATGTTCTTGCAGCCGGTATAACCCATGCCGGAGCGCAGGCCGCCGATGAGCTGGAACACGGTATCCGCCAGCGGCCCCTTGTAGGGCACTCTGCCCTCCACGCCTTCGGGCACGAATTTCTTCTGTTCACCTTGGAAATACCGGTCGCTGCTGCCCTTATTCATGGCGCCCAAGCTGCCCATGCCGCGGTAGACCTTGAATTGCCGCCCCTGATACAGCTCATACTCGCCGGGAGATTCCTTACAGCCGGCCACCATGGAGCCCAGCATGACCACATTCGCGCCGGCCGCCAGCGCCTTAACGATGTCACCGCTGTACTTGATGCCGCCGTCCGCAATGACGGGGATGCCGTGCTTGGCAGCTTCCGACGCCGCGTCGAATACGGCGGTAATCTGCGGCACGCCGATACCTGCCACCACGCGGGTGGTGCAGATGGAGCCGGGACCGATGCCCACCTTGACGCAGTCCGCGCCGGCGTCGATCAGCGCCTTTGCGCCCTCGGCAGTGGCAATATTTCCGGCGATGACCTGCAGATCGGGATATGCCTTCTTCACCTTGGCGACGGCTTCCAAAACGCCGCTGTTGTGGCCATGAGCGGAATCCAGCACCACCACGTCCACCTGTACTTCGACCAGCGCCGCCACGCGGTCCAGCACGTCGGCAGTCGCGCCGATAGCAGCCCCGCAGAGCAGACGGCTCTTTTCGTCTCTGGCGGAATTGGGATACCGCACCGCTTTTTCAATGTCTTTAATGGTGATAAGCCCCTTCAGGCGCATGTTGCCGTCTACGATAGGCAGTTTTTCGATTCTATGCTCTCGCAAAATTTCCTGCGCCTGCTCCATGGTGGTGCCTACGGGGGCAGTCACCAGGTGATCCTTTGTCATGACGCTGCGGATGGGCTGGTCGAAATCACTGCCCTCCATGAAGCGCATGTCCCGATTGGTGATGATGCCCACCAGAATGCCGTCTTCGCAGATGGGTACGCCGGAGATTTTGAAGCGCCCCATAATTTCATCCGCTTCCCGCACCAGGTTGTCCGGGGCGAGGAAGAAGGGGTTCACAATGACGCCGTTTTCCGAGCGTTTTACTCTGTCCACCTGATCCGCTTGGGCCTCGATGGACATGTTCTTGTGGATAATGCCGATGCCGCCCTCTCTTGCCACTGCAATGGCCATATCCGCCTCTGTCACGGTGTCCATGGCGGCGGTCATGAGGGGGGTGTTCAGCCGGATCTTCTTGGTCAGGTTGGTGGAGAGATCCGTTTCCGCAGGCAAAACGTGGGATTCCGCCGGGATCAGCAAAACATCGTCATAGGTCAAACCTTCTTTTACGAACTTGTCCTTAAACTCTACATCCAGCATAACCTCAACTGCCTTCCTTTCAAAATTTTCAGATATTCTCCGGTTTTTCCCCGGTATGTTATAACTACGCATTATAACACCGGGATTTCCGTTTTACAACCCTTTCCGCCCCTAAAGAACTGCCAAATTTTTTGCCAGATTTTGCTCTACTTTTGGGGAAATCTGTTGCTTATTGAGGAAACCCCTTCTGTCGTTTCGGAACCTTTGGAAAACGGGGGCTTCGCCAAGCATTCGCAAGGCAATCTTTTTGACATTATTTTAAAATAATATCATCCTGCACAATAACAAACGGAGAAGCACATCTGTGCCTCTCCGTCCTTCCATCACGTTATTTGATAACTTCTTTCCCGCCCATGTACATTCTGAGGGGCTGGGGAATTTTAATGCTACCGTCGGCCTGCAGATTGTTTTCCAGGAAGGCGATAAGCATTCTGGGCGGGGCTACCACGGTGTTATTCAGGGTGTGGGCGAAGTAGTTGCCGTCTTTCCCTTTGATACGGATGCCCAGCCGGCGCGCTTGAGCGTCGCCTAAATTGGAGCAGCTTCCCACCTCAAAATACTTCTTCTGCCGAGGCGACCAGGCCTCTACGTCGCAGGATTTTACTTTCAAGTCCGCCAAATCGCCGGAGCAGCACTCCAGCGTGCGCACGGGAATATCCAGCGACCGGAACAGCTCCACGGTGTAGCTCCACATTTTGTGGTACCAGTCCATGCTGTCCTCTGGCTCGCAGACCACGATCATTTCCTGCTTTTCAAACTGGTGGATGCGGTACACGCCCCGCTCCTCAATGCCGTGAGCTCCCACTTCCTTGCGGAAGCAGGGGGAATAGCTGGTCATAGTGCGGGGCAGGGTGTCGGGGTCCAGAATATTGCCCATAAATTTGCCGATCATGCTGTGCTCGCTGGTGCCGATGAGGTACAGATCTTCACCTTCGATCTTGTACATCATGTTTTCCATTTCCGCAAAGCTCATAACCCCGGTGACCACGTCGCTGCGGATCATAAAGGGCGGCACGCAATAGGTAAAGCCCTTGTCGATCATGAAATCTCTGGCGTAGGACAGAATAGCGGAATGGAGCCGGGCAATGTCACCCATCAGGTAATAGAAACCGTTGCCGCTGGTGCGCCGGGCGCTGTCCAAATCGATACCGTTTACCTTTTCCATGATGTCCGTGTGGTAGGGGACTTCAAAATCCGGCACCACAGGCTCGCCGAACTTTTCCAGCTCTACATTTTCGCTGTCGTCCTTGCCGATAGGCACGGAATCGTCGATGATATTGGGAATGACCATCATTCTCTTGCGGATTTCCTCGGTCATCTCCTCTTCTTTCTGCTCCATGGCGGCCAGCTCGTCGGCAATCTCCGCCACCTTGCGCTTGGTTTCCTCCGCTTCCTCCTTCTTGCCCTCTTTCATCAGCGCGCCGATCTCCTTGCTGATGATGTTTCGCTGCTGACGAAGCTCGTCTCCTCTGGCTTTCGACGCCCGGAACTGCTCGTCCAGCGTCAGCACCTCGTCTACCAGAGGCAGCTTTTCGTCCTGAAATTTCTTTTTGATATTCTCCCGCACCAAATCGGGATTGCTCCTTACCAATTTAATGTCAAGCATCTTTTTCTCCTTGTCTCGGCTTTCTGAGCCGCTATATTTTTCAATGATATCTCCTTAGCAAGTCTTTCTTAGTCTACAACGATATTTACTTCTTTTGCAGCTTTAATTCGCTCAAAAGATTCTGCAAATCTTCCTCGCCGTAGAATTCGATTTGCAGCAGGCCCTTTTTCTTCGTGCCGCTGACCTTGACTTTCCTGCCTAAATATTCTCCCACGGCCAGTTGGGCTTCCTCGTAATATTGATTTTTCTTCCCCCCGCCGGGGGAGGAAGTTTTTCTCTCGCTCAGCCGCTTCGCCATGTTTTCCAGCTCCCGGACAGATGCGCCTTGAGCTGCTTTTTGCGCACCCTTGCGCATATCCTCGGGGGTCTTGAAGCTCAAAAGCGTTCTGGCGTGACCGGCGGAAAGTTTTCCCGCCTCCAGCATTTCCTGCAGGTCTTCCGGCAGGTTCAAAAGCCGCAGGGCGTTGGTCACCGCCGGACGGGATTTCCCCACCGTTTGGGAAACTTCTTCTTGGGTAAAGCCCTGGGTCTCGATCAGCGTCCGGTAGCCCCTGGCTTCTTCCAGCGGCGTTAAATCTTCCCGCTGCAGGTTTTCGATCAATGCAAATACCATTTCCTCGGTATCACTCATTTCCCGGACCACCGCCGGAACTTCGGAAAGCCCTGCCATCCGGGCCGCTCGCCAACGGCGTTCGCCGGCCACAATGCGGTACCCTCCGCTGACGATGGGCCGTACCAACAGGGGCTGCAGCACGCCGTGCTGGGAGATGGAATCCGCCAGCTCAGAGAGCGCCGCGCTGTCAAATTCCCGTCTGGGCTGATCCCGATTGGGCTCGATCTCGCTGATTTTGAGGGTCACCGCGCCGTCGTTGGATTCTGCGCTGTTCTCGGCGAAAATGGCGTCCAGTCCTTTTCCCAGTCCCCGTTTTTTCATTCTAACAACACCTTTCCTGTTTTTTACCTTTCCTTTTTCTCAGTCGGTTTTCCAAACTGCTACTTGTTATTTTTCAGCACTTCCGCTGCCAGTTCACTGTAGGCTTCCGCACCGCGAGAGGAGCGGTCGTAATACAACACCGGCTGACCGAAACCGGGGGCTTCGGAAAGCCGCACTGTCCGGGGGATCACCGTCTTGAACACCTTGCGGGGGAAGTATTTCTTTACTTCCTCCACCACCTGCTGGGTGAGATTCAATCTGCCGTCGTACATGGTCAGCAGTACACCCTCGATATCCAGCCTGTCGTTATACTGCCGCTTGACTCTGCGCACCGTGTTCATCAACTGGGACAGCCCCTCCAAGGCATAGTATTCGCACTGGATGGGGATCAAAATCGTGTCCGCCGCATTCAGGGCATTGGTGGTGATAAGTCCCAGAGACGGGGGACAATCGATCAATATAAAATCGTATTCCGTCCGAACGGAAGCCAGGGCGCTTTTCAGCGTGTCCTCCCGATTTTCCCTGCCGGCCAGCTCGATCTCCGCCGCCGCCAAGTCAATGCTGGAGGGCAGAAGATCAAGATTTTTAAAGGCGGTCTTCACGATAGCGCTTTTCGCTTTTTCTCCGCCGATCATGACCTCATAGGCGCTTAAAATGCAGCTTCGCCTGTCAACGCCTACACCGCTGGTGGTGTTGCCCTGAGGGTCGGCGTCCACAAGCAGCACTTTTTTTCCTTTATCGCCCAACGCCGCCGACAAACTGACGGCCGTGGTGGTCTTTCCCACGCCGCCCTTCTGGTTTGCGATCGCAATCACCTTTCCCATGGGAATTTCTTTCCCTCCCTTTTTCACTTCCTGTCGCTCTGTTTTCCTATCTTATCACATTATTCCCCGAAAGAAAAGGGTTTTTACCGTGATTTTCATGTTTTTGTTTCATGTGAAACATTCTTGTCGGCGGTGGAGCAAAGTGCGGTCAACACGGGGAAAGAGAAAAGGCAATAAAAAAACCTAAAAACCAGCAATTTCAGAGGAAAAGATCGTGTGAAAGAAAATCGTCAGGGTTGTTTTTCGCATTTCAATCAGTGAATATCACCAAGCTTTGTCAAAAGTTTTGTGATTTTCTGCTTCCAGAGGGTCAAAATCTTTTGACCCTCTGGAAGCAGAAAAGACGGCCGGCTTTGATACCGACCGTCCTTTCTTGTGGGAAATGAATAAGGGAATGGGTTAAACTTGTACTCAAATCTAATGTGCCCTCACGGGCTTGGGAATGCGCACGGTACATTCGATGTACTCTTCGGTTTCCTTTCGCTCTGCGTGCGCCTTGATCCCGGCGGTTTTCATGGCGTCCACCGCGTGATCTATGGTGTTGATAAAAAGCCGGATATCCTTTGCCACAAAGGTTCTTCGGGCTTTTTCTTTCGTAATTTTCGGTTTTTTCACCGCCTCCACCAGTTCTTCCGTTCTCACAACGTTTAGCTTTTTGTCGATGACGGTGCGCAGGGTCTTTTGCCGCAGGCTCATATCGTCGATGCGCAAAAGCGCTCTGGCGTGGCGTTCGGTCAGGTCGTGCTCCAGAATTTCCTCCTGCTCCTCCGGGCTGAGCTTCAAAAGCCGCATTTTGTTTGCCAGATAGGATTGGCTTTTGCCCAGCTTTTGCGCGGCCTCCTGCTGAGTGATGTGCCACTCCCGCAAGAGATTGACGATGGCGTTGGCCTGTTCAAACATGTGCAGGTCTTTGCGTTGGAGATTTTCCAGCAGCGCCAACACAGCGCTGTCCTCCTGCCGGCAGTCCGTCAGAAGAGCGGGAATGCTGGTGAGCCCCGCCAGTTTGCAGGCACGCAGACGCCGTTCCCCCGCAACCAGATAATATCCCCCGGATTCTTTGCGCACAGTGACGGGCTGGAGCAATCCGTTTTCTCGGATGCTTTGTGCTAAGCTTTCCAACTCGTCCTCTCTGAATTCCTTTCGGGGCTGGGAAGGGTTGGGCTGGATTTTGGAAACCGGCAGCTTTATGAGCTTTAGCTTGTCCTTGGAAAACATCCGCCTGCCTCCATCTCCGTTTCAGAAGGTCCTCTTTTCTTGGCTTGTCCCTTCTGTAGCCCCAGTATACCACCCTGAAACGCAGGTTTTTGTAGAACCCTGTCGGCGCTCAAAAATTTTTATAAATACTTTTTAAATCCCTTTACTTCAAAGAAATTCAGCGCTTCATAAAATTTGTGGGCGCCGGTACGCTGCATGCCGGAGACAAGAATTTCGTAGTGGCAGTCCATCTCTTTCCCCCACCGCTCGATTTCCTCAAACATGGCTGTTCCTACGCCTTTTCTCTGATATTCCGGCAGCACCGCCACATTTTCGATGAGCAAAATCGGGCGGCAGTCGCCGCAGATGTCCTCAAACACCACGCCCAGCAGACTGCCGCAAATCGTGCCGGTGGAAGAATCCTCCGCCACCAGCAGATATTTTTGGGGATCGGTATTGATTTTCTCAATCAACTGCCCCATTTTGTCTCTGTCGGCGCTTTTGTCGCTGATGACCAGCATCACCTTGTCCAGCGCGTCCAAGTCCTTCCCCGTAGGTTTCCGAAAGATCAGTTCCATGGTTCCTCCCTTGCTTGATGCTTCCCTCACAGCGGGTGCTTCGTGATGGTCCCGCCGTGGCGGGGATAATTTTTCGGCGTAAAGGCCTTTTTCTGCACGACAACAATATTTCTCTCCCCGGCGGTGGGCAAAGTCAACGAAAAAATCTTTCTGTCTGTGCCGCCCAGCAGGTCCAAGGCGTGCTCCGCCTGTTCCAATTCCTCTTTTGCCCCCGGGCCTTTCATGGCGAGAAAATATCCTTTCATTTTTACTAGAGGAAGGCAATACTCGCTGAGAATATTCAGCGGCGCCACCGCCCGGGCAGTGGCAATGTCGTAGCTTTCCCGCATCTTTTTGTCCAGTCCGGCTTCCTCCGCCCGCTTGTGAATTCTTTCCGCTTCTATCTCAAGCGAGGAGCAGACCTCGCCCAAAAAATTCAGGCGCTTGTTGAGCCCGTCCAAAAGGGTCAGCCGGATATCCGGGCGCAAGATTTTCAGCGGGATACCCGGAAATCCTGCCCCCGTTCCCACGTCGATGACCTTTGCTCCCTCCTTGATTTTACAGCAGGTCAGGAGGGTCAAGCTGTCAAGAAAATGCTTCTCTGCCACTTCTTCCGGGTCTGTAATGGCGGTCAGATTTATTTTTTCGTTCCACTCCAAAAGGAGCTCCAAATATGCTTGAAACTGCTCCGCCTGGGCGGGAGCGATCTTGATTCCCATGGTCTTTGCCATGGAAATAAAATTCTCTTTCCAGTTTGCCATATTACGTTTCCTTTCCGCCGTGGGCAGACAACCAAATCAGCAAGACAGAAATATCCGCCGGACTGACACCGGAAATCCTTCCAGCCTGTCCCACGTTTTCCGGGCGGACCTTTTGGAGCTTTTCCATGGCCTCCAGCCGCAGTCCGGTGATTTTGCTGTAATCGATATCCTCGGGTAATCGCTTCCCCTCTACCCGGCGCATTTCCTCGATGTCCGCATTTTGCCGGCGAATGTACCCTTCATATTTTAATTCTATTTCCACGCTTTCCAACACCGCAATCGGCAGGTCGGGACGTTCCCGGTCGATTTCTGTCAAATCCTGATAGGTGATCTGGGGGCGGCGGAGGAGATCCGCCAGCTTCACGCCGGTGGCCACGGGCGATGTTTCATGTGAAACAAGAATATCGTTGAGCTCGTCTGAGGGCGGGAAAAACGTCTTTTGCGCCCTGCGCATTTCCTGCTCTTTTTGTCCTTGCTTCCTTTGGAATTTCTCCCACCGGCTGTCGGAAATCAGTCCGATTTCCCTGCCCAGCGGGGTCAAACGCTCGTCGGCGTTGTCCTGCCGCAGCACCAGCCGGTATTCGGAGCGGGAAGTCATCATGCGGTAGGGGTCGCTGACGCCCTTTGTGATCAAATCGTCAATCAAAGTGCCGATATAGGAACTGGCTCTGTCCAGCACAAACCGGCTCTTTCCCTGCAATTTCCGGGCGGCGTTGATGCCGGCAATCAGCCCTTGGGCGGCGGCTTCCTCGTATCCGGAACTGCCGTTGAACTGCCCTGCACCGTACAGCCCGGGCAAGTCGCGGAATTCCAAAGTTGCGTCAAGCTGCAGGGGATCGCAGCAATCGTATTCGATGGCGTAGGCGGTTCGCATGATTTGTGCATTTTCCAAACCGGGAATGGTACGGTAAAAGGCAAGCTGCACGTCCTCCGGCAGAGAGGAGCTCATGCCCTGGAGATACATTTCCTCCGTGTTCAGCCCGCAAGGCTCGATAAAGAGCTGATGCCGTTCCTTGTCCGGAAAGCGCACGATTTTATCTTCGATACTGGGACAGTAGCGGGGCCCTATTCCCTCGATCATGCCGGAGTAGAGAGGCGAGCGGTGAATATTTTCCAAAATGACCTGTTTCGTCTCATCGTTTGTCCAGCTAATGTGGCAGACCGTTTTGTTCTCCGGCGGCGCCTCGGTGTCGTAGGAAAAGGGCACTGTCGGCTCATCGCCGTACTGCACCTCCAGCCGGGAAAAATCCAGCGAGGATTTTCTCACGCGGGCGGGCGTGCCCGTCTTAAATCTCCTGAGAGAAATGCCCAGCGCACTCAGAGAATCGGGCAAAAAAGCAGAGGGGAACATGCCGTCCGGCCCGCTTTCGTAGGAGACGTCTCCCACAAAGACTTTACCGCCCAAAAACGTGCCGGTACACAAAATCACCGCCCCGGCGGTATATTGCGCGCCAAGCCGCGTGGTCAACAGCCAGCCGCCGTCCTTTTGCTGTAATGAGACAACTTCCGCTTGGCGCAATTCCAAATTCTCACAGGTCTCCAAGGTGTGCTTCATGGTCTGGGAGTAGAGGTTTCTGTCGATTTGCGCCCGTAGGGAGTGGACGGCGGGGCCTTTGCCGAGATTCAGCATTCTGCTCTGCAGAGTGCAGGCGTCCGCCGCCTTGCCCATTTCGCCGCCCAGGGCGTCGATCTCCCGGACAAGGTGCCCTTTTGCCGTGCCGCCGATGCTGGGATTGCAGGGGCAGTTTCCCACCGCGTCCAGATTGATGGTAAAGACAGAAGTTTTGCAGCCCAGTCTGGCGGCGGCAAGACCGGCTTCTATTCCGGCATGGCCTGCGCCGATCACCGCCACGTCGATTTTTCCCGCATCATAGCAAACCACCGCTCTCCCTCCTTTTTTCAGGGTCATTTCCCCACACAAAATGTTTCAAAAACTCTGTCGATCACTTCGTCGGAGATCTTTTCTCCGGTCAGTGAATACAGCGCCGATAATGCATCTTCGATGCAGACAGTGACTGCGTCCAGCGTCAGTCCGCCCTCCAGCGTTTCTTTTGCCGCTTTCAGGTTGGAAAGCGCCTGAAAGGCACAATCCCGCTGACGTTCGGTGAACAGCACACCGTCTCCCGGGTCGAATTCTTTTGCGCCCAGCAGGTCCACCACGGTTTTTTCCAGCGTGTCCAAGCCCTCCCCGGTCAGGGCGGAAAGGTAGACCATATGGGGCAATTTTTGTTCTAAGGCCGCCGTGTCTAAGTTTTGCGGCAGGTCTGTTTTGTTAACCACCGCCACCGTGCGGGCAGGGTCCAAGGCGGAGATCCAAGCGAAATCTTCCTCCGAAAGCGTCTGGGAAGCGTCAAAGACTGCCAGCACCAGTTGGGCGGTTTTCAGTCTCTTTTCTGCGGCAGAAACGCCGATTTTTTCCACCGGATCGTCGGTGCTGCGCAATCCTGCCGTGTCTGCCAGCCGCAGGGGGATCCCTCCCAACTGTACCGTGTCCTCCACAATGTCCCGGGTGGTCCCGGCGTACTGCGTCACGATGGAGCGCTCCTGTCCTGTCAACAGGTTCATCAGCGTGGATTTCCCCGTATTGGGCCGCCCGGCAATGACCGTGTCCACGCCCTCCCGGAAGATTTTTCCGGTATCGAAGGCGGCAAGCAGAGCGGAAAGCATTTCCTCCATGCGCTCCAAATTGCGGCAAAGCTCGGTCTGCTCCAACACGGGAACATCCTCCTCCGGGAAATCCGCCCAGGCCGCCAGATGGGCGGTCAGGGCCGTGAGCTCATCCCGAATTGCTTCGATTTTTTTTGATAGTAGTCCGCTGCTGCCGGCCTCTGCCGTGCGGGCGGACTGCTCGCTCTGGGCGCCGATCAGCCCCATCACGGCTTCCGCTTGGGTCAAATCCATTTTTCCGTTGAGAAAGGCTCGGCGGGTAAATTCTCCGGGCTCTGCGAGAGACGCCCCGGCGCGCAGCACTTCCCGGAGCAGCCTTTTTGTCACGTACAGTCCCCCATGGCACGAAAGCTCCACCACGTCCTCGCCGGTGTAGCTTTTTGGGGCGGCAAACACCAGCGCCACCGCGTCGTCCAGCTTTTTCCGTTTTTTTTCCTCAAGGGAAAACACCCCGCCAAGCTGGGCGGTATAGCCCTTCATATCGGCAATCTTTTTGCCGCTGATCCCGCGAAAGACTCGGTCGGCGATCACCCTCGCGTCCTTGCCGGAAATGCGCACGATGCCGATCCCTCCCGGCGCAAAGCCGGTGGAAATGGCCGCTATAGTTCTTTCCTGTCTCGATTTCAAGCTGTTTTCGTTCATCTTGTTATCTGTCCCCGCCAAAAGTTTATCCTGTCCGCAGCTTTTTGTCTGTCCCGACTGTAAGCAGCTTCCTTTTTCTTGCAGCATCCATACAAAAGATTTTGCAAAAAAGGGGCGGCTTAAAAAACCGCCCCTCAGTTTCTTCAGGTCTTTTTACTTCTTCGCTTCGATCTTCCCATAGATGGGCATGTCCGGGGCGTCAGATTTCGGTCCTTCCGCTCTGGGCGTGTTGTCGGAACGATTGCCGCTCTGCCGGTTGTCACGGCGGTTGTTGTATCCTCTACGGTCACCGCGACGGTCGCTGCGGCGGTCGCCGTGGCGGTTGTTGTGACGCTGCGCACGCTCGCCGCCCTCGGGGCCGATCACCACATGGCGGCGGATATCTTCGCCCTCGCTCCAAGACTTTGCTCCTTCCACCGTCTGGACGGCTGTGTGAATGATCCTGCGCTCATAGGGATTCATGGGCTCCAAGGCGTTATTCCGTCCATACTTCACGGCACGGAGTGCCATCTTCTTGCCCAGCGCTTCCAGCGTTTCTTTTCTCTTTTCCCGGTAATTTCCCACGTCCAGCGTAATGCGGTAGTAGGAAGATTCCACATGATTGGCCACCAGAGAAGCCAGATATTGCAGGGAATCCAAGGTTTCTCCCCGGTGTCCGATGATAAAGCCGATGTCCTCGCCGGAAAGGCTCAGAGCTGCTCCGGCTTCTTCCCGGGTAATACCGATTTCCACGTCCGGCAGACCCATCTCCCGGAGGACGGCTTTCAGATAATCCGCCGCCGCCTGAGCCGGGTCGTCATTTTCCTCGATATAGGCTCTCACCTTGGCAGGACTGCCGCCAAAAATACCGAAGGTCTTCTTGGTGGGCATTTCCAGAATTTCAAATTCCGCTTCCGTGGTGTCCACGCCCAGCTCCCGACAGGCATTGGCAAAGGCGACCTCTACCGTTGCGCCTTGGGCTACAGCTTCTTTCAACATGTCGATTCTCCTTTACTTTTTCGTTCCTATATAAGCGTTGGAATCACTGGGACCCGAACCGCTCTTTTTCTTATTTTTTCCCTGCTTATTGGCGTTCTTGTCCTGCTTTGCCCCGTTTTTCTCCTGCTGATTCTGTCCGGCGCTCAAGCGGTCGGCGATTTTCTTCTGCTCTGCAGCAGGCAGAGGACGGACAGCGGCCTCGGCCAATTCCAAAGTCACAGCCCGCTGCGCTTCGATCTTGGCGGTCATCTGCGCGGCGCTGAAATACCGGTTGGTCACAAGGCTCTGAGCCCAGCTAGTCAGAGAGGAGGTGATCCAGTAGAAACCCACGGCGGCGGGCATGGTGTAGGCCCACCAAAGGCTCAGGAAGGGGAAGACAAAGGTCAGTACCAGCATACAGCCTTGGGGATTCTGCCCCGTCGTCTTCTTCTGATAGATCATGGTGTAGATCTGGAACGCAAAGCTGCTCAGGAAGGAAAGCACGGGAATCAGCCACAGCAACGTGCTGAATGCCGCGCCGCGAGGGGTGGAGAGCAGGTCCAGTCCCAGAAATTTAAAGCCCTTGGAAAAATCCTCGATCTTCGCGAGGTCCGCCTGACTGAACATGGTCAGATTCTCCCGAACGGCGCTGAAATTCCGGATGATCTGCAGCTCGGAATAAATGCCGCCGGTGGAAGTCATGCCGGGGATCTTAGAGATGTAATCCGTGGCCTTCTGCACCGTTTCCGACGCGATGTGCAGGGTATTGGACAGAGGCATGATGACGGAGTAGTAAATGCCCAGCATGATGGGGAAGGGCAGCAGCGTGGTGAGACAGCCGCTGGTGGGGTTGACCCCTTCCTTTTCATAGAGCTTTGACAGCTCCTCGTTGTATTTTTGCCGATTATTGGCGTATTTCTTCTGCAGTTCCTTCTGCTTCTCCGAAAGCTTGCTTTGAGACGCCATGCTCCTCTGCTGCTTCAAAGAAGTGGGAAACAGCGCGATTTTCAGGACAATGGTAAATAAAATGATAGCTATGCCGTAGTTTCTGAAAATAGTGTACAGAAACCACAGGAGATAGCCCAGTATACTTCCAAAAACATTAAAAATACCCATAGATGCAAAGGCTCCTCTATGTTTTGCTGCCGGTGAAGATCAACTGCCCGGCTTTTTTTCTTTCTTTTCCGGCACGGGATCGTACCCGCCCCGGCTCCAGGGGTTACACCGTAAAATACGCCATAAAGTGAGCAATCCGCCCTTAAAAGCGCCAAACCGTTCGATGGCCTCCAACCCGTACTGAGAACAGGTGGGAATATATTTGCAGGAGGCTGCGGTGTGGGGAGAAATAGCTGCCCGGTAGAATTTGATCAGCGCAAGTAAAATGGACTTCAACGGTTTTTCCTTCTTTTTCTGCCAAGTCTGTTCCTTATTCAGACCTGTTCCGATTGCAGCACACCGGCTTCAAAAAGCTGCTTTTGAAGCTGTTCTCTCACCCGGGTGCTTTTGCAAAAAGGCGTTTTCCCCCGGGCCACAAAGACCAGGTCATATCCCGGCGCGATCCTTGGAGAAAGCTGCCGAAACGCCTCTCTGATGACCCGCCTGGAACGGTTTCGCATCACGGCATTTCCGATTTTTTTACTGGTGGTGATGCCCACCTGAGTGATGCCCAGCCGGTTCTTCCGCACATAGGTCACGACAATGGGCCCCACAAAGCTTTTCCCCTTTGTGTAGGCGCGCTGAAATTCGTAATTTTTGCATAAGGACACGTTTTTTTTCATGGCCGGTGCTCCCGCAAAAAATGAAAAACAAAGAAAGGTCACGCACGGTGACCTTCAAAGCACCTTAGTAAGTAAGGCGCGCTCTGCCTTTTGCCCTGCGGCGTGCAAGTACCTTGCGTCCGTTTCTGTCGGACATTCTTTTCCGGAATCCGTGCTCCTTCTTTCTGTGGAGCTTTTTCGGCTGATAGGTTCTCAGCATAAATAAGACCCTCCTTTCGGCCTTCTTTCCCAAGAACAGCGCGGGCTGTTCCTTTCGGCAGCGTATCCGCTGTTTTTCCGACAAATGTCCTGGACAGCGGTCCTGCCTTGCGAGATAGTATTATATCGTAAATTGCCTCTCTCTGTCAACACAATTTTTTTGAACGCGCCGCCAAAAAACGCGGGATTTTTGTTTTTCTTCCCCGCTTTTTTGAAAAAAGCAATACCGCTTGCGTTTTTCAAATTTACCACTACCAGAAATTGTGGATTTACAGGAAAGAAAAAAAGAAATCATTTTTTCACTTATTTCCGGCAAAAATCATCGTAAATTTACTTGGCATTTTTCACTTATTTATGGTATACTTGTGTTGTATATCGTCAGAGTGAAGTCTTCCATCTTTCAAGTTGATGGCATTGTCACTGTTTCAGATGAAAGTTGCAAAATAACTGCGAAACAGCGGCCGGGTTGCCAACTCTATTTTACGCAGCAGTTTGCTTCACGGCAACGCCGCCCGCGCAGGGCAAAAAAGTTGCGGCTCTGCATCTTGTTTGAAAACGGCTTAACCACCGCGTAACTGCATATTCGGAACGAGAGGAGATAAAAAATTGGAATCATTTGACCAAACTTGGGAACTGATTTGCGATTTCTGTAAGTCGCGGATCACCGAGGTGGCGTTTAAGACATGGTTCAGCCGGCTCAAGCCGGTATCGCTGGACTTTGAACAGGGCGTCGCCATTATCGAAGCGCCCAATGAATTTCATAAAAATACCCTTTTGCGCTGCTATAATGAGCTGCTTCAAGAAGCGGTGGAAAGCGTATACGGCCCGAAGATCCGCTTTTCCATATGCGTGAAGGAAGATCGTCCGGAGCACCGGTCTGAGCAGGAGTTTACAGAAGGCAGAGGCGAGGACCTGACTTTTGAAAACTTTGTGGTGGGCGCCTCAAACCGCTTTGCCCACGCGGCCTGTCAGGCAGTGGCGTCCCAGCCTGCCGTGCTGTATAATCCCCTGTTCATCTACGGCAGTCCGGGCTTGGGAAAAACCCATTTGTTAAATGCGATCGGGTCGGAATTCAAAAAGAATTTTCCCAACCAGACCGTGCTTTACACAAAGGGAGAGGACTTTACCAACGAAGTCATCGCCGGCATTAAGGAAGGCACCATGCCCCACGTGCGGGAAAAATACAGGACCGTAGATCTGCTGCTGCTGGATGATATCCAGTTCATCGCCGGCAAGGTCTCTACTCAAGAAGAGTTCTTTCACACCTTTGAAGCGCTGCACGAATCGAAAAAGCAGATCGTTTTGACTTCCGATCGACCGCCGAAGGAGATCGCCACTTTGGAAGATCGGCTGAAATCCCGTTTTGAATCCGGATTACTGGCGGACATTCAAATTCCCGATTTTGAAACCCGTACCGCCATTGTCAACCGCAAAGCGGAATCTCTGGGCTTTGAAATTTCCGACAGCGTTTCCGAATATATTGCCACCAAGCTGAAAAACAATATCCGTCAGTTGGAGGGAGCGGTGAAAAAACTCCGCGCTTTCCACTTACTGGAGGACAAGCCCATCAATGTGGCCACGGCTCAGGCAGCCATCAGCGACATTATCAATAACAGCCAGCCCACGCCGGTGACGGTGGAAAAGATCATTGAAGAAGTGGCCAGAACTTACGGCAATGTGTCTCCGGAAGACATCCGTTCCCAAAAGAGAAATTCCAACATTTCCGAAGCAAGGCAGATGTCCATGTATATTGTCAGGGAAATTACCGACCTTTCCATGGTAGAGATCGGCGAGACTTTCGGCGGCAGAGACCATTCTACCGTGGTGTACGCTACCCGGCAAGTGGAGAAAAAGATCGAGCAGGATCCTCACACCAAAGCGGTGGTGGATGACATTATTAAGAATATTAGAGATCGGTAAAAATTTTGAACTTTGCCAAAGATAAAGTTTTACACAGATTTCTTCACATTCCACAAACGATATTCCACAGGGTTGTGAAATCTCAAAAAACTTTCCACAACTTACACAAGCTTTTCACAGAGCGCCCGGAAAAAATTTCTTGGTATAGTTTCAGTTTTTTCGGTTTTCTTTTTCCCTTTCCACATTTTCACAGTCACTATATACTGCTCCTAAATCTAATATATCATTTATATGATAAAAACGAAGTGTACAGTGATATTTTGACAACAAAATAAAAAAGCAAAACTACAAAAGATCTATAAACCATTTTATAAATCAAAACCAGAAAAGAGAGGAAGTAAAAAAATATGAAATTTACAGTGACAAGAAGCGATATTACAGAAGCCGTTTCCAATGTACAGAGGGCAGTTTCCAGCAAGACTTCTATTCCTGCGCTGGAATGTATCTTACTCACTGCCGCAGACGGCAAGCTGGAGCTCTGCGCTTACGATTTGGAACTGGGTATGACTACCGTCATTCCCGCTCAGGTAGAAGAGCCGGGCAAGGCGGCACTGACGGCAAAAATTTTCTCCGACATCGTTCGGAAAACGCCGAATGAGACCGTCACCGTTACCGTGGATGACAAAAATATTGCCTCCATTGACAGCGGAAACAGCCATTTCTCCATTATCGGCAGTCCTGCCGCAGAATTCCCCGAGTTGCCCAAGCTGACAGACGCTACCGGATTGGAGCTCCCATCTAACGTTTTAAAGGGAATGATTCGTCAAACTTTATTTGCCGTGGCGGAAAGCGACGCAAAGCCCATCCATCAGGGCAGCCTGTTTCATCTGGAGGGCGGCATTTTAGATCTGGTTTCCGTAGACGGCTATCGTCTGGCCAAGCGCAGCGAGCAGGTAGATTTTAAGGAAGATTTTTCCTTTGTCGTTCCCGGAAAGACTTTGGGAGAGATTTTGCGCCTTTTGAAGGATACGGACGACGTTGTACAGATTTCCGCCGGCAGACGTCATATCCTCTTTACCATTGACAATTACACCGTTATTTCCAGTTTGCTGGAAGGTGAATTTTTGAACTATAAGGCGGCAATCCCTGCGGACAGTAAGACTGAGGTCATCGTTAAGACTAGAGAAATGATCGAAAGCGTCGAGCGCGTTTCCCTGCTGATTACTGACCGGCTGAAGAGCCCGGTGCGCTGTCAGTTTGCCGACAACGAGATCAATCTGCTCTGCGCCGCCGCCATGGGCAGAGCCAGTGACCAGTTGGAGGCGGAGATTTCCGGCGAAAGCGTGGAGATCGGCTTCAACAATCGCTATCTGCTGGACGCCCTCCGCAATACGGAATGTGACGAGGTAAAAATTCAGTTGGGCGGTCCCTTGAGTCCCATGAAGATCGTGCCCAAGGACGGAGACAGTTTCCTGTTTCTGGTTTTGCCGGTGCGGTTAAAGAACGACTGATCTTTTTTAAAAATTTTCAACGGAAAGTTTTCTCTTATGTGAAAAGCAGTACCGTGAAAATTTTTCGATCAGTTTGCATTTGCTAAAGGTTATGTTATGGAAACGATAAAAATTGAAACAGAATATATCCGGCTGGATTCGCTGTTAAAACTTTCCGGCTTGGTGGATACCGGCGGGCAAGCGAAAGTGATGATTCAAAACGGAGAAGTCTCTGTCAACGGAGAATCCTGTACCATGCGGGGAAAGAAACTGAGACCGGGGGATACTGTCTCTTACGGAGAAAAGCAATTTCAGGTGGAAAGCGTATGATAGTGCATCGCCTTGGCACACAGCAGTTCCGAAATCTGGAGGACGGCGAGCTGTTCCCCTGTGAGGGAGTCAATGTGATCTACGGGGACAACGCCCAGGGAAAAACAAATCTTCTGGAGGCGCTGTGGCTGTTTACCGGTGGTCATTCCTTTCGGGGCGCCAAGGACAGCGAGCTGCCCCGTCTCAAGGAAGAAACCGGGGAAAATGCCTCTGCTGCCGCTTTGGCGCTGGATTTTTTCAGCGAGGAGCGAATGCAGAAGGCCGTTCTGAACTTTGAAAACGGCAGGCGCAGCTCAGTGATCAACGGCGTCAAAAAGAAAACCGGCTCCGCTCTTGTGGGAAAAGTGCGGGCGGTGATTTTCTCCCCGGAACACCTGCTGCTTGTAAAGGAAGGACCGTCCCGCAGGCGCAGCTTTATCGACGGCGCGCTGTGTCAATTGAAACCCAGCTTTGCCGGAGCGCTGAGTACTTACAACAGGGCTCTATTACAAAGAAACGCTTTACTGAAAGATATAATACGATTTCCCGAATTGCGGGATACTCTGGAAGTCTGGGACGCAAGGCTCGCAAAACTGGGCGTCGGTGTCATGGCGGAACGGAGAGCCTATGTGAATCAGTTGGCGGAAACGGTACAAACTATTTACGGTGGAATCTCCAGAGGAAAGGAAACCATTTGTATTCGGTATTCCCCGTCCGTCAAAACATCTGTGGAAAACTTTTCTAAAGAAGAAACCGAGGAGCTGTTTTTGCAGGAGCTTCGCCGGACCCTACGTTCCGATATGAAGTCCGGGTTTACATCCTACGGCCCGCACCGGGACGATTTGGAAATCGAGATCAATGGTCTTTCCGCCCGCTCTTACGGCTCACAGGGACAGCAGCGAAGCGCCGTGTTGGCGTTAAAACTGGCAGAAGCGGAAACCCTGTCAAAGAATTCCGGAGAAGCGCCTATTGTCCTGCTGGACGACGTGATGAGCGAGCTGGACCAAAGCCGGCAGGATTACCTTCTCAACCACCTCCACGGGCGGCAGGTTTTTCTCACCTGCTGCAGCCCGGAAACGGTGAGCTTACAGGAAACGGGCAAGCGGTTTCGGGTAGAACGCGGAAAAATCACGCCGGAGGAGGTCGTCTGAATGTATTTACATTTGGGACAGAACACCGTTGTAAGAACGGAAGACATCATCGGCGTGTTTGACATGGACAATTCCACGGTGTCCAAACACACCAAGCTTTTTTTGAACAAAGCTCAAAAAGAAAACAGAGTGATCAATGTGTCTATGGAACTGCCGAAATCTTTTATTGTATGCGAACAAAACGGCAGGCAGACTGTATATATTTCGCAGATCGCCCCCTCCACTTTACTTCGCAGGGCGGCCTTGTCAAGGCAGGGCAGCAACCTTTCGGCGATTCTGTAACGGAAAGGAACACGGATTATGAAATACTTTGGAGTCGCTTCCTGCCCCTACTGTAAAAAGAGGGTCAATCTGCTGAGAACTTGGTCCCTAAAGCGCCAGGGCGAATACCAATGTCCCCGGTGCAACGGGATCTCCAATATTTTTCTTTCGCCGTTGATCTATGTATTTGCCCTATTGGCGGTATTCTCCGGCGGAGCGGTGTATTTCTTTCACAAATTTATTTTGGACGATGTCACTCTCTCCACTGTTGGACAGGTACTGCTCCCCTTTGCCGTTTTTTTCTTGCTGAGCCTGTTTATGGTACACCTGGAAAAGCCGGTGATAAAAAAGATGACCCCGGCAGAGATCGCCAGAAAACAGCGGAAAGAGAGAAATCAGGAACAGCGCAAGACGGGCGCTCCTGCTCAGAGACCTGCCCCGGGACAGGCCAAAGCCCCCGCAAGGCAAAAAAGTCAGCAAATGTTCTACGATTCCGAGGAATATCTGCCCCAGAAGGAATATCACACCGGTACGCTGCCCGCTCCGGCCAATCAGGCGGATTTGGCTAAGACCGCTGAGGTGGAGCTGCCGAAAGCTGTTTCGGCGCAGCGTGCTGTGCCCGCTCCCGTTCGGAGAGCAGCCCCTGTGCAGAGAAGTCAAAGCCCCGCTATGCAGCAAGGGCCTCAGCCCTACCAAGGTACGCCGGTCCAGCAAAGTACGGCAGTTCAGAGACCTGCTGCGGCGCAGCGTGCCGCACCCGGGCAGCAAGCGCAAGCATCTTCTGTTCAGTATCCGGCTGCTCAGTCCTCTGCCGCGGCCGGGCAAGCGGTGCGTCCCAGCGGGCAAACGGCGGCGAGAACTGCGGCCGTCAGCCGTCCGGTAGAGGTCAGCCGCCCTGCGTCAAGCAGCGGCGGGACAGTTTCCCGCACCGTCTCCCATGTGGATGTTCCCAGCATGGGAAATGACGACTTTTTCTCCAAATACGACGACCCGAATTATGTGGAGCGCCGCCTGCAGGAAATTCAGCAGAGCGGGAAAAAATAGAGCGGATCAATCCCCGGAATTTGTAGAGAATTCCGGGGATTTTTTTACGTTTTTATGTTTACAAAAAAGTGAATTTCTGATATACTAATATATAGTCAATCGAAAGTGAGAGGAAAGTCATTTTTCGGTGCCGCTGGGGGAAAACCCATTAGAAAAAGCGGCGGGAAGTTTGGAGGATTTGCTTTGGATAACGAGAACAGAGAAATGAGCGACCTGCTGAAGGCGGACGTGGAACAGGAATACGACGGCGACCAAATCCAGGTTTTGGAGGGGCTGGAAGCCGTGCGGAAGCGCCCGGGCATGTATATCGGCTCAACCGGCCCCAGAGGGCTGCACCATCTGGTCTACGAGATCGTGGACAACGCCATCGACGAAGCGCTGGCGGGCTTCTGCGACAAGATCGTGGTAAAGATCCTGCCCGGCAACATCATTTACGTTTCCGACAACGGCAGAGGCATCCCCGTAGGTACCCAGCACAAGACGGGTCTGCCTGCCGTGACGGTAGTATTTACCATTTTGCACGCCGGAGGCAAATTCGGCGGCGGCAGCTACAAGGTATCCGGCGGTCTCCACGGCGTGGGTGCTTCCGTGGTGAACGCCCTTTCCGAGTGGCTGGAGGTGGAAGTCGTCCACGAGGGCGAGCTGTATTTCCAGCGGTTTGAGCGGGGCCATGCGGTCACCGAGCTGGAGAACCGGGGAAAGGCCCCTGCGGGCAGAACCAGCGGCTCTACCGTGCGTTTTAAGGCAGACCCGGAAATTTTTAAGGAGACCACCACCTATACTTACGAGACACTGCAGACCCGCTTGCGGGAGCAGGCGTTCCTGAATGCGGGCGTCAGCATTGAGCTCATCGACGAGCGCCCGGTGGAAGAACGCGTCCCGGAGGAGCAGCGTGAAGACGAAGAGATCATTTCCAACACCTTCTGCTATGAAGGCGGCGTCAGCTCCTTTGTGGAATATCTGAACGGAAAAAAGGCGGCGGAGCCCCTGCATCAGGAGGTCATCTATTTTGCGGCGGAGGCGGCGGACCAAAACTCCACCGCAGAAATCGCCATGCAGTACACGGACAGTTTCAACGAGCTGACCCTCTCCTTTGCCAATAACATCCACACCACCGACGGCGGCACCCACGAGGACGGTTTCAAGCGTTCCCTGACCCGTGTGATGAACGATTACGCCAGAAAGTACAATATCCTCAAGGAAAACGACAAGAACCTCTCCGGCGAGGACGTGCGGGAAGGCCTGACCTGCGTCATCAGCGTAAAGCTGAAAGAGGCCCAATTCGAGGGCCAGACCAAGGCAAAGCTGGGCAACACCGAAATGAGTTCCCTGGTCAGTTCCATGGTCTATGACAAGATGATGACGTTCTTAGAGGAGAATCCCGCCACCGCCCGAGCCATTTTCGACAAGGCTCTGATGGCCTCCCGGGCCAGAGAAGCGGCCAGAAAGGCCAGAGAGCTGGCCAGAAGAAAAACGGCGCTGGAATCCGGTCAGATGCCGGACAAGCTGCAGGACTGCAACGAGCGGGACCCCTCTCTTTGCGAGCTCTATATCGTGGAGGGAGACTCCGCCGCGGGCTCCGCCATTCAGGGGCGTGACAGCCGCTTTCAGGCCATTTTGTCCATGTGGGGCAAAATGCTGAACGTGGAAAAGGCCCGGGCCGACAAAATCTACGGCAACGACAAGCTCTATCCGCTGGTGCTGGGCCTCGGCGCCGGTATCGGCGAGGAGTTCGATCTGGAGAAGCTCCGCTATCACAAGATCATCATTATGGCGGATGCCGACGTGGACGGCTCTCATATCCGCACGCTGCTTCTCACGTTCTTCTTCCGCTATATGCGGCCGCTGGTGGAGCAGGGCTATGTCTATTCCGCAGTGCCGCCCCTCTTTAAGCTGACCAGAGGCAAGACCGTGCGCGTGGCCTACGACGAAGAACAGCGGGATCAAATCTCCGCAGAGCTGCGGGGGGACAACCCCAACGTCAAGGTGGAGATCAACCGCTTCAAGGGCTTGGGCGAGATGGACCCCCACGAGCTGTGGGAGACCACCATGGATCCCGAACGCCGCACCCTGCGCCGGATCACCCTGCAGGATGCCATCGCCGCGGATCAGGTCTTTGCCGTGCTGATGGGCGAGGAGGTCGAGCCCCGCAAGGAATGGATCGAAGCAAACGCCGTCAAGGCGCAGTATTTGGATTATTAAAGGAGGGAATGCAAAATGGCGCATAACAGAGATTATAAGCCGGAAGACATTGCGTTTCCAAATCAACATATTACGGAATCCGAGCTGGTCGGCGAAATGCAGGACAGCTACATCCAGTATGCCATGAGCGTCATCAAGGGCCGAGCCCTGCCGGACGTGCGGGACGGTCTGAAGCCGGTGCACAGGCGCATTCTCTACACCCTGTACGAGGACGGCCTGACAGCGGACAAGCCCTTTAAAAAATCCGCCACCTGCGTGGGCGATGTGCTGGGCAAGTACCACCCCCACGGCGACACCGCCGCTTATGAGGCCATGGTGCGCTTGGCCCAGAGCTTTTCCATGCGCTATATGCTGGTGGACGGCCACGGCAACTTCGGCTCGGTGGACGGAGACCCCCCTGCCGCGTACCGTTATACGGAGGCGCGTCTTTCCAAAATTTCTGCGGAAATGCTCCGGGACATCGACAAGGAAACCGTGGACTGGGATCCCAATTTTGACGAATCCCTGAAAGAGCCCAGAGTGTTACCTTCCCGCTTCCCCAATTTGCTGGTCAACGGCTCGTCGGGCATCGCGGTGGGCATGGCGACCAATATCCCGCCTCACAATCTGCGGGAGGTCATCAACGCCGTGGTCTGCGAGCTGGACAATCCAGACGCCACGCTGGAAGAGCTGATGGAGCACATTCAGGGCCCGGACTTCCCTACCAGCGGCATTATCATGGGCCGGGCGGGCATCCGGGCGGCCTACGCCACCGGGCGGGGGCGCATCACGGTGCGGGCCAAAGCGGAATTTGAGGACTACGGTAAGGACCGCACCCGCATCATCGTCAACGAGCTGCCCTATCAGGTCAACAAGCGTCAGCTTATCAAAAATATTGCCGACCAGATTCGGGATAAGCGGTTGGACGGCATTTCCGACTTGCGGGACGAGACCGACCGCAACGGCATGCGCATCGTTATTGAATTGAAGCGCGACGCAAATCCCCAAGTGGTGCTCAACCGCCTGTTCCGGCAGACGGCCATGCAGTCGAATTTCTCCGTGATCATGCTGGCGCTGGTCAACAACCAGACCCAGCCGAAGATCCTTAATCTGAAATCCTATCTGGACGAATATATCGCGTTTCAGGAGGAGATCATCACCCGGCGCACCCAGTACGACCTGCGCAAGGCACAGGAGCGGGCCCATTTGCTGGAAGGCCTGCTCATTGCCCAGGACAATATCGACGAAGTCATCAGGATCATTCGGGAAAGCTACGACAACGCCAGAGAAAACCTGATGAAGCGCTTCGGGCTGGACGAGATTCAGGCTCAGGCCATTTGCGATATGCGGCTCATCTCCCTGCAGGGTCTCAACCGGGAAAAGCTGGAGGCCGAATACAAGGAGCTGGAAGAAAAGATTGCCTATTATCAGGAGCTTTTGGGCAGTGAAGAAAAGATTCGCGGAGTTTTGAAAGAAGAACTTTTGGCCCTTGCGAAGAAATACGGCGACGACCGCAAAACGGAGATTCAGGACGTGCCCGGCGAGATCGACATCGAGGACCTGATCCCCGAAGAGGAATGCGTGCTGACCTTGACAAATTACGGCTACGTCAAGCGCCAGAAGATAGACACCTACCACACCCAGCGCCGCGGCGGACGGGGCGTGACCGGCATGTCCCGCCGGGACGAGGACGTGGCCACCGAGCTGTTTGTCACCGGCAGCCACGACTATGTGATGTTCTTCTCCGACCTGGGCAGGGTATACCGGCTGAAATGCTATGAGATACCCGAGGGCAGCCGCCAGAGCAGGGGCATGAATATTCGGAATCTTCTGCCTTTGCAGCAGGACGAAAAAATCACCTCCATGATTCGTGTCACGGAGTTTGACAGCGGGAAATTCCTGGTGATGGTCACGAGAAACGGCATCATCAAGCGCACTCGCCTTTCCGCCTACGACACCGCCAGAAAGGGCGGGCTCATCGCCATCAATCTGGACGAGGGCGACGCGCTGAGCTGGGTCCGCATTACCGACGGCACCGCCGACCTGCTGGTGGCCACCAAGAAGGGCATGTCCATCCGCTTCCGGGAGACCGGAGTCAGAGAGCTGAGCAGAACCGCCCGGGGCGTGAAGGTCATGAATCTGCAAAAGGACGACTGCATCGTGGGCATGTCCGTGCTGAGAGAGGGCGGGTACGTTCTCACCGTCACCGAAACCGGCTACGGCAGACTGTCTTATCCCGAGAACTACCGCTTGCAGAAGCGGGGCGGCAAGGGGTTAAAGAATTACCACACCGAGCGCTTCGGCGACGTGGCGGGCATCAAGGTGGTAGACCCCGAGGATGACGTGATCATGATCTCCGAGGACGGCATTATTATCCGCATTCAGGCATCCTCTATCCGGGTGTGCAGCAGGCCCAGTAAGGGCGTGCGCGTCATGAAGCTGCAGGAAGGCAGCAGAGTGGTGACTCTTGCCCGCGCTCCCCACGAGGAGGACGAAGTGGACGACGTGGAGATTGAAGACGACGGCTCCGCCGAGGAGGGCGCCAACACCCCCGAGGACGAGCGGAAGGAACTTCTGGCCGAGTCTGAAGTCGTGGAAGACGAGGACACTGAGGAACTGAATCCTGACGAGGAATAAATTTTTCAAAATAAATGACCCCCGGCATCGGGGGTCATTTTGTCTTAGAAATTTTTTGCTTCATGAAAAATTTGCTTTTCTTATCCCACCGCTCCGCTGTCCTTTTCCGGATCGATAAACTCCGGCAGTGTGCCGTCCAAGTCAAATTTGATTTTGCAAAGCTCCATGGCACGTTCCCTGTACAGCAGAACGATTTCTTTGGAGGAGGCGAGAATGCCGTCGTTGCTGTCGTCGGCCTTTTCCCGGATGGCGTCGATCCGTCCGTCCAGGGCGATCTCCCAGTCGGTCTGATCCTTTTGCAGGGCGACTTTCCCGCTTTCCGGGGTGGCGGCCAAGGCT
>JAFLRP010000044.1 GCA_022511515.1 Acutalibacter sp.
TGAGGTTGTGGAAAAGGGCTTTAACGAACGCTGGATTGATGTGCTGCCCAATACGGGAAAAGGCGGCGGCGCTTATTCTTCCGGTACCTATGACAGCAATCCGTATATTATGACCAACTTTACAGGCACCATTGACAGTGTGTCCACCATTGCTCATGAAATGGGCCATTCCATGCACACCTATTTGGCTAAACAGGCACAGCCTGCTCACTATGCCGGCTATACCCTTTTTGTGGCCGAGGTAGCCTCTACAGTCAATGAAAACCTGATGATCGAGCAGCTTCTGGCACAGGATATTACCCCCCAGATGCGGCTGTATCTGCTGAATCAGTATTTGGAAAACTTTAAGGGTACCGTATATCGACAGACCATGTTCGCAGAGTTTGAAAAGATTGCGCATGAACAGAAATCAGATCAAATATCTGGTCGTTGCCGCCATGCTGATTGATCACATTGACTGGGGCTGGGTCCACACAGCGACAGTGCCCGGGCAGATCATGCATTTTATCGGCCGCCTGACCGGGCCGACCATGGCCTATTTTCTGGTGGAGGGCTATGTTCATACCCGGAATGTAAAGCGCTATGCCCTTCGGCTGTTCTTTTTTGCCCTGCTCTCCTGGCTGCCCTTTGTGTACTTTGAAATCGGCAGGCTGCCGGTCTTTTGGTACGGCGGGGAGCTCCGCTTTTTCTACGCCCAGGGCGTGATCTTCACCCTGTTTCTGGGACTGACCGCCATTCGTGTCTGGGACAGCAGGCGCTTCCCCATGCCGGTGAAGATCCTTGTGATCTTTCTGCTTTGCCTGATCTCCCGCATTGGCGACTGGTGGTACATGATCATTTTGGGATGCCTGTCGGTCCACGTGTTCCGGGATCGGCCCCGGCTGAAATGGCCGCTGTTCACCCTGTCCTTCCTGATCCCCTGCATTCTGCTCTGCGTGGAAAACGGCTTCGCAAACAGTTGGTATCAGTTGGGTGTGGCCCTCTCTCCCCTGCTGCTCTGGTCCTGCTACAACGGCGAACGGGGCAGCGGAAAAGCAGTCCACAAATGGTTCTTCTACTGGTTCTACCCCGCTCATTTGGTGATTTTGGGGATTCTGCGGTGGGTCGTGAGGCTATAGCTTTCCAGTGCTTTCGGGAATCAGGCAGATGCAGCTGGGATTTCCGCCATGGGGCACGTGTCCGCCAAAAACATATTCGTCCGTGCGGTTGCTTCGGCGGAAAAGGGATAAACTGCCGCTGTCCTGATTGGCAACAAACAAAAACTCGCCAAATACCTGAAAATCCCGAGGTGTTTTGCCCTCGGCGAAAAAAATCTGCCGGTCGCAGAGTTGCCCGCTGCGGTCAATGCGGAACAGGGCGATGCTGTCGTGTCCCCGAGTGGACACCATCAGCGTATCATGCGCAATTCGGATCGCCGCTCCGGTAGACTGGAAAAACTCCGGGATGGTTCTGAATTCCTCAGGCACGGCGGACACGGTCTGTATGCGCCGCCAATGGTCTTTGTCCCGTACAAAAACATGGACTTCCACACTCAGCTCGCAAATCACATAGAGGTATTGTCCATTCTCGCTGAGCGCCAAGTGCCGGGGACCGGAGCCCTTGGGGAACTCGATTTCCTCAACGCAGCCGGTCAGCTTGCCGTGGGCAGAATCCCAACCGTACACGAGTACCTTGTCCAAGCCCAAATCGCACACGAAAACACGGGCGCCGTCACAGTGGGCAAAATGCACATGGGCCCTCTCCTGTCGGATGGGATTTGCCCCCTCCCTGTCCCGCTCTGTCATGGAATGCTGCACAAAATCGGAAACGCCCGCGGGCACTCCGTCCTCGTCCAACGTAAAAACCGCAAGGCTCCCGCTGGTATAATTGGAAACAAACAGGAATTTGCCCTCCGGGCTCAGGGCAAGATGGCAGGGGTCTGACCCGCCGGTGGGAAAAGCGCATTTTTTTCGCAAGGTCCCGTTCTCTCTGGACAGGGCTATGATTCTTCCCTCTGGCTGCAGCTCCTCTACGGCATACAAAATATCTTTGTGAGGATGGCACAGCAGGTAGGAGGGATTTTCCGCCAGAGTGCATTCCGATTCCACGGTACAGGCCCCGGTCTGCGGGTCCAATGCGTACAGGCCGATGCCGCCCTCCCCGGCCTTTGCGTAACCTCCGGCATAAAAGAAAGCTTTGTTCACGATTTTCTCCCCCTTTCCATTCTCTATTGTAACTTCTATTTCAGAAAATCTCAAGTCACAGGGATTTTTACATTTTGTACATGCTTTTTTCCTGTGTTTGTGCTATGATAATGTCCGTGTTCATTTTGCAAAAAGGAGAAAAACTATGCTCCAAGTAAAAAACATTTCCAAAAAATTTAAGACGGGCGAGCTCGTCCAGCAGGCGCTGAACGACGTTTCCCTGAACCTTCGGGACAACGAATTCGTCTCTGTGCTGGGTCCCAGCGGATCCGGCAAGACCACGCTTCTCAATATCATCGGCGGGCTGGACCGATACGACAGCGGCGATCTCGTCATAAACGGCGTCTCCACCAAGCAGTACAAGGATAGGGACTGGGACGCTTACCGCAACCACACCATCGGCTTTGTATTCCAGAGCTACAATCTGATCCCCCACCAGTCTATTCTCTCCAACGTGGAGCTGGCGCTGACCATCGGCGGCGTGTCCCGGGGAGAGCGGCGCAAAAGAGCAAGAAATGCTCTGGAAGAAGTGGGGCTGGGAGACCAGTTGCACAAGCGCCCCAACCAGCTTTCCGGCGGGCAGATGCAGCGGGTGGCCATTGCCCGGGCGTTGGTAAACGACCCGAATATCCTTTTGGCAGACGAACCCACCGGCGCGCTGGATACGGAGACCAGTCTGCAGGTCATGGAGCTGCTGAAAAAGGTGGCAAAGGACCGTCTGGTGGTGATGGTGACCCACAACCCTGAATTGGCGGAACAGTACTCTACCCGCATCATCAAGCTGCGGGACGGAAGAATCATCGACGACAGCCGGCCCTATGAACCGGAGGCGGCAGAACTGGCTCCCATCGGGAAAAAGGCGGGCAAGGCGAAAATGTCTTTTCTCACGGCTCTGTCCCTGAGCTTCAACAATCTGCGCACCAAGAAGGGCAGGACCATTCTCACCGCCTTTGCGGGCTCCATCGGCATCATTGGCATTGCCCTGATTTTAGCCCTTTCCACCGGCGTGAACCGCTACATCGACGACATTCAGAAGGAAACCATGACCTCTTACCCTATCACCATCAATTCTCAGGCGGTGGACATGTCCGGCATGATTGGGGTCCGCAACACCATGATGGCGGGAATGCTGGAGGAAAACGAAGATCGGGACCGGGA
>JAFLRP010000045.1 GCA_022511515.1 Acutalibacter sp.
ATAAAAGACCGTTTACCTGTTGTATTTGGTAAACGGTCGAGGGTGACGGTATTCGGTTTTAGCCACGCTGGAAAGGCGCAGATGCGAAGCGGATGTACCTTTCCAGCGTGGGTGCAGGGATAGCCGCGAAGCGGCGCAAGGGGCGCAGCCCCTTGTACGGAGCGTAGCGACGCAAACGGCCCTGACTTTCGCAAGTCAGGGCCGAGCCTCGCAGAGCGCAATTCATACATGGTCGCAGACCATGTATAGAAGTGCGCCCTTGCTTCGCGGCGGGATTTTCAACTCCTCGATTCTCCATGGATCGCCATCAGGCATGTTTCCAACGCGTCACTCCCCTCTTCCTGTACAATATCAGGGACGGTACCGGAAATGCCGTTATAGGTCCCGTCTGTGTTGAACGTCAAATATGTCTCATACTCAACGAGCAACCCCGAATAGGGAAGTGCCATAAAATAGGGCTGAGCACCTTTCCCACTTCCTCCGGTTTGCGTGCCGACCAGCGTTGCAAAACCCGTCTCCTTGCAAAAGCAAGCCAGCGCTTCCGTCGCAGAATAGCAGTATTTGTCAACAAGCAGCCATATCTTTCCATGAAATTTATCCGGCACATCTGCGCATCTCAGAGTCGATGAGGCTTTTAACAATATATCTATACCGGTTAGCATGTCCAGCGAAATATAAGGAAATTCTTCCTGCCATGAATCATCGGTATAGCGTGTAATAGAACCCCGGCTTTTATCAAATTCGGGCTCCACCATCAAATTCAGTGATCCAGACTTGGCTCCCCAAAACCGGGCAAATTCATATTCCTGCTGTGCCAGAAATGGCACGATCCCACGCTTCCAGGCATTATCATCTCCACCTGTATTTCCACGGACATCTATGATTAAATGTTCTTCATGGGAGAGACTTGAGAAAAAGACCTCAAGCTTAGCCTGCGCGGCATCATCCCACTGGCGGAAGGATGTAATTTTCAAATAAGGGACCCTTCCCTCTGCATATCCAGTAGACAACTGTTCCGATATAGCAGTCAAGCCTTCTATGCTGACCGGCTCACCCTTCTTCGGATCAGAATTGGATCCGTTGGAACCTTGATATGGCAGCTGCCGTTTATCATAATAACATCTGTAGAAAAGCTCTGATTTGGGATTGCCAACAATTTTGAATATATTTTGATACGGAGCATCTTCGGAATCTCTGAAGATGTCAAGCACATCACGACGTAAATCAACCGTAACCAGAAACAGATGGCCAACAGACTGGAACTCCCGCAGGCAGCCGTCAATTGTTTGGATGAAATCACCGTGCTCAATATATCCATGAGAAGCGTGGCCTTCCAGGATTTGGCGGTACTCCGCCTTTACTTCTTCCCGGTCGATCCCCAATTCCCGCTGGATCGCCTCAAAATACGGATAGTTCTCCTCTAACAGCCGCCACATGGTATCATAATCATACAGCGCCTGCCCGGTGGTGAGAAAAATCCTCGGCGGAGAACGCAGATAATCTATCCGAAGTTCATCCTCAAAGGGAAATGGAAAAGATTCTGTTTCCGTAAAATCCAGTTCGCAGACCGGCGGGGCCGGAGGAAACCGAGGGAACCCATCATCTTCTTCCGCTTCTTCTGGTTCTTCTTCCGCTTCGATTCGATCATCAACGGGCGGCGCCTCCTGTTCGGGCTGCTCCAGCGCGGGAGGGTCTTCTATCATATTTTGTGATTCCCTGCCTGTCTGGCAGGCGCAGAGCAGCATCGCCGCTACCACAGTACAACAAATTAGTTTCGTTTTCATAGGTGCTCCTCACAATGCATAGTCCCCTGCACAGAAAGTTTCTGGCAAACCAGACCCGCTCTTGTCCGGTCTGCAATTCCGCTTTTTCCGCTCGGCGGTCTGCTTTCATTTGCTGGGCAATATCAGAAATATATTTATCCATGTTTTCCCTGCACTTGTTACTCCGTTAAAAAATAATACGTCCTTTTTCCACTTTATCACCTCTCTAAATTCCGATTTTGTCGAACTGTATTCATGGGAAGTATAGCATAACAACGCAACCAAATCAACCAGCAGGAGAGGAAACTTTCTCGGCCTCCCTTGCGGCCCGCTGTGCCTCCCTCACCCGGCGCATACGCAGCTTGTTTTGCTCCCGTTCCCGGTTCCTCGCCGCCAACGCCTTTTGCGCTTTTGTTTCTTCCTCTGCTGTTAAAATAATCTCCGGTTTAGGCGGGACGAAGCAACCGATAAAGTTGAAATATATATCAACTTTCTGTCTGCGATCTCCAGTGGATTTGTCCGCCTCATGGACAACGACTTTCTCAATAAACTCGTTAAGCATGGGGGCGGTCAGTTCGTCAAAACTGGTGTAGCGGCGCACAAGAGAAACAAACCGCTGTGCCCGCATGCCGTCCTCGGCCTGGGCGGTGATGCCCTCTTTCAGTCCTGCCGCCTCCTGCTCCAATGCCCCCTGCTCGTTGTCGTACTCCACCATCAGACGGTTGAAATGCTTGTCGGGTATCTTCCCGATGGCATTTCCCTCGTATAGCTTTTTGATTAAATCATCCAGTTCGGCAAGCCGTTTCTCGATTTTGTGAAGCCGCTTCTTCTGCTCCTTGGCAGTCTGCTCCTGCCCCGCATTGGCGGCGTCACGCACGATGCGGATAAACTGCTTCTCGTCCTCCTGGACGTAGGCGCTTACCTCACGGATCGCCGTCAGTACCAACTTCTCAATGGTAGAAGTTTTGATATAATGGATGGTGCAGTCGCGGGTCAACTGACGGTAGCTGCCACATAGATAGTAGTCATCAGCATCATAGACTTTCCTCTTGGTAGGGGACGGCTGGTGGTGGGTCATTTTACACCCGCAATCGGCGCAGTAGAGAAGCCCGGTCAACGGATTGGCAGGGCGGTCTGGATAGCTGGGTTTGCGGATGGTTTTCTTCAGACGGTGGGCGAGCTGCCACGTTTCCTCGTCCACGATGGCCTCGTGAGTATTGAGGAAGATCATCAATTCCTCCGGCTTGGCCTTGCGCCGCTTCTTGGTTTTGTAGTTCTCGCAGATGGTCTTACCCAACACGGTATGGCCCATATACTCCTGCTTTTCCAAGATATACCCAACCGCCGTACTTGACCAGCGGCAGGGGTCATGAAAGCCTTTACTGTGATCGTTCTCCGGGTTGTGCAGCTTGGCATAGGCGGAGGGTATCAGCACCTTGTCAGCGGTCAGAGCGTTCGCTATGCCTTGGACACCGTGGCCCTCAATCACCATCTGAAAGATGCGCCGGACAA
>JAFLRP010000046.1 GCA_022511515.1 Acutalibacter sp.
CGTCAGGCTCAGGAGTGCTGGGCCGGAAGCCTGCGGCCTGCCGGTAGGCGAACAGCATCTCCAAATTTTCTTTGAGGAACGTCTCGTCGTGGAGGCTGCTGTCCCGGCACTTGCGCCCATTGGGACAGGTGAACGTGATGTGCTTTCGGTTTGGCGACCAGCTTACCTCATAGCCTTCCATCTCCATGTTCTCGATGAAGCTCTCCCGGTCATCGGCGTACTCCAGCGCCTCGTTGATAGCCTGGATGAGATCCAGTTTCCAACTGTCGCCGCGCAGACCGGCCTGATACTCCCCTGGCTTCATGCGTTTATTCTTTGAACGCAGTTCACACTCATCCAGCACAGACAGGCCGTGAGCGAGGCAAATCTCATCGTTGACCTTTCGGTGCGTCAGCAGATCGTCTGGACTCTGATGGAGTTTGTGTCCATCGCGGAAGCTGACGCTGTTGACCACAAAGTGGTTGTGCAGATGACCCGTGTTGACATGGGTGGCGACCACCACCTCGAAGTCCGTGAATTGCCGTTGCGCAAACTCCAGACCGATGGCGTTGACTCCCTGCGGTGTGATCTTGTCATCGGCGGAGAAGGATTGGACGAAGTGATAGAACAGCGTCCCGTCCGGTTTGCGGAATCTGTTCTTGGTCATCTGCATCTCGATGAACGAGGACTGAGGAACGCAGTTGTGACCGGTGACCAGCAGGGCGTCACCCCAGCGTGTTTTCTTTGCATCAGCCACATAGTTGAGCACGTTGAGCAGTGCGCTGGGCGCCTGTTTTTTGTTTCGGATCGCGGTGAAGGTTGCCATCAACGCACCTCCTGTACCAGCGAGCCCAGCGTGTCGCACAGACGGGTGTACTCGCTGATCAGATCGTCACCGCGCAAAACGGAGATGCGTCCCATGTTGGCCAGCGTGGTGAGCCGGTTGAGATTTCTGCCTTGAGCTTTCAGGTCAGAGAGCAGATCGTCCAGTCCGTCTACCCGGATGATCTTCTTTCCCAAGGCGCAGGTGGTGAGGTAGTCCGTGACGGTCATGTCCGCGGCTTTGGCACGTTGGTGGATGGCTTTCTTGTCTGCCGGAGTCATCCGGGCGGTGATAATTTCAGTTTTCTTCTTCTGCATTGAACTCCTTTCTCCCCCTTCAGGGGGCTGGGGGGTGCCGGGGCAGGGCCCCGGCGAGTGCGGGCGGCGTATAGCCGGACGCGATGCTTGCCCCACCCAAATGGGTGGGCATCCGCCCCAACGGGGCGTCTCTGCGGTGCCTTGGACCCGATGCTTCCGGTTGGGCGAGGGCAGCGGACAGGCACTCCGCAAACACAGCCCACACGGGGGCCGATACCGCGTTTCAGGATGCGGGAGGGGCATGGGCATGGATGCCCCCCGGCTGTGGAGTGACACACGGGGTTTCATATTGCGAAACGGATGTGTTCATGTGCTTGCCCCAATGGCAGTTTGATAACGGGCGTGAGCGGCATCCCATTTTATCTGTTCAAGCTGTTGCCGGTAGTGTTCATCCACGATGGGTTGGAAAGGTGGAATGGTATAGAGGAGATTGCCGTTGCGTTTGAGACCATCCCTGGTCATCACTGTTGTGTTCTCAGTATGGATGAGACCCCTGTCCACCAGAGAGCAGACGTGTTTTCTCACGGTGTTTTCATTCATGCCCACTGCTTTGCCAATCGTTTTGTAGCTTGGCCAGCACTGATGTGTCTTTCGGTTTTCGCAGCAGCGCAGGTATGCGTAGACCGCCAGTTCACCAGGACAGAGACCGAGAAGGAAAATCTCATTGGGTAACGGGAACGTATTCTTGTAAGGATCGTTTTGCCGCCTGCTCAACCGCTCTCACCACCTTCCGTGTGCTGCTCGATCCACTGAATGAATTTTTCCTTGGGTACTACGATCCGACTTCCAGTTACCACTCCGGCAAAGGATTTGATCGCCGCCGCGGAAATCGATTACCGCAAATACCGCGGAGAGATCAAGCGGCTGAGGGACGAGCATCCGTTGTTTGAGAATCGGCTTGACATTTCGGAGGCAGACTTTGAGGACCTTGTGGCGGAGGCGTTGCTGCTGCCGGCCATGCTTGAGAAGATTGACCCGGTGAGTTTCTTTGTACTGGGAGAACTTTTGCGGCAGAGCTTACAGGCAGATGTGGAGCCGGGGCAGAGGATTTTCAGGGTCAATTCCATTTTGGGATTGCGGTTGCTGGAGTTAACACTCTACTTCCAGCAAGACGCACAGCGTATTGCCCGTTGCGACTACTGTTGGGGTTGGTTTATTCCGAAAACGAAAAAAGTCACCCGGTACTGTGACCGGGTGACGGATGGGTTCCCCTGTAAGCAGAGGGGATCACGGTTCAAACGGAATCTGATAGAAGAGCAGGACAGTGCTCTCAGGACTTGCAATCAACTGCGAGACCGGATGTATGCCCGGTTTCTGCGTTGGCAGGACGCCGCGCCGACGGAACGCGATAACCTGATCCCCATGGACTACGCTCAATACACTGGATGGAGCGAGAACGCACGCCTAGCCCGGATGGAATACCTGAGTGGGAAACTCACCGCCGAGGAATTCCTTCGTCGGATCGACATGACCCACGAGTTGAAAAACTATGAGGCGGATAAAGTAGAGCTGATGGAGGAAACTGTCTGGCAGCGCATGGTGGCCTGCGACCTCGGCTTTGATGCAGAGGCGCATTACCCGGAAACGATGCAGACGCTTGACCTGGGTGCGGAGAAGCCCCAGTGGGAATTGCGAACTGCAGACGAGTTGCGGCGGGAAGATCAGCAGGGACATCAGAGTTTGCGGGAGAAATATGGCAAGGGGTAAAATGGGCAGAGGTCGGACTGGTTTTCAGTCTGACCTCTGCCCTATATTGTTTATGCGGCGCAAATTCTTCGGGGCTATCTGGCTGAGATAAAGGTAATTTCCCTGTCAACGCCAACCTGAAATTGTCAATTTTCGCCGAAACGAAATGTAATTTTTCGCCAACCAGCACAGGGGTGTATACAGCCCTTATACACAACTTCACTTGCCGGCTTGAAGCCCGTCAAGCCCTGATATATCAGCTTGCCTTGGGCTTGACGGGCAAAAACGGCAAGTATAATGATTCAAAAGCTGTACACGTTTACTCACCATTTTTCGACATTACCTGTTCGGCGAAAAACTACAAAATCGCACCGGCGCTGACAGTCCTCGAATGCGAGTTGGCCCAACTGAACAGCCGATTGGACGACGGCGTTGTGGATGGCCCGGAATTCTTTCTGCTGAGAC
>JAFLRP010000047.1 GCA_022511515.1 Acutalibacter sp.
AAGAAATCCAACAAGCTGACGAAGAGATCCAACGAAGCAGAGCGATGCGGGCGTACTACGCGAGTCTTCCGCTGGAGCAGTGCGAGCTGCTGGCGGAGAGTGTTGAGACAGTAACCGATGTTTATGAAGTCAATGTGGGAAACTTCACCACTTGGATCACGGATTTTGACAGGCGGGAATTTGACGAGAATGGAATTTACAGGGAGGGATTCATGGAAAACCGCGGGTATGACGGCACCAAGATTTATATTCCTGTCCTCAAGCGTGACGAGAGCGGCGTATATACGGGGATGATCTATCGCGTGCCTGAAAATCTATGGTATCCGGGAGAATAAAAAATCATGGGAGGTGATTCTTATCGATTGATTTCTCTAAAGCACGCGTTCCGGCATAGAGGCAAGAATACAGATTTTGAAAGGATGAATGATTATGAAAAAGCTTCTCTCTTTTTTGGCTGGTATGCTGACGGCGGTCATGCTGTCCATGGCCGTCGTTCCCGCCCTCGCGGCAGGAGGCGGCGTGGAGTATGGACAAGTTGGCATACGTTTCTTCGGCAAGCAGAAAGTCGAGGCCGGAGATCTGTATGCCGCGCCAAACGGCCAGCAGGTGCCTTCCAGCATTACCTATATTGACGCCGCTGGGGGCAAAACCAACTACTTATCCATCCGGCAGCTTTCAGAATTATTCGGTGTTGATATCCGTTGGGACGCTTCCGCGCAGAGTGTGGAGATTGGATCTGCCGGTACCGGCGGTATCAACGATGTTGCGATTTCCACCGGAACCGGCGAGGCCCCGAAAAGAGGCATTTCAGAAAAGCCTCAATTCGGGCAGAAGATCGGCGCCTTTGAGGAAATTGACCCCAGCACGGTATCGGAGCTGAAAGACACGGGAGAAGTGCCGGTAAGCTACTTGAAGGATACGCGGGTACAATATCAGTATTATGGTTTTCCGGAATACACCGTCGACGTAAGTAGCGAGCATGGACAATATCTCATTTACACCGTGACGAATAACGGGCAGAAGGAGCAGTATACGATGGTGGCTCACAAGAATATTGGGGGAAACAGCAGGGAGCTCTTTTCCAGCGTCCTCGTACAACCCGGTGAAACGGTTGTCCGGGCATTTCGAGTGGACAAAAACGCCAACCCCTTGGACTATTCCTTGACTTTTGGCGTTGGCGGCACCATTGATTTTGATTTGGGTACGGATGTGACCGTTTCTTTAGAGCAGTATCATTGAACAGCTAATCAAAGATATATGGGAAACGAGGATCTGAAATGGATATTGTGTCCTGCTTGCGGTCAAAAAACACGAGACAAGATCCGAGCGGACACAGTCTTGAAAAACTATCCCCTCTACTGCCCGAAATGCAAGCAGGGGAATTTGATACGGGCAGAAAAACTACACATAACCGTCATCAAAGAGCCAGACGCTTTAGACGCAGAGCCGATGAACTTGTGAGACTTTTCACAGATCATCGGCTCCATTTTTTATAATATAGGTAGGGCGCACCCACCAAATAAAAAAACGGTGCTTTGGTGGGCGGTTCTGTCATGCCCAACTGAACTATCCCCCCAAACCCGTTTTGAGTTTGGAGGGATTTTTCTTTGCGCTGGTCTGATACCGCCGCGCCGCCGCTTATATTGAACGGGGACAGCTTCTCAAAAAAATCCTCGCTTGCACGGGGGGATATTGCACCTTACAGGTAGAAGTAGCATATCTGCAAGGGAGAAATATAGGTTCTTATAGCCGTAGAGATGGGGAAATCTCTGCGGTTTTTCTTTTGCCATTTTCCCGCATTGGCTGTCGTGGCCCACCCCGATCTGAAATTTTCTCAAAAAATTTCAGATCGGAGGAACATAAGGTGTCGTACAACCACGGCAGAGAAGAAAGAAAATGGCGGCTCTGGAAAGAAGCCGAGGAACGGACGCTGCGGGAATCAGGCGTTGACAACGCTACAATTGAGCAGCTTCGTATTGAGGACAGAGCGGTGTTCAATTCTGACAGGCACTTCTATACACATCAGCAAGAAGCAGGTACATATCTTGAAACACTTGTGGAGAGCGAACAACATACTGAGTTGTGGACTGTCTGTGATCTGCTAAACGAGATTGAGAACGACGAACTATATCAAATTCTGCTGACGGTGGACAAGCGCACCCTGCAAATCGCCTTACTGAAAATGCACGGGTACACCACCAAAGAGATCGCCCCTATTGTCTGCTTATCAGCGGGTGCTGTCTATGCAAGGTTAGACCAACTGAAAAAGAAACTGAAAAAATTTAATTGGTAAGTGGAAAAATCACGTTTCCCACGGGCTGCTGGGTGAGAGGTCAAAAACCTCTCACCCAGCTTTTCGCTCGGAGGGAAACACGATGGCAGCATTCAGAGATAGAGTGTATATGCTTCGGGAGGAAGTTTCGGGCGATAAAGCAAAGTATTTTATCAGTTTCACGGACGGGCAGGGCGAATATCACGATTTGGAAGTATCAGAGGACTTGTTCGTTGAGTTTCGGCAGATGGAGCGCAAAAACCGCAACTTGGAGCAGTCCGATGAGCGGCACAGGGAGTATTCGGAAATTGGGGACGAAATGCTGAATAGGCGCGCAAGAGTTACTCCGAAAAGCGTTGAGGAAATCGTTGAGCTAAGAGAGCGCATGGAGACATTGTATCGTGAAGTATCCGCGCTGCCTGAAAAACAGCGGCGACGCTTTGTCCTTTATTATGAGTATGGCATGACTTATGCAAAAATCGGGGAATTGGAGGGCTGCACAGGCTCGTCCGTCAAATGCTCCATTGACGCCGCAAGACAGAAGATCATTGAGAAGCTGAATGAGGGAGCATCGTGACGGCAAATTGCTGTCGCACCAAGCGCTCGGAAATCATTGCGACGGCATTTTGCCGTCTATCCACCCCGGTATCGACCATGACGGCAGAATTGCCGTCATCATTCAGCCCACCGGCGATTATGGCGGCACTTTTGCCGTCACCCATGCGTGGCATCAAAAATGATACCATTTTCCGACAGCTGTATGAGCGCGGCATCACTTTTGATGCCATGTGGCAAAAACCATCATAGCGGCATTATCACATTTGCTTTTCCAGCATATCCCATAAATCTTCATTTTTCCAGAAGAAGGTGATGAGAAAACGGTATTGTCTTAGCAAGCAACGAATTGTGGGGTACAAATCCCACAATTCCACTTGTCAGGGAGTTCCCTGAAACCCCAAAACCAGAAAGGACGAGTGAAC
>JAFLRP010000048.1 GCA_022511515.1 Acutalibacter sp.
CCACCTTGTCTCCCAGCAGATAGCCCTTCTGGTAGACGGCGGAGATCACGTTTTCGCCCAGGGAATCGTCATCGATATGGGCAACGGCGTCGTGCAGGTTGGGATCGAAGGTCTCCCCCACTTCGCCGGTGGCGCGGATATTCAGCTTATCAAAGGCGGACTTGATCTCCGCTTCGATCATTTCCACGCCCTTGCGCATATCCTCGGCGGAGGCGTTTTCCTGCGCCAAGGCCCGCTCAATATTGTCCGCGATGGGCAAGATCGCCTGGACCGTGTCGGACACGGCGTTGTTGTAGACCCCGTTCTTTTCATTGATGCTGCGCTTCCGGAAATTGTCGTACTCGGCCAGCACCCGCAGATGCTGCTGCTTGTGGGCTTCAAACTCCTCCTGCAGCTTTTGGAGCTTTTCCAAGTCCGGTGAAATCCTTTTTTTCTTTTCCTTTTTTTCCTCTTTGGGCGGGGTAGTCGTTTCCGGCTCCGTCACCGTTTCCTGCGGTTCCTTTTCCTTTTCCTGATCCATCTCATTCCCTCCTGTTGTTATCGTCAAAATTCTTCCCTCGTCAGCACGGTGAGCATGCGGCCGACTTCAGAAGTCAGATATTGCAGCACCGCCATGGAAAGCGCGTAATCCATTCTGGTGGGGCCCAACAGCGCCAGCGCACCCACGTCCTGTCCGTCGATGGAGTAGCGGGAGACAAGCAGGGAGGCTTCCCGCAGCTCCGGACGGTCGATCTCGCTGCCGATCAGCACGGAAATGCGCCCGGGCTTTCTGCGGAGCAGTGCGACCACGTCTTCCTTGCGCTCCAGCAGGTCCATAATGCGCCGGTGCTCCAACTCGGGGTAGAACAGCAGATTCATCTGCCCGCTGATCAGAGTTTCGGTTTCCACCGTGTCCTGAGCCGCCTCCAACAGAGCCTGCAAAGCAGAGCCCGCCAGCACGTACAGTTCTCCCAGAGAAGCGCCCATAGTCTGGAGAAACGCCGGGGTGATGTCCGTCACCTCTTTGCCCGTCACCCGCTCGTTGAACATGCGGAACAGCACCCGCATGATCTCGTTTGTCAGGTCGAAATCGCAGTGAAAGACCTTTGTTTTCAGCGTACCGGCGGAGCTGATAAGCAGGAGCATGGCGGTCCGGCGGCTGGTCTGGACAAACTGCACCGCCTTCACCGTAGCCAACAATCCGCTGGGGGTGGTGACTGCCGCCGCGTATCTTGTCACTCCTGACAGCAGTCTGCCAGCACAGACAAGAAGCCGTTCCGGCTCAAAAGCATTGCCCAGCAGCATGGAATCGAAATACCGCTTTTCCTCTTCTCGGAGCTCCGGCACCCGCATCAGGCGGTCCACATACTCCCGGTAGCCCCGCTGAGAGGGCATTCTGCCCGCCGAGGTGTGGGGCTGCTCTAAGAAACCCATTTCGATCAGGTCCGCCATTTCGCTGCGGACCGTGGCGGAGGACACGCCGATCTCCTCGGCGATGGCCTTAGACCCCACAGGCTCGCCGCTTTTTACAAAGTCGCGAACCACGGTGGAAAGGATTTTTTCTTTCCGTGGCGTCATTTCCATGTCCTGCCCGCCTTTCTTCTCAGTTATTCGGCATCGAGTTAGCACTCTTTTGCTTTGAGTGCTAACCTGTATCTATAATTTACCACTTTGGTCAGAAAAAGTCAAGGATAGATTTGTAAATTGTTTGTGAAGGCCGTATTTTCGGAGACTTCAGCCCGTTCGGCCCGGGATTTACAAAAGAAAAACCGCCTTCCGAAAAGGAAGGCGGCCCTATGGCAACTGTGTTTTTAAGGCAGCTCGTTCCCGGCGGCACGGTACAAAGCATACCAATCAGCGCGGGACAGCGTGACGTCCGCTGCTGCGGCAACGTCCCGCAGATGCTGCAAGTTGGTGGTGCCGGTGATGACCTGTATCTTTGCCGGGTGGCGGAGGATCCACGCCGCAGCCACGGCGGTTTTCGAGACGCCGTACTTCTCCCCCACCTCTGCCAGAACTTTGTTCAGCTCCGGGAATTTTTCGTTGTCCAGGAACGAGCCCTCAAAGAAGCCGTACTGGAAAGGCGACCAGGCCTGCAGGGTGATGCCCTTTAGGCGGCAGTAGTCCAGCACCTCACCGTCCCGGTCATAAGAGTTGGGGAACTTGGTGTTGGTCTGCACGCCGTGGTCGATCATGCCCGTATGCATGAGCCCGAACTGCATTTGGTTGACCTGCAATTTCTGCTTCAATCCGGACTGAAGCAGAGTTAACTGGCGGGAATTGAAATTGCTGACGCCGAACTGCCGGACCTTTCCGCTTTCCTCTAAAATTTGAAAGGCCTCGCCCACCTCCTCCGGCTCCATCAGAGGGTCGGGACGGTGGAGCAGGAGAATGTCCAGATGATCGGTGTGCAGGCGGCTCAAAATACCGTCTACGCTTTTCAGAATGTGCTCTTTGGAAAAGTCGTACATGCCGTCGTGAATGGCGCATTTGCTCTGCAGCACCAGTTTGTCCCGCAGAGACGGCTCTTGCTGTAAGGCGCTGCCGAACAGCTCCTCGCTTTTGCCGCCGCCGTAAATGTCCGCATGGTCAAAGAAATTGACCCCGCATTCCAGCGCGCCGTGGACATAGTCGGAAATCGCTTGTTCGCTGAGAGATGCGATACGCATACAGCCCAGACCGATGACGGAAGCCCGAATGCCGCTTGTGCCCAGTTCCATTGTTTTCATGTGAATGCCTCCCATTTTTATACCGTGAAGGTAGTTTTTCTGATACGATGCTAAGTGTCCCGACCGAAAGATTCAGCGTGACCAAGCCTTTCCTATTGAACTTACAGAGCAAACCGCTCTTTGATCATTTGGGCGACGACCTCCGGGGCCAGGTCCGTATTGTCGATCTTCATGTAGTTTTCAAAGGGAATCTCTCCGTCCCGGCTTTCCAGACGGTACTTTTTGTCGGCGTCTAAAATCCGCTGTTTGGAGAGTTCCAAATCCCTTTTGGACGCCTTGTTGCGCAGGCGGTTTTCCGTGATGTTTCGTTCCAGGCGCTTCTCCTGAGAGGCCACCAGCTCCACATAGTAAAACTCTGTGCCGTAGGGCGCGAAAATGCTTTTTACGTGCTCCACGTAATCCCAGTCGGCCTGCTGGTCAAAGGCCCACATATAGGTGAAGATCATGCCGTAGCAGTCGCTTTTGGCAAATTCCTCGAACACCACCTGCCGCAGCCTGTTGATGGCTTC
>JAFLRP010000049.1 GCA_022511515.1 Acutalibacter sp.
CCTGATATATTCCCTTATTAATAGTTGCTAATTTATACCAGTATATTGCATCCCCATATTCTCCAATTTCAAAGTAATGCTCAGCCAAAAACATTTGTGAGTAGGTATCTCCTGCATTTGCCATATCAACATAGTTTTGATTTCCCTCAATGTCTTGTGGATATAGGGCAGTATGGAGCGACTGCCAAGCTATAAAAACTCCGACAACAGCGAAAATACCTGCAAGTTTATAAAGCACATCCAGTATACTCAAGAAGCATTTTACAGCTACTTTTTCCGAATAAGTATTGCAGTTTTTTCCCCGATTATGATTTTCCCACTCCCCATCATCAATATCTTGTCTATGAGTATCGTTTTTCTCTTTATCTGTTTCCTGCGCTCGGAAGTCGCATTCTTCTTCGCCTATTTTTTGAATCGGATTTTGGGACTCCATTTCATTTTTTTCTTGATCTTGGGAAGTGCGCTCTTCTCCACTTGTGTTTTCCATACCCTACCCCCTTGTCAACCTCTGTGATCGGACGGATTACTTTGCATGGGACACCGTATGCTAATACACCGGACGGAATATCTTTAGTCACGACACTCCCTGCGCCTATTACAGTATCATTGCCAATCGTAGCACCAGGACAGATGGTTACATTCGTGCAAATCCGGACATTATCGCCAATAGTTATCGGCTGTGCGTATACATAGTTTCCTTTGTGACCCGATGGAAAACGATTTGGAACGCAGCATACATTACGCTCACTAGCTACAAGCGGATGTAGATTTGTTGTTATCGTCACATTTGGCCCGATCATCACATTATCTCCGATATGCACCTCGCCCTCACCCTGTATAACAAGATTGTAATTTGATAAAAAATTCTTTCCGATAGTCGTATTAAAACCATAGTCCACATACAATGGCGATTGCACATAATGCGATAGAATATCTATATACCCAAAGATTTTTTTGAGCAGCTTGTTTCGTTTGGATTGGTTCGCCAAGCAGGTTCGATTGAAATATCGGACAAGCCAATAGGTTCTTGCCATTTTGAATAGCAACGATCTATCTGTCTGATTAAATAAACTCTCCCGCATTCATTTTTTCGTAATCAGTCATATTGATTACCTCTTTCACCCAATAGAAAAAGGAATAACGATTGACACGATTGTAGGTCTTTTGTCTTTCATGGCGGCACTCCTTTCATAGTCTATCTTTAGCAAACAGAAACGCATTTTCCCAGCGCGGCTCAAGGGAGTCAATGGGGCTGTAGACCTCCTCTGGCAAAGGGTTTGGCCAAAAGATTATGCGCTTCTCATAATCCCAATCTATTGGTGGATATTCTTCCAGAGCAATATGTACTGCCTGTTTGAGTTTTGTACGGTCAATCTCACCCTTTTGCAGGGGCACCTTTTGTTCCCATGCTGTCCAACGCAGGGATGCCATGGCATTCCTTAGATCACAAATGACCTCGGTGAGGTTGATTGTGCTGTCCGGTGCCATAGGAACGCCGAAGCGGACAGAGCAAATCATAGTCTCCCGGTCATAGTCCAGCACAGTTGGCACGATTTGCGCTCCTGCCCGTACTGCCACGTCTATGATACCCCATTTCATCGGGAGAATCAATAGATTATCGGTCAAGTTCCACGTCCCTTCCGGAAACCACATGATAGACTGACCCTGCCGCAGATAGTCAATGATAGTATCTTTAACTGCGGACATTTCTGCTGGATTAGCACGGTCTACCCAGATTGTGCCATTCAGAAAGAACCAGAGCTTATCCGAAAACCATAGCCGCTGTTTACCTACCAGCAGATAGCATCGGCGGCCAAAACCGCGGGAGATGGCTTTCGCAGCAATAGGGCTGTCAAAAGAATTGGTGTGATTGTCGGCAAAAATGACGGGCTTATCCATTAGCTGTGCAGGAGGTTGTTCCCAAGTCACCTGAAATTTGACGCGGCTTTTCGTCAACAGAAGGACAAGGGAATGGATAATGTCTCGCAGATGGGATGCAAGTATGTTTGGTCCGGTCATGATATCATCTCCTTCAATCTGTCGTTATCTTGGATGGAGAAGTCGTAAACAGCCTTTGTAGCGTTTTCAAAAGGTGTACTTTCCTGTGAGAGGTTTTTCGCTCCGCCTTGCGTCGAAAAAGGTATTGAAAACCGGCGCTTTCTATGGTATCCTGTTCTATGTCAAAAAAAGGAATATTTAACAGGAAAGTACACATTCCTGCAAAAATGCTCCCTTTACAATAACTTAGCCTTTTCGTAAATTTCCGCTCGATAACGAAAGGTAGACAGCGGCATCCCACACTCCTTCGCCGCCGCTGTGCCGGTGATCACTCCGGCCTTCCAACGCTGGTAGGCGCTGTGATAGCTCTCAGGGAGCGGTCTGGGTGGTCGCCCAAACCGAACGCCCCGCGCCTTTGCCGCCGCGATGCCCTCCGCTTGGCGCTGGCGGATGTTTGTACGCTCGTTCTCCGCCACGAAGGACAGCACCAGCAGGACGATATCGCTGAGGAACGTCCCCATCAGGTCTTTGCCCCGCCGGGTATCCAGTAAGAGCATGTCCAGCACCACAATGTCGATCTTCTTCTCCTTGGTGAGAATCCGCCACTGGTTTTGAATTTCCTCATAATTCCGCCCCAGCCGGTCGATGCTCTTGATGTAGAGCAGATCGTCCGGCTTGAGTTTTTTCATCAGCCTCTTGTACTGAGGCCGATTGAAGTCCTTGCCGGACTGCTTGTCCATGAAGATGTTCTGCGCCGGGATGGACATTTCCCGCAAAGCAATCAACTGCCGATCCTCATTCTGCTCTCTGGTGCTGACGCGGATGTAGCCGTATGTATTTGCCGAAATGGTATCAAACCTCCTTTCCAGTTCTGCCTTTTAAGGCCATTTTGCTTCTTGCGTACTGCCCGCGCGGGATGCTATGGCGGGCTGGACGGACACCCGTGGGTATGGATGCCCTCTCGCACGTCTGAGTGTCACGAAAGCGCCCGCGCGGGTGGTCAGTAGCAGTCTACCAGCATATCACGGAGATACCCCAGCGATTGGTTGATCGAGTCAACCATCCTCATAATGTACTTGATATCTTCTCTTGAGAACGTAGCGAAGGTTTCCTCTTGCCGTAGAAAGTCCCTAACGTGGCTGTTAAATCCATCGGCGAGGTAGGCCATGCCCATCATGGCTG
>JAFLRP010000050.1 GCA_022511515.1 Acutalibacter sp.
TACGCGGTTGCGAATAAAAGGATACTATCACCTTGAGGTGATCGTATGGCAGTAAAAGATATGGTGGTACAGCGTTTCCAAGCGCTGTGCAGGGAGAGAGGGATCAAACCGAACGAGCTGGCAACGCTTGCGGGCGTTACGCCGTCTACGGTGTACAGCATGATGGACGCGCACCGGCGGGACGTTTCCGTCGTCACCGTCAAAAAGCTGTGCGACGGGTTGGAGATCACCCTCGGCGAATTCTTTTCCACACCGGAATTTGAAGCGCTGGAGCAGGAAATTCGATAAACTGTTCTGATCGACAAAAACAAAAGGGACACTTCCGTGGGAAGTAGTCCCTTTTCTGCACTAGAAAAATTTTTGAGAACATGAAATAAAATGACGCGGTCAATCGTGTTAGTGGTGAAGGGAAGTGAGAGAATGGAGCCATTGGAGCGTATGGAAATGCTGGAGCGGATCGTTTCGGCGTACAGTCCCATGCTGCTGCGGCTAGCCAGCACCCGGCTGAGTTCCCCCGCCGACGCGGAGGACGCGGTGCAGGAGGTCTTTTTACGCTTACTCTCTCACCCTGTGGAATTTCGCAGCAGTGAGCACGAAAAAGCATGGCTCATTCGCTGCACCCTTCACCGAGCCGGCGATATCCGAAAGCGGGCGGAAAAGAAAAACCTCCCGCTGGAAGCGGCGGGAGAACTGCCCACCCCGGAGCAGTTGGAGACAGATACCATTTTGAACGCTGTGCGGACTTTGCCGCAGAAATACAGCAGTATTCTGTATCTCCGCTATTACGAGGGCTACACCGCCAAAGAGATCGGCAGGTTTTTAGGTCTGCCTGCCGCCACGGTGGGCACACGCCTTGCCCGGGGCCGGGAAAAACTCAAAAAACTTCTCAAGGAGACAGAAGATTGAAAACAAGTTTTCAATCTCCGCGGTTTTGCGGCTTTTGTTGTCGGCAAGTATGACAACAATTTTGCTTCGCAAAACCAGCCGCAATTCCCAAAGAAAGGAGGCTTTCGCTAAAGCGAAAGCAACAATTACAAGTATGAACAAAGAGAAATTCCAAAAAGCGTTTGATACCATTTCCTTTTCTCCCGATTTTCAGGAGCGCACCCTTGACCTGCTGCGCGAGAGCCCGGCAAAGCAGGCGGGAAAAAGCAGGAAGCACGGCAGGGTCTGGAAAGCCGCCGTGGTGATGGCGCTGATTGCCGTGATTGGCACCTCGGCCTTTGCGGCGTCCTCGCTGTTAAGTCCCTCTGAAATAGCAGCATCAATGTTTGGTACGCCGACTGTGGCTGCTTTGTTTGAGGGAGAGGACAGTGTTTTGATTGAAGAAAGCCAGCCGCTGGGCGATTATATCTTGACGCTCCACGGTGTGGTATCCGGCAGTACAGTAGATATGCCATGGAGAGATCCTAGCATACAGATAAAACCTGAGGCAACCTATATCATACTGTCTGCGCAAAGAAAAGACGGAACAGCAGTAAGTCTGCACGATTTTGTAGAATCGCACAATATAACCCCCGTTGTTGACAGCTATGAACCGGGTAATGTTTGGGATGAGAATGGTATCAATCAGGAAATCGTTCCCGTAAATAAATATTCAGTGAAGTGGAGGGAGAGCGGCACTGTCGTAGACGGTGTGTTCTACTGGTTGATTGATGCGACAAAGTTGGAAATATTCGCCGACCACACAGTAAAGCTGGCTGTTTTCCATGCCCGTGACAGTGAGGGGCATTATCTTCAGATATTTGAGGATATTCTTGTCATGGACGAAGATGGAACCGTCTCCTTCCGAGAGGATTTCACCCTGCCCCATGCCATGTTCACTCTGCCCTTGGACGAAAGCAGGGCAGACCCCGAAGCAGCTCAGACTCTGTTGGAACAGTATAAGAAATATGCTTTTCATGAAGATGGAGAATAAGCGTATCAGGAAATAATTGAGGGGGAAGATGCAAAGCATCTTCCCCCCCTTCCTTATATTATATCGCAAACCTGTGCGCGCCGATGACCGCCACCACCTGCCGGGACCAGATCCATTGATTGGTGGTTTTTGCCGGATTGTAATAATAGATCGCCCCGCCGGTGGGGTCAGAGCCGTTGATGGCTTCCCTTGCCGCCTGATAAGCGGAATCCGCCACTGCGGCGTTGATGCCGCCGTCGTAAAGGCAGGAAAACGCCCCGTTTTGATAAATGACCCCGGACAGCGTGTTGGGGAACGAGGGGTGGGCGATGCGGTTCATGATCACCGCTCCCACGGCAACTTGTCCCTCGTAGGGTTCGCCCCGGGCTTCGGCGGAAATAATTGAGGCCAAAAGCTGCACGTCGCTTTCGCTGAACCCGCCGTAACTGCCGCCGCCTGAACCTCCGCCCCCGGAGGAAGAAAGCCCCAGCGCCGCCAAGGTCTTTTCTCCCACAATGCCGTCGGCGCTCAGCCCGTAATCCCGCTGAAAGGCCAGCACCGCCTGTTGGGTGCGGGTACCGAAAATGCCGTCCGCTGCGCCGGGGTCGTAGCCCAATTCCTGCAAACGCTGCTGAATTTGGGTGACCTCGCTGCCCCGAGAGCCGTATTTGGACAGCGCCGCCGCCCCGCCGCTGTTCCACAGCATTAAAACGATCATGAGATTGATGAGCCCGATCACCAGCACCCGCCAGAGGATCAGCCCGATTTGTTTTCCTTTATTTGCTTTCATGAATTTACCTGCCCTTTCCACACTCTCTATATATATAGAAAAGAAATGTCTCTATGCGATAATTTGCCCGACAAAAGAGTACGCCTATCCCCGGAAATTTTTGTTTTTTTGAAAAACAGCAGAAAAAAGGGGAAATTTGGTGCATATTAGTAGAGGCGACAGGGAAAAACTATACCATATATTGACAAAAAACCGAAATTTCACAAAACTGAAAAAATCCCAAAAAAAATTGTTGACATTCGGGGAGTAGATGTGATAAGATAGTCAAGCGCTCTGAGGAGCGAGGACCTTGAAAATTAAACAACGAGAAGAAGGAAGGACCCGTGAATTCTGAGAGTAGAACTCTTAGGATGAACA
>JAFLRP010000051.1 GCA_022511515.1 Acutalibacter sp.
CCGCATGAGCTTGTCGGCCTGCAACGGCTGGCTCGATGATCGCGGCCGCGTGTTCCTCTACTTCACGTTGGAGGACGCTATGGCACAGATGGGCTTCGGGCACAACAAGGCTGTGCGCCACTTCAAGGAACTGGAGGAAATCGGCCTGATCGAGCGGAAAAAGCAGGGTCAGGGCAAGCCCACGCGGATCTACGTCAAGAACTTCATCCTGCCCTCGGAAACGGGACAGGCCGCGCCGCCTGAGACTTCCCAAAAGGGGAGGTCTGCCCCTGCCGGTGAGACGGGCGCGGACGCTGAGACTTCCTCGTTCGGGAAGTCTGCACTTCCCGGCGAGGTAACATTCGTCGATGCGCCGTTCGGCAACCTCCGCATTGAGAAATACAGCAACACGGGTGGGCCGCTTTCGGGCGTCACGTTCCAAGTGAAGCATCTCGACACCGGCGAGACGCTAAGCGGACAGACCGGGCCGGGCGGCGCGCTTGAATTTACCAAGCTGAAGCACGGTGGCGTCGAAGTGCGCGAGACGGCGGGCATTGAGGGCTGGCAGATGGACACGGAGACGGTCAAGACCGCGACCATCGTGGCGGGCGAGACGTCCACCGTCACGTTTGTCAACAAGGAATTGCCGGGATTGCGGATCGTCAAGTACGATCTCACCACGCATCAGCCGATGCCCGGTATCACCTTTGAAATCTATAAGGACGGCACATCCATCGGCAGGTACACCACAGATGCGATGGGGGAAATCCTGCTCACGAATCTCGAACCCGGCACCTATTTGGCGAAAGAGGTCTCCAGCGACGACGCTCACGTTGTCGATAGTACGCCGCAGGAGATCGAACTCAAGGCGGGCGATGGTATCCGAGAGCTGGTCTTTTTCAATCAGAAAAAACCCGGCATCCACCTTATCAAAGTGGACAGCGTAACCATGCGCCCCATTCCCAACGTCCGCTTTGCGTTCAAGCAGAAAGACAGCAATTATCAATGAGAATACACGACCGACGAGCATGGCGAAATCGACCTGAGTAAACTCACCCCCGGCGCATACGAGGTCTGGGAGCTGGAAGCCCCGGAGGGCTATATCATGGACGATTCCGTCCGCTATATCCAGATCAATCCCAACGACAACGCATCCCTCGTGTTTACTAATACCCCCAAGCCCTCGCTGAAAATCGTCAAGGTGAGTGTCCTTTTTGACGATCAAAATGCTTTCGCTCTTGCGGAAAAACCGAAAGCGAAAAATCCCTTTGCCGTGTGGCGCTTCTCTTTGGACAAGCACGGGCGGTGCAACTATAGGCAAGGGCAATTTTTTGAAAGTGCCGAAGCCGCAGGGAGCTTTTATTCCGCGCATATTAAGAGTCCTCTCAAATGCAAATGGACGCGGCACGAAAAATGCCAGCCGGAAGCTGGCATAGGAAATCACAGATGCAGAGGGCCTAACTGCCGCTCTTGGCGATGCGCTGATTGAACGGGTGTATGTATACCCCGGAAAGCAGCTCGATATTGAGTGGAAAGCAAAAGACTTTCTGCGGATGGGTTAGGTGGAAAAGGGCAAGCCCCGTCAAAAAACCAAAAATTCCGAAAATGTGTTGTCGCGTACTTGACATACGGGTGACGGATCGAATGCAGCCCCTTCCGTTCAATCCCTGCCGCTTCGAGGATGCGGTAGTACCGTCTGCGGAAGTTCACCGGGCGCGTGTGGTCGCCGTGCTCGTCGGGAATGAGCGGCGCGTCCTCGCCAAAGTATCGATCCGCGCGCAGATCGAAGATCGCATCGATGGCCGCTTAATTCAGTGGCACGTCTCGTTTGCTCGATGCACTCTTGAGCTTGCCGACCTTGATCTCCCTGCCGCCGGTGAACTCCACGCCATCTCTTTTGAAGAAAATCTTATCTCCTCCGCTGCTTGATTTCCGCATTTTTCTTCTCTACTTTTTATCACCTTTTTCTGTCCGTTTTTTCGGGAAGGGCTCAGATAAACTTTTTACGTCATTTTTCATGACAAAAACCTCCTGTGTTTTCTTTTGTGGTTGCCAGACCGCTCTAAGTTTAACACAGGAGGTTTTATTTCTTATACTAAAGTCCCTTTTTCCACCCCCAGTTGAACTGGGGCCTTATTGACGCTAAAGCGCCAAAAAGAAATCGACAAGTTCCTATTTATGCAAATTTACCCTGATAAGGGAAAACATAAGGGAAACTTTTGTGCGCCGCACAGCAGGAATCGTATTACGCATGCACAAACATCCCGTTACTCTCCTTTTCTCCAGCGGTCTCCATATCAGGTGACGGTTCCTGTGCAGGGGCATCGCGAACGATGAAGCAACCCTGCTTTACCCGGCCCCACATCCGTTAAGCCGCTCTCAGGCGGCCTATCGCGCACCTTTATGCAGGCAGCACTACGCGAAGCGTGAAAATCCCACCCTCCGCCGAAAACTCACAGATACCCTGATGACTCTCCGTGATCGCGCGGATACTGTGGCAGCCGTATCCGTGGTTCGGCTGATCGGTGGCCGGCAGGCCGTCCCGGAACACGATCTCGCCGCTGTACGGGTTCTGAATCTCGATCAAAAGCTTGTCCAACCGGACGCCGCAGTAAAGCTCTACCCACCGGTGGGACGTCTCCTGCTCTTCTGTGGCGTTCAGAGCGTTCTCCAAACCGTTGGAGAGCAGGGCGCACAGCTCCGTGTCGGAGACCGGCAGCAAAGCGGGCACATCTGCCTCCACCTTTAGCCGCGCACCCATGCGCTCCGCCTTTGCGGAAAAGGAGGAGCACAGCAGATTGACCAGCTCATTTTTACAGAACTGTTTTGGTACAATTTTGTCGATATCCGTGCGCACCTTTTTGATATAGTCCTGAGCCTGTCCGGAATCGCCCGCGGTCAGAAAGCCGTCAATGGCGCTCAGATGGTGGCGCATATCATGATGGTACGCCGCGGCCTGCGCCTCCGCCCGACGCAGGGAACCCATCTCCGTCTCGGCCTGTTTGAGCTGACCCGCCATCTGAGAGCTCAAAAGCTCCGCCCGCGTCCGCCGCTGAAGC
>JAFLRP010000052.1 GCA_022511515.1 Acutalibacter sp.
TCCCCGCCTGCGGTTTGACCCCGTTCCAGAACGCGTTTTTAGGAAACTCACGCGCTCAGCGCGTGGCAAGTTTCGCCTTCGTGGTACGGTTTGGGCCAAAAGGCCCAAACCGCCCACTTCGGCAGACGCGGGCGAGACCCGCACCCCTGTCAGCGAGTAAGACAGAGGGAAAAAGTGCTCTGAACGCACACACAGGACGCCCGAAAAGGTTGCGTTTTCGTTCGTCCGGCTCCCGTTCGATTTTTGCACAGGATAAAGGGAGGTGGTCGCACGCGACCACCTCCCGCCCACAAAGCCCCGCAGTGCGGGGCTTCTCCCATTTACGGCAAGGTGGTCGGTAAATGGGGACAGCGCAGTTTTAGGTGGTCGCCCCGGTGCGGAATGCCCACCGTTTCGCGCTGCTTCACCGTTTTGAGCGGTGCGGTCAGGAGATATCCGCTCGTCCCTCTGTCCGCTTCAAACAATTGTCGCATTATTCGGGGGGATCGCTTTACTCAAGGGTTTCCACCGGAATATGATTCAGCACGATCTGAATGTCCGCGATCTGATCTTCCATAGCAAGATATTCCTCCGCCATCGCGGTTACCTGCTCCGAAGTTGTCTTTTCCGCTGCACTCAGCGGATAGATGGGTTCCAGCCCTCCCGCTCCCGGATATTGTATATCGGTGGGATAGCCGACGCAATAGGTTCCATCTTCCGTGGAGAGAAGGTACGTGGCGGCGTGTCCGTCCTGCGCATAGAATTCCTCCGGTGTCATGGGCGTATCATCACAAAGGGTGACGCTGAACAGATGTCCATAGCCCGGATCGGTCTCTCCAAGCTCTGGATGGATTTCACCTACATCCACGCACCAATCATAAATCATTTTTACATAGACGTGACAGCCGGAGCCGGACTTTTGCGGCGTCACAACATACCGATCCCGCCAGTTGTCCGGCAGGATGAGAGAGATGCCGATATCCTCCAGAATAACGATCTCCTGCTCTACTGGCACCTCCACCGGCACCTCCACTTTTACTTCGGTAACACGCTCTGTGCTGAATGCCAGCGCCCCCAAGGCCATACTGGTCAGACATAGAGCGAGTACCGCCGCAAACGTCGCAATACGGGCTGTGGTAAAAACCTTCCGTTTCACGGACGTCTCTTCCGTTTTGGCTTCCTGCGGCGTCTCCTCAAACTGTCGGTAAATCTCTTCCAGACGCTTCTCCAGACCGAAGGGGATCGCAGCCTCTTCCCGATGGGCTGTTTCCCGCAGAAGCTCATCAAACTGCTTGTCGCTCATGCTCATTGCGATTCCTCCTTTTGAAACTGCGTCCGAAGCAGTGTCCGAGCCCGACTTAGCCGGGTTTTCACCGCTCCGGGAGTTAGAGACAAAATCTCCGCGATCTCGTCAACGGTGAGATCCTCGTAGTAGAATAGGACTACCGGGGCCCGCAGAATTTCCGGCAGAGTCTTTACGTGTTCCCACAGGCTCAACTCCTCATCACTTTTTTGCTGAGGGGTCGCTGGATTCCCAATTTGTTGATCCAATGGTATTTCCTCCCGCTGCCGGGACAGAATCCGGTAGGACTCGTTGGCCGTAATGCGCATGAGCCAGCTTTTTACACTCCCCTGCTTTTGCAGAGAGTTCAAGCGGGTCAATCCGCGCAGTACCGCCTCGGCCACCGCGTCCTCCGCATCCGCGTCCCGTCTCAGAATGCTCCGAGCCAGCCGAAACATGGCGGTTTTGTTTGCCTCAACTTGCCCACAAAACCATTCATGGGTCAGATCCATACGTTCACCTGCTTTCTTTGTTCTGTCCGGACCTATAGATAAGACCCATTCAACCATGAAAAGGTTACAGAAGAAAGGGTAACAAAATTTCATTCGCCAAAAAGTCTGTGTTTACGGCAACACGGCTGAGTAAGACTACCGAGGGGCTCGAGCAATGAGAGAGCGCAGGATTTGCGCTGCCATAGTCAAAGAACAAGAAAATCCGCGGGAAAAGACTCCCAACGCCCCTAATCCCTCCCCCATCCCCCATCCCGTGATGCTCTTTTGATGCTGTACCAAACGGAAAAGTTCAAAACAGGCGACACCGCATGGACAATTTGATGCTCCGCGATGATCTCGTCGAATCATGTATTATCCTGAAAGATAAAGAAAATTCCCGATTTCAGCAGAAATCAGGAATTTTCGTGGCAGGGGCAGAAAGATTCGAACTCTCGACACGCGGTTTTGGAGTGGCTGTTGAAACGACGAGGGAACACAGAGTTTTGCCCGTTTGTCTGAGGGTGTACGGCTCGCAGGACTTTCCCCCTCTGCGTTTTGATGCTCTTTTGATGCTATGGCAGATTCCGCAGCCCACCGGTGAGCAGGTTTCGGCGCTCAAAAATTGCGCCGCTATAATCAAAGAACAGTCGCCTCGGACACCGTCCAGACATCGGTGAACAGGATTTCTGCGGGAAAAATTTACACCGCATATCAAAGAATAACCGTCCCGGTCACCGCCCAGCCATGCGAAAAATTTTCCCAGCTGAAAACAAAGATGCCTCACCCCGCTCCGCTTTAGGCCGTGTCGCGCCGTTGTTGGCGATTTGTGGCCCCGTTCGAGGTCTGGCAGGGAGGACATCATCCCCGAACAAGTGGAGCGGTTCTCACCCCTGTTTCCCCGCCTGTGATTGACCCCCCTTCAAAAGGCATTTTGAGGTCAAAATACCCACTTCAAAGCGGGGTTCGAGCTCCTGTTCGAGGTGGGGTAAGGGTAGGACACTACCCCGGTCAACGGGGTCTCGAACCCCGCTTTGAAAGCCTTTTTTCGGAGCAAAATGTGAGTTCTATCCTCGGATCTGTCTCTGGATGTCCGCGTAGGAAGGAACACGCGCTCAGCGCGTGGCAAGTTTCGCCATCGTGGTACGGTTTGGGCCTTT
>JAFLRP010000053.1 GCA_022511515.1 Acutalibacter sp.
AAGGAACTCCGGCAGGTCATCGACTGGAGCCGGGTGGATAAGGAGGACTACTTACTGGCGATGGAGCGCAGCCCCGTCAAGGATTTGGAGATAAAAACGCTATTGAGGGCTGCTCTAACCGACAAGATCAACGACCGGGAGGTTTATATGAAGGGCGTTGACGCCAGTTATTACTACGAGGGCTACGACGTATATAAGACGGCGGATATAAAGGATGGCTGTCCCTAAGAAACAACCGGGACGCCGGATATAGAAGTGAATTACATAGCCGGAGATTTTCACCATGAAAATCTCCCGGCTATTACTATTTTACAAGGAGTTGATGAACATGGCAAACACCGAGGCGCTGCTAAACAAGTTGTACCAGCAGATGAGCGCCGAACAGGAGCAGTACCGGGACTGACCGCCGGGACAGCTGCCCGATGAGCTTTTCTTAACTATGAAGCAGAAATAGTAGAAGAATTATAATCTGCAAAACTGTTTGCAATGTAGCAACCTTTCTGATATAATAAAGGTGGTCGAAAAGATGAAGAGGAGCTTAGATTTCGACCGAGATATCGAGATATTATGTACATATGTCAAATCCTGTGACATAAAAATTGTTAGTGGTTTTTTGGGGGAGGACACAATGTATCCGTATATTGAAAAAGCAAATGATGGGAAATATCATTTGTACTGTGGGGTTTGTAGAAGATCAAACCCGATCGTACAGGAGCTCCCTGCCGGAATGTATCGTATGCGTTCTATTGCTTGCATGAATAGATGTTCACCTGATGGTGGAATAAATCAGATTTGCGGTATAAATGCTATTAAAGGGCTTGCTGAGAGAGATGGGAAAACTCTTGCTGAAAGGGCCCAAATGATCCGAGATGTCTGTGGCAGCCTTGAATTAGATTCTATGGATCTTTTTAGCGTATAAGAGCGCACAACGGAATGCAATGCAAAAACACAGGTCAGAAAAGACCGTCAAATAAAGCAAAGCCATCGTTCGCGTTGTGGGAAAAGGAGTTTTTGTAAAACAGATTTGTTCCCTTGACATTGCGGGATGAACCATACATAGCCGGGAGATTTTCACCGTGAAAGTCCCCCGGCTATTACTATTTTACAAGGAGTTGATGAACATGGCAAACACCGAAGAGCTGCTGAACAAGCTGTACCAGCGGATGAGCGCCGAACAGGAGCAGTACCGGGACTGGCTGTTGGGCCAACCGCCCGACGAAATCCTGAACCATGCCGCCGAGTACACCGTCCGCGAGGACATCGTTTATCTGATGGAGGACTTGGAGCTGACGAATGCTCAGACCAAGGCGCTGCTGAAGTCCAAGACCCCGCTGGCGGACGTCTACAAGGCATGGGAGAAAACGGAAACCCATTATATGGAGGACGTGCAAGCGGTAATCGAGACCCGTGCTGCCGCCGTGATACAGGCTGAAAAGGAAAAGGCACGGCAGGAGGGACGGTAGATGGGCTACGTCACGCCGGAGCAGATCACGCAAGCCAAGGAACTTGACCTGCTGACCTATCTCCGGCGGTTTGACCCGAATGAGCTGGTACACGTCGGCGGCGGCACCTATTGTACCCGTGAGCATGACAGCCTGAAAATCAGCAACGGAAAATGGAATTGGTTCTCCCGCGGCATCGGCGGCAGGACGGCTCTGGACTATCTTATCAAGGTTCAGGGCTTTTCTTTTATCCAAGCGGTGGAGGCTCTCGCGGGGCAGGACCTTCCGCCGCTCCCCCGCATATCCCACGCCCAGCCGAAGGAGGAACAGCCCCGAAAGCTGCTTTTGCCGCAGGCCAGCCGGTATGCCACCTACATCACCAGCTACCTTCACGGGCGCGGCATCGACTATGAGCTGATCGACTACTGCATCCGAACCGGGCGCTTGTACGAAAGCCAGTCCTATCACAACGCCGTGTTCGTGGGCCGCGACGGGAACGGCCAGCCCCGGTACGCGGCTTTGCGCGGCATCACGGGGGATTTCAAAGGCGAGGCCACCGGCAGCGATATGCAGGCCAAGCGGGAGCTGTGGTTGTTCGAGCGCCCCAAAATGATAGAAAGGGACAATGAAGATGGAGTTTGAAGCAAAACAAAAGCTCATGGCACGGCTGGATGAGAGCCTTTTGAGCCATGCAAGAAAACTGACGGCTGGGGACGACCCTCGGGTCGAGAACGTGTACCGTCTGCAAGGGCTGGCTGAAGTCCACAGCTACCTGAAAACGGAACATCAATTTGACCCCGCCGAGGTGGACGTCCTTCTGCAATTTGCCGACCCGTTGGACGTGGCCTATGCCTGCTGGGAGATAAATCGAGATGAGTACGATTTTCCGATTTGCGACTTGATGCAAGAAATAAGGGCAGAAGAATTTGAACCGGCGAAATCGGAACTCCCGGCAGGGCGATCCGCTGTCCCAATGAGTGAAAAGACTCCGCACGAAGTCAACATGACCTATTCCACCATGCGAAACTACTTCCGCGCCGCCGAGCGCGCCGGTCAGCACCTGACCGGCTACATCGTCATGTCTCCCGCCAGTTTTGAGCAGGAGTATTCCTTGGAAAGCCGCACCTATGTGGTATCCAGCGACAACAAGGCGTTTCAGCCCAACATGGGCGGTTACTCCATTTTTGCGTCGTCGCTGGATGGCTCAGACCCTTGTGTTCGGCTGGAGCAGTATATGGCGGCAGAGTACGGCGGGAAGGACGGTTGGCAGATCGAGCGGTGCTATATGATGTCCGACGAAGTGGAGCGGGCAAAGGCTCTCACACGGACGGAAAAAGAGCATGAGCGGTAAGGTTAGCACCTACCCCGCACGTTCTCCCCCGCGCCGCAGGCGCAG
>JAFLRP010000161.1 GCA_022511515.1 Acutalibacter sp.
GTGTGCCACATTATCCGCGAAGTCATCGCTGAGGTGTACGGCAAAGCTTCCGCTGACGGCATCACCATTCAGTACGGCGGCTCCATGAACGCCGCCAATGCCGCAGAGCTGCTGGCCCAGCCCGACGTGGACGGCGGACTGATCGGCGGCGCTTCCCTGAAGCCCAACGACTTTGCCGCTATCGTGGAAGCAGCCACCAAGGGTTAATTTTGTGGAGGAAAAATCACAACTATGAAGAAACCGCTTGTTTTGATGATTTTGGATGGGTTCGGCATCGCGCCCGATGAGGGCAACGCTATTGTCACCGCCAAAACCCCCAATCTGGACAAAATTCTGAAGGAAAATCCTGTCACGCAGATCGGCGCTTCCGGCATGGACGTAGGTCTGCCGGACGGGCAGATGGGCAACTCTGAAGTGGGCCATACCAATATCGGCGCCGGGCGCATCGTGTATCAGGAGCTGACCCGCATCACCAAGTCCGCCCAAGATGGCGACATGGAGAAGAACGAGGCGCTGGTCAAGGCCATGTCCTCTGCTAAGGAAAATGGCAAGGCTCTCCATTTTCTGGGCCTGCTGTCCGACGGCGGCGTGCACAGCCACAACACCCATCTGTACGCCTTATTGGAAATGGCAAAGAAGATGGGACTCACCGACGTTTACGTTCACTGCTTCTTAGACGGTCGTGACGTGCCTCCCTCCAGCGGCAAAAGCTATGTGGAGGAATTGCAGGCGAAACTCAGCGAGATCGGCGTGGGCAAAGTCGCCACTGTGATGGGCCGCTACTATGCCATGGACCGCGACAACCGCTGGGAGCGTGTGGAAAAAGCCTATGCCGCCATGGTTTACGGAGAGGGCGAACATGCCGCTTGCCCGGTGTGCGCCGTGCAGGAATCCTATAACAAAGAAGTGACCGACGAATTTGTAGTGCCGGTGGTCGTTGACGGCGCCGCCCCCATTTCCGCCGGAGATTCCGTGATCTTCTACAATTTCCGCCCCGACCGGGCCAGAGAGATCACCCGGACACTGGTGGACCCGGACTTTACCGGGTTCGAGAGAAGAAAGGGCCTCTTCCCCCTCACTTATGTGTGCATGACCCAATATGACGCCACCATGCCCAACGTGGAAGTGGCCTACAAGCCGGAATCTCTGGAAAACACCTTCGGTGAGTATATCTCCAAGCAGGGAATGACCCAGTTGCGCATTGCCGAGACGGAAAAATACGCCCATGTCACCTTCTTCTTCAACGGCGGCGTGGAAAAGCAGTATCCCGGAGAGGACAGAATTCTGGTGAAGTCCCCCGCCGTGGCCACCTATGACCTCCAGCCGGAGATGAGCGCCTATGAGGTCACGGACAAGATGGTGGAAGCTGTCAAGTCCGGCAAGTACGACGCACTGATCTTGAACTACGCCAACTGCGACATGGTGGGCCACACCGGCGTGTTTGAGGCCGCCGTGAAGGCTGTGGAAGCCGTGGACACCTGCGTGGGCCGTGTGGTGGACGCCGTGAAGGAAATGGGCGGCTGCGTGCTGCTCACCGCCGATCACGGCAACGCCGACAAGATGGTGGACGAGGACGGTTCTCCCTTTACCGCTCACACCACCAACCCCGTGCCCTTCTGCGTGATCAATCACCCCTGTACCCTCCGCAAAGGCGGCGTGCTGGCGGACATTGCCCCCACCATGCTCAAGGTGCTGGGTCTGCCCCAGCCCCCTGAAATGACAGGCAAGAGCATCATCGAGTAAATTCTTATCATCAAGTAAATTCTATAATTGCGAACCCCCCGGCAAGAAATCCTGCCGGGGGTTCGTTTTGTATTTCTAGGAGTGTGTGATAGAAGCGTTTTTTGCTTTAATCAGCCGGCATACTGCTGATATTGTTCCGCAAATCGTCCAATGCAGTGGACAGGTCATCGGCGGCAGAATCGGTTTTGGAATTGGCGGGCAGCGCCGCTTCGGGAATCTCATAGGATTCAGGGAAGCCTTCGGAGAAGTCGAACGGCTCTACGAAAGACCGCTCCAGCAGCAATTCCTCCTGTGTGCCGATAATGTCCAAATGATTTTCGATCTTGTCCTCAGCCGCCAGACCGTCGGTGGACGCCAGAGCTTCCCTTGTCGCCAGATTGCGCAGAATTACGGTGAAGCCGGCTTCGCGCAGTGCTTCAATGTCGGGATAGGACTCTCGGAGCGCATCGTTCCCCTTCGTCAGGTCGATGGAAAGCGCATAGCCGCGTCGGAAGCGATTGTCCCACTCACTGTAAAGGATCCAAGTGGAATGATCTGTTTCCACACGGGCAAAGTCCCCGTTATTATAACCGTCCTCGATCACTTCGCTTTCCGCAGTTCGATACAGAGGTAAGATTTCTATCAGACTGCCCTCCAGATAGACCTCCGCCGCCAGCGGCAGGTCCATGTCCACGTCACTGTAAACATTCAGGTACAGCATGGTGCCCGTGGCTTCCTGCATGAGCTTTTCCCATTCCAATGTGAGCACGTGGCCGTGATATCTGGCCCCGGCCTTCATGGCAAGGGCGTAGTCGGGATAAGACACCGCCAGCACAGTGTCATCATAGGAAACGCGGCTCAAGTCAGGGGACCCGAAGCTCGTTTGCTCCAGATCGGTAACATCGATCTCGGCCTTTACGATCACAGGATTGGTGATCCTTTCACCGTTCATATAGAGGTATTTCTTGCCCGGCTCAAACTGATGGTATATGGTGACAGTCACTTTTTCCGTACCCTCGGGTACAGGGCCGAAACCGCAGCGGGCCACGAGGGGATAATCCCCCGTATCAAACTCATCGGCGGACATACCTGGCAGGCCTCTTTCTTCCAGCGTCACACTGCCGTAGCTGCCCTCGGCCACGGCCATCACCCTGTTGTTGACATAATTTACAGGGAACAGATGACCGAATTCACAGTAGAAATTGCCGTCCTCCAAATAGTAGTCCAGTAGGAACGCACCCTGTTTCGACGTCGCCCGATCCCCGTAGGGATCGTCTTCCACAGCGGAGGAACAGGTGACCCTGTCGGTCAGCTTGATCTCCGGTTCGTCAAAGGCCAAATGGGTTTCCGCATCCACGCCGTAAAGGGTGTTGATGCTGACGTTCACATTGTCTCCGCTTCCGTCCGGCAGGACGGCGATCACGATCCCGTCAAAAGCATTTCTCTCGAACAGGGACCTCTGGAACACCACGTCCCGGTACAGCACGGCTTCCCGGCCGTCCAAGGTGACGGTGATGTCGTTTTGGGAATCCTGCCTCAGCACGGAGCCGGTAAAAAGCTGCTCCGTATCCGGCACTGCGTCAGGCTCAAATTCCAGCCGAACGGTCATAAACAGATAGCAGCCCTGCTGGGACGCAGATGTTATGGCGGCAGTGTAATCCGCCTTGTCCTCGGGGAAATGGTAAATGGGAAGGTTCGATTCCGCTGCCTGAGAATCCCCTTCTCCGACAGGCGGGACATCCGGCACCTGCAGGGTGGTCAGCTTCAGCAGCACTACGAGCACCAGGCACGCCGCAGCAGCAGACGCGAAAATCTGCACGATGCGCTTGGTCCTGCTGGGGCGCTTGAACTCCGGTTCCGGATATTCCATGTCCCTCAGCACTTCCACGTCATCGGAAAGAGTCTCCCCCCTCTCGTAGCGGACATCGGCATAGGTTTCTGATTTCAGTGAACTTTCCTGCTTATCCGGCAGCATGGATAAAATCTCGTCAAATTTCAAGTCCGCCTGGACGGTCAGCTTAGGATAGGGAAGCTCATGTTCCAGCTGTCGTTTCAGCTCATCATTTTTCTTGTTTCTCATACTGTACCTCCCATGTCAAATCGCTTTTGGAACCGCCTTCTGCTCCTCGACAATCGCATTCGCACCGCTTCGGGATTGATTGAAAGCACCTTTGCAATCTGGTATACGGATAAATCTTCAAAGTAAAACAGTTGTAAAATCAACTTGTCATCTTCCGACAACAGTTCCATGGAACGCTGCACATCTGCGGCTTCATCCAGCCGGGTATACTCCTCCGGAGAGGTGAGGATATCTTTGACGTTGTCCGTTGGGACCTCCCGCCTTTTGGTTTTGAGCATTCGGGAGCAGCGGTGTACCAGAATGCGGAGCATCCAGGTTTTGAACACCTTGGGATTCTGCAAGGTGTGGAGCTTTTCCCACAGAATCAAAATCACGTCCTGGATGGCGTCCATGGCGTCCGCCTCGTTGTGGATAACAGCCATGGCCGTGGCGTACATGGTCTGCCTATGCAGATCGATCAGCGCTACAAACGCCTGTTTATCTCCTTGCGCGGCGCTTTCCACCAGCGCCGTCACTTTCCCTGTTTCCGAAATCTTCCCCACCTTCTTTCTTCCCTGCAGGACAATTTCATCGCCCTTTGCAGCGTTTGTCATTTTCATTGATTCCATCACGACGACCACCTCCTTTTCGTCCCGTCGCACAAATAGATAACCGGAGCGACGAAAACGTAACAGGCTTTTTCAAAAATTTTTGAAAAATTTTTCGGGAAAACTTTCCCGCCTGCTTTTAGGAGGTGTGAAGCTGCTCTTTCCGGCGATTCACCTCGCCTTTTTGTCCCGTCGCACAAATAGATAACCGAGCCGACGGAAACGTAACAGGCTTTTTCAAATTTTTTTGAAAAAATTTTTCAGAGGGCGGCGCCGCTTTTCTTGTGTTTTCTCTGAAAAGTATACCTTTTTCTCTCTTTTGACGCAAGGGCGCCGGCCATCGGGAGGCTCCCTTTCCGAAAAATTCGCTTTTATTTCTTCACGGGAAATAAATTTCTCTGGCATCTGTGTATACTCGACTTAACGCCGGGCTATTTTTGTCTTTCAGACATATTTTGACAGAAAGGAGAGGATCGAATGAAACGGCTTCTTGCTTTACTGACCTGTTTGCTCCTTCTACTGCCCCTGGCAGGCTGTAGCAGCCGAGCCGATATGGAATTTACAGCGGTCCTCCCCTCCAATGTGATCTCGTTGGACCCCCAAACCGCTGCCAGTGAAGCCTCTGATATTGTGATCGGTTCGATTTTTGAGGGGCTTTGCCGCATTACGGAAGACAATGAGGTCCATCCCGGCGTGGCGAAAAGTTGGGATCACAACAAGGATTACACGGAATTTACCTTTCATCTGCGTTCCGCCAAATGGAGCGACGGCACTGCCGTGACGGCAGAGGATTTTCTGTTTGGAATCCTGCGGGCGCTGGATCCCGAAACCGGCGCCGCCGACCCGGACGATTTATTTCTGATCCGAAACGCGCGGGCGATCCATAACGGAGAAGCCGGGGAATCCGCTCTGGGTGTTACGGTGGAAAGTGACCGCAAACTGGTGTTTCATCTGGAAAGCGGGTATCCCGATTTTCCCGCGCTGACTTCCGGAAATCACTATCTGCCCTGCAAGCAGGAATTTTTTGAGGAAAGTGCCGGGCGGTACGGGCTTTCCCCGGAATTCATTCTGACAAACGGACCTTTTACCTTTCCCCACATTTACGCGTGGAATACAGATTACAATGAAAAACAGATTCGCCTCGCACGCTCCGACACCTATCGCGGCGAACATCGGGTCCTGCCCTCGACGCTCACCTATTTGATTGACTACGATGTTGAAATTGACAGCGATCCCGTTGCCGCCCTGATGGCAGAAAAGGCGGACATTTTGCAACTGACGGAATCATCGGCAAAAGAAGCGGAGGAAAAAGGACTACAGGTGCTGTCATTGAATGACGGCACGGCTGGACTGCTTTTAAATCCGCAGGCGGATGATCTGACCTATGTGGTGACAAGGGAGATTTTCATGAAGACTTTGGACAGGGAAAGCCTCCTTGCCCCCTATGCCGATGACCCTGACGCGGAGGCCGCGGGCATCATGCCGGACTGTGTGCAATGGAACGGGGAGCCCTACTATGGGGAAAACGAAAGCTGTTATGTGCAGCAGGACGATGACGCGGCGCAGTCGGTCCCCTCTCTCCTCAGTCTCCTGAAGCTCAGCAAAATGCCGAGTATCACAGTGCTCTGCCCGGACGACGAAGCGTCCATCGCCATGGCAAACGGATTTCTCGTTTCCTGGAACGCCAAGTTGGGCAGCGCCTTTAATATTCTGCCTCTGCCGGAGGACAAGTTGAACCGCCGGGTGGCCTGGGGAGATTACGACGCCGCCCTGTACACTCTGCGTGCCGGCGGCGTAACCCCCTATAATGTGCTGAAAGCCTTTGACAGCAACGCCTCCCCCTTGCTGCTGGAACGGGAAGAATTTGACACTGCCCTGCACAGTGTGAGTTTCGGAAGGGAAGCTTTCCGGGACATGGAAATCGTTTTGCAGGAGCAGCAGGTGTTCTATCCCCTGCTCAAGAAAAATACCTATTATGCCTTATCGCCCAAGGTGGAGAACATCACCGTTTCTGCCGACCATGGGGTCCATTTCATTTCCGCCAAGAAGAGAAAATGAGAAAATTTCGCAGAAAAGAGCTGAATTATTCCGGGAAATTGCCTTCGGATTTGCCCCTGTAAAAAAATCCTTTTCCGAAAAGGAAAAAAAGTCTTGCTTTTTTCCCGGATATCCGCTATAATAAGCTACGTTGTCCGGGTGTGGCGCAGCTGGTAGCGCGCTTGACTGGGGGTCAAGAGGCCGTGAGTTCAAGTCTCGCCACTCGGACCAAGAATCCCACCTGACCTGTAGGTCAGGTGGGATTCTTTTGCGCTATGGTGAGATAGAAGTTTCTTTGCTTTGCAAAGAAACTTCTCGAAATTCCTTGAGCAAAGCGAAAGGATATTTCGTGCCACATAGTCATAATCGGGCCCCCCCTACCCAACCGTTCCCACAAATTTTGCCGAAACACGTACTTGCCCTCTATGGCGAATACTGTTATAATAATATTTAATAATTCTATTCATTCGCAGGAGTGATACCGCGTGCATTTCGTCAATGCTCAGAAGGTCTGCAAGGGAATGGAGCTGGGTGAAATTCCCCCAGAACGGCAGATCATAAGGGACACAATCAATATCGCATGGCCGTCTGTTTTGGAATCCTTTTTCGTCTGTCTGGCCGGCGTGGTGGACACTATCATGGTGGGGTCGCTGGGTTCTTACGCCATTGCGGCGGTGGGCCTGACCACTCAACCGAAATTTATCGGTCTGGCCATTTTCCTGTCCATGAACGTGGCCGTGTCCGCCATCGTGGCACGCCGGAAGGGCGAGGACAATCGGGAAAGCGCCAATCGGGTGGTGCGTATGCTGCTGCTGGTCACTTTGCTCTTGACCGCTGTCATTAGCACGATATTTGTGGTTTTTGCCAGCCCCATCATCTCTATCGTGGGTTCGCAGCCCGACACCCATGAATCCGCCGTGGCGTATTTGCAGATCATCATGGGCGGCATGGGCTTTTCCACCGTTTCCTTGGTGCTGAATGCCGCCCAGCGCGGCGCGGGCAACACCCGGATCGCCATGATCACCAATGTGATTTCCAACGCCGTAAATGTGGTGTTCAACTACCTCCTGATTGGCGGAAATTTCGGTTTCCCTGCTTTGGGCATTCGCGGCGCGGCCATCGCCACCGTCATCGGCACGGTTTGCGCCTGCGCGCTGAGCATCGCCTCTGTCATGCGCAGAGACGGCTTCGTCTGCATCCGGGCGGTGAAGGGCTGGATCGCCGACAGAGGCAGCACGCGCTCTCTGGTCAGGGTTGGCTCCAGCGCCTTTGTAGAGCAAATTTGCATGCGTATCGGCTTTTTGCTGTTCTCTATGACCGTGGCCCGGCTGGGCACCACCGAGCTGGCTGCCCATCAGATCGGCATGAACATGATGAGCATGTCCTTCTCCATCGGAGACGGATTTTCCATTGCTTCGGTGACGCTCATCGGGCAGAGTTTGGGGCGAAAGCGCCCGGACATGGCGAAAATCTACGGCAATGTATGCCAAAAAACCGGGTTGATTTGTGCCTTTGTCATCTCCATGATTTACTTCCTGTTCGGGCGAAACATCTTCACCCTGTTCTCTACGGAAGCGCCGATTTTGGAATACGGCGTGACCATTATGCGTATTCTGAGCTTGATGCTCTTCCTGCAAATTGAGCAGGTGGTACTGCTGGGCTGTTTGCGGGGCGCGGGAGATACCCGGTTTACCGCCTTTGTTTCCCTCATCAGCGTGACGATCATCCGCCCCGGCGTTAGCTGGCTGCTGTGCTATCCCCTTGGATTGGGCCTGCTGGGCGCATGGTTGGGAACTTTCGTCGATCAGGTGGTACGATTCAGCATGGCGTTTATCCGCTTCCGAAAAGGGAAATGGACGCGATTGAAACTTTAGTCCCTCTACCAAAAGATACGCGGCCTGTGAAAACACAGGCCGTTTTTTCTTTATCGTTTGGATTTCCGAGAAAACCAGCCGATCAATAATTTTTCCCCCTCCACGGCAATCAGCGGGAACAGGGACAGCCCCAGGACAATGAGCCATTGTATGCCGGAAAGGGCGGATGTCTTGAACAGGCCCGCCAAGGGCGGGACGAGGATCACGCTGACCATCAAGAGAGTGCAGATGCCGCAGGCAATGAGGAGCTTCTTGTTCCCGAAGACGCCCAGCTTCAGTACGGAACGCTCGGAGCGCATATTGAAGCTGTGCACCAGTTGGGATAGACTCAGCACGGCAAAGCCCATAGTGCGGCCGATCCAAGGCTCCATGGGGTCGGTGTCGAACCAGACTCGCCCGATGGTGTACGCGAGCAGCGCCAGCGCGCCCACCAGACAGCCCTCAGCCGCCACGGAAATGCCCATGCCGCCGGAGAAGATGCCCTCGTTCTTCTTGTGAGGCGGTTCTTCCATCACATCCCGCTCAATGGGATCTGCCCCCAATGCCAGCGCCGGCAGAGAATCGGTGACAAGATTGACCCAGAGGAGCTGGATCGCCAGCAGCGGTGCGGGAACGCGGAGCAAGAACGCCGCGAATACCACAAGGATCTCTCCGATATTGCAGGACAGCAGGAAATGGATGGTCTTGCGGATATTTTTGTAGATTCCCCTGCCCTCCCGCACGGCGGAAACGATGGTGGAGAAATTGTCGTCGGTCAGCACCATATCGGCAGCGGATTTTGCCACCTCTGTGCCGTTCTTTCCCATGGCGCAGCCGATATCGGCGGTTTTTAGTGCCGGGGCGTCGTTGACCCCGTCCCCGGTCATGGCCACCACCAAATTCCGGCGCTGGAACGCCTTCACGATCTTCACCTTGTGCTCCGGGGAGACCCGGGCAAAGATGGGGTACTCGAAAATCCGCTTGCTCAGCTCCACCTCGCTGAGACGGTCCAGCTCCGCCCCAGTCATCACACGGCTGGACTCGTCGGCGATCCCGATACGCTTGCCGATGGCAAGAGCGGTGGCGGCGTGGTCGCCGGTGATCATCACCGGCAAAATACCGGCCCGCTTGCACTGCGATACCGCCGCTTTCACGCCTTGTCTGGGCGGGTCCTCCATGCCGATAAGCCCGCAGAAAATCAGGCTGCTTTCCGTTTCCCTATCGTCTTCCGACAAGCTGGGAACGTCTTTATAGGCCACCGCCAACACTCGCAGGGCGCGCTCTGCCAGCCTGCCGTTCTCCGCCAAAATTTTGGCTTTCAGCGAGGCGCTGAGCGGGACCACGGTACTGCCCTTTTGCAGGGAACTGCACCGGGTAAGCAACACGTCCGGCGCACCCTTGCTGATGACCCGATAACCATTACGTGTGCGGTGGGCGGTAGTCATCATCTTGCGGGACGACGTAAAGGGAATCTCCCCCGTTCTGGGAAAGCTCTGTTCCAAGTCGTATTTTTTGCTGTGACAGGCCCGGAGAAAAGCGGTTTCCGTGGGGTCGCCGAAAAACTCTCCTCCCTGCTCCTCAGAATTGTTGCAGAGAGCAGCCAGCTCCAGCGCAAACTGAGCGGATGTGCCCTCCAGCTTTTCCTCGCCGTATGCGCCGGAAAAGGCGGTGACCGTCATCTTGTTCTGGGTCAGCGTTCCCGTTTTATCGGAACAGATAACCTGAGTGCTGCCCAGCGCCTCCACGGCAGGCATATGCCGGATGATGGCCCGCTTCTGCGCCATGCGCTTGATGCCCATGGCAAGCACGATGGTGACCACCGCCGTCAAGCCCTCCGGAATGGCCGCCACGCCCAGGCTGATGGCGATCATGAACATTTCCAGGGGCTCGATTTTCTGGATCAGCCCCAGGGCAAAAATCACGGCGCAGATGATCACCACGCCGATGCCCAGCACCTTGCCGGTCTGTTTCATTTTTTGCTGCAAAGGTGTGGCGGGAGCTTGCTCGTGCTCCAGCATTTTGGCGATCTGCCCCATGCCCGTGTCCATGCCGGTGGCGATAACGATGCCCACCCCCGCGCCGGAAGCGATACCAGTAGAGGCAAACACCGTGTTTTTCCGCTCCGCCAAAGTGGCGTCCATGGGACAAATGGCGTCGGCGTCTTTTGTGACGGGGACGGATTCCCCGGTGAGGGCGGATTCCTCCGCTTGCAGCTCTACACTGCGAATCAGCCGGATATCCGCCGGGACAAGGTCGCCGGTTTTCAAAATCACGATATCGCCGGGAACAAGCTCAGCGCTTTCCAATGTACGCTGTTTTCCGTCCCGCAGCACCCGGGCATGGGGCGAGGACATCTTTTTCAGCGCGTCGATGGCCTGATCCGCCCTCACTTCCTGCACCGTGCCGACAATGGCATTACACACCACAATGGCAAGAATGATGATGGAATCGATAAAATTTCTGTCCCCCTGCAGCATGGAAACAAAGAAGGACACTGCCGCCGACGCCAGTAAAATCAAGACCATAAAGTCCTTGAATTGACTTAAAAAGCGGAGCAAAAGATTCTGCCGTTTGCCCTCGGCAATTTCGTTTTTGCCGTACTGGGCCTGCCGCTTTTTCACTTCCGGAGAAGAAAGTCCCCGTTTCGCATCTGTTTTCAGTTGTTCTGCGGCTTCCCGCCAGCTAACGCTGTGAAGCTCCATTCTGTATCCTCCTAGCTGTTCCCGGTCTTTGGCGATGCAATCAGACTTACAATTTCTATGCGGCGGGCACAGCTTTTATGAGAAAACAGGTGCAAGTTGCGGGGGATGTATGATATACTTATATCAGTAATCCAGCGAAAGGAGCAGCTTATGAGCGGAATCAACGGTTTTGACGGGGCCATCATGGCATGGGTGCAGACCCACTGTCACAATGCCTTTACCGACGGCCTTTTTCCCGTCCTCACCTATTTGGGAGAGGCCGGGGCGGTGTGGATCGTCCTCGCCCTCATCTTTCTTTGCCGGAAAAGGACGCGATACGCGGGAATTCTCACTCTCTGCGCTATGGCGGCCGGATTTTTACTGGGGGAAGTGCTGCTGAAAAATGCCGTTTGCCGGGAGCGGCCCTTTGCGCTTTTTCCGGACTACACCGTGCTGCTGATCTCTCCGCCCTCCGGCTTTTCCTTCCCCTCCGGGCACACCTGCGCTTCCTTTGCCGCGGCCACCGTTTTGAGCTGTCAGTTCAAAAAGCGGGGCATTCCGGCTCTGCTTTTAGCCGGACTGATTGGTTTTTCCCGGATTTTTCTATTTGTCCATTATCCCACTGACGTGCTGGCGGGAGCAATTTTGGGAGCCGCTTGCGGGTTATTGACCTGCTGGGCCGCCGAAAAGATAAAACAGCGAAACAAATGGAAAAAATCTGAGGAAAAATGAGTACGATTCATACAAAAACACAGCACCCCGTCTGTCTTGCGGGGTGCTGTGTTTCTTTCCGTTTATTCCACGGTGAACTCCGTCCACTCGATGTGGGCATATCCCATAATGTCATCGGGGCGGGTCATTCCTAACTTTTCATAGAAAGGAATCGCGTTTTCATTGACACAGGTGTACATGGCGATATTCTTCTCGCCGCCGGCCAGCTCATGGAGCTTTTTGACAAGGGCCGTGCCCACTCCCTGCCCGGCGCAGGTGCGAATCACCCCCAAGTCCGTGATAAATAGCCAGTAAGCGAAATCTGTAATGCCGAAGCACACGCCAATGACTTCCTTTTCCTGATTTCTGGCAACCAGACTGATGGAAACGCTGTTCACCAGCGTGTGGATTCTCTCCTCAAACCGTTCCTTTGGATATTGGGAGCCCAAGTCCGTCTTTTTCAGAAAATCGATATATTCCTCAGCTTTCAGCCGTTCTTCGCGGATGGTATATTCCATAAATCTTTTATCTCCTTTTCATTCATTCCCCCGGCGTAACCACCACTTTGATAGACTGATCGCTCATCTGCATGGCGATGGCTTCCGCCATTTGCGTGAGCGGGAAACGGTGGGTGATGATCTGAGAAAAATCCAGCTTCCCGGCGTTTAACAGCGCCACCGCCCGGCTGTGGGTATCGGGATTGACGAAGGAGCCTTTGATAGTCAGCTCCTTCTTGTACACGTCAAACAGGGGCAATTCATAGCGAGCGTCCACCTTGGGCACGCTGAACAACACTACGTTTGCCCCCTTTTTGGCGAAGGCAAAGGCGCTTTCCACCGCCGGGAGATTTCCTACGCATTCGATGACCACATCGGCGGTTTCGGCATGGGCTTGTACGCTGTCGCCCGCAGTGGGATCGACGGCAAGGTCCGCGCCCAGAGAAAGCCCCACCTGCCGCCGCTTTTCGTTAGGCTCGCTGAGAAGGATTTTTGCAGCGCCCGCCAATTTTGCAAGCTGCACCATGATGAGCCCGATGGCGCCGCCGCCCACGATACAAACGGTGTCGCCCTCCCGGATCTCCGCCCGGTCGATACCGTGGAGACAGCAGGCCACCGGCTCTGCCATAGCGCCAAATTCCAAGGGCAGCTCGGGAGAAAGCCGGAACGCCTGACTCTCCGGCACCACGCTGTATTCGGCAAAGCCGCCGTTTCTCGTGACACCGATGGCTTCCATGTGCTCACAGAGCTGCTTTTTGCCGGTGCGGCAATACTCGCATTTTCCACAGTAGATATTGGGGTCTACTGTGACGTGGTCGCCGGGGCGCAGAGAAGTGACTCCTTCCCCCACTTCCGTTACCACGCCGGAATATTCGTGGCCCAGCACCACCGGCGGGGTCACATCGGCAGAGCCGGGCTCGCCGTGGTAGATATGCACGTCCGTACCGCAGACGCCGCAGAATTTATTCTGAATGACAACTTCACCTTTCCCGGCACGGGGCGCTTCCTGCTCCCGCACCTCAAAGGTCTGATTTCCCAAAAAATAAGCCGCGCGCATAAAAAATCCTCCCTTGCAATTCTCACTCAGTCATACCATGCAAGAGAGGATTTGTCAATAACTTTTACCTGTCAGATGTTTTGATACTCGGCAATAATCTGCCTTGCCAGCTTGGCGTCCACTCGGATAAAGCCCTCGGGATCCACGAAATCCAAAGTGCGCAGAACCTCCTGGGACTGCTTATACACATCCAGCTTGGTGGAATGGTATACCGGCTCGGTCTGTCTGGGCAGGAAAATGGCGAATTCCATCTCATTGTCCCGCTCGTCGATCCGGCTGAAATAGGCGTGCACCCGGCTGACCTTATAGGTGTTCTTGATAATGCCGCAAAGGGCATTCTTCACCAGCTCCACCGCCACGTCGTCGTATCCGGCGTCAAAGATCATGATCTTTTCCTTCAGCTCCGCCAGATTTTTGACAGCCCGTTTTACGTAGTCCTTGATGGCTTCCGTGGGCTCGATCTCCCCGTTGGTGCCCAAAGGCGCGACGCTGACGACATACCCCGCAATGGGGTCGGTATAGAGAAACGGATAGGCCATGGCCGCAAAGTAATTGCAGCGCTTGCAGCGCCAGTCAAACAGTGTTTCGTCCAGAATGCGCTGCTTGAACTCTGGGTTCTCCCGGACATTGATGCCGGAAAAAAGCTGGTATTTTTGAGATTCCCCGCACTGAGGACAGATGATGTCCTTTACGATTTCCGTTGACATTCCCACATTCCTCCCACGTTACGATCATTTAGCCCTCAAAGGGCAAGTCGGCATTTTCCCCGGCAATGCCGTCATCAACTGCCGATACAGGGACCTCCGGCTTCTCAGCGGGGACTTCCGCCGTTTCGGCAGGTGTTCCCTCCGGGATCAGGTCGGGGTCGTGGTCAAAGCATTCCACGTCCTCCAGAGTGATTTCTTCTTTTTCCTCTTCCGGAACAAAAATGGGATCCTCCGTCTGATAGAGCTGCTCCAGTTGATCCAGCGCCTTTTCCAGACGGGCCTCGATTTCTTCCAGCTCCGCACAGTGGGCTTCGGTAACGTCATTGCCCTTGTCCCGCAGATTGTTGTAAAAATAGCGCCCTAAGGCGAGATATTCCTTTTCCGCCGCCGCCTCTTCGCAGCGGATCACCGTGCGCAGGCGATTGGCCGCTGCCGCCTTGCGATTCCTTTCTTCCAAACGACTTGCGGCGTTCCCCGCCGCTTCCTTGATGCGATCCAGTAGTTTCATAAATTCTCTTCCTTTCCGTCCTGTTATTCATAATATAGCACAACCGAGCGAAAAAAAACAGCCCCATTTCTCGATTTTGAATAGAAATCTTCAAAAGGGCTTGATTTTCCCGGGAAATTCTGCTATTCTATTATATAGAACATACGTTCTATATAATCGCAACGGAGGTGCGCTATGGGGAATCGGATTGTCAGCTTTGATGCGCTGGAAAACATTTTGGGGCAATCGGACAACGGCAAAGAATCCACCAATCTCGGGAATCTGCGGGCGGCAAAGGCCGTGCTGCGCAGCGCTCTTTCTCAGGAGCTGACCGCCCGGCAGTTGGAGTGCGTTTCGCTCTACTTTTACGAGGGGCTGACGGAGGAGGAAGTGGGCAAACGGCTGGGGGTTTCCAAGTCCACGGTATGCCGGCATCTGCAAAAGGCAAAGCTCCGGCTGAGCAAGGCCATTGGCTACGGGGAGACTGCCCGGCAGTTTTTCCCGAAGGAATACTGATTCGCGCTATACAAACGGCAAAAAATCCTGTATAATGCGGAGAGAAGCCGAAAGGGCGTGATGAAATGGATCGGGACGCACTGAGCGCAAGGCTCAAAAAAATAAAAATGTTCGTGCTGGATATGGACGGCACGATTTATTTGGGGAACAGCATTTTCCCCTTTACTCTGCGCTTTTTGGAGCAGGTGAAACATGTCGGAAAAGAGTTCTGCTTCTTCACCAACAACAGCTCGAAAAACCGGGAAGCGTATCTGCAAAAGCTAGAACGCATGGGGATTTCCATTCCCCCGGAAAAGATGATGATCTCAAACGGCGTGATTTTGGAATGGCTTTTGCGGAATCACCCCGGAGAGCGCTGCTATGTGGTGGGCACGCCCCTGTTGGAGCAGGATTTTTTGAACGCCGGTATTGAGTTAGATGACGTTGCCCCCGACTATGTGGTGCTGGGATTTGACACCACCTTGACCTACGAAAAGCTTTCAAAGGCCTGCGCGTTTATTCGGGCGGGCAAGCCTGTGTTCGGAGTGAATCCCGACTTCAACTGCCCGGTGGAGAACGGCTTTATCCCGGACTGTGGCTCCATTGCCGCGCTGGTCAAGGCCTCCACCGGAGTACAGTGCGAATTTTTCGGGAAACCCTCTCCCCACACGCTGTCCTATTTGCTGGAGCATACCGGCTGCCGTCCTGAGGAACTGGCGGTGATTGGCGACCGGCTGTACACGGATATCGCAGTGGCGGACGGGACGGAAGTCACCTCCATTTTAGTGATGAGCGGCGAAACGACAACAGACCTTTTAGAAAGCAGCGAAGTCAAACCCGATCTTGTCGTCCATGATCTGGAAGAGTTGACCAAACTGCTGTAAGAAAAAAGTATATTTTGCTCCTTACCGCAAAGAATAGGAACGACAATTCTCACAGCAAAAGGAGCAGTGTTATGGAATATCTCAACGCCTTTTGGGTGGGCGGGCTGATTTGCGTCATCGGCCAGCTTTTACTCGATCTCACAAAGCTCACTCCTGCTCGGATCATGGTATCGTATGTGACGGCCGGCGTGCTGCTGGGCGCATTGGGGCTCTACAAGCCCATCGTGGATTACGCTGGGTGCGGGGCCACCGTTCCCCTGTCCGGATTCGGCTGGGCGCTGTCCGAAGGCGTGAAAGAAGCCGTGCAGGAAAAGGGATTTTTAGGCATTTTCACCGGGGGCTTTACCGCCGGAGCTGCCGGAACCGGCGCAGCAGTGTTCTTCGGCTATCTGGCGGCGCTGCTGGCAAAGCCCAAGGACAAGTCGTAAATTTTCATTTTTTGCGCACACAAAAATGGTGAGGCCAACTGCCTCACCATTTTTCTGCAAAAACTTATTTCGCCTGATAGGAGGGGGCATTCTTCGGCGTGCCGCCCTTGATGACATTGCGGTAATAGGGATAGGTCAAGGGCTCTTTCTCGCTCAGGACCTCCATCTCCTCCGCTTCGCCGATAAACATGATATGGGTGCCCAAATCCACGGTGTTGATCAGACGGCAGCTATAGCGGGCGCAGGCGTTTTCCCAGCAGTAGGGCATTCCGGAACCGTCCCGCACGGTGGTGGGACCGTCATACTTTGCAAAATCCCTGCCGGAGCGGAAGCCGTACTTCCCGATGAATTCCAGATCGGCCCGCTGGTCCAGCGCCACGGCGGCAAAGCGCCCGGCCTTTTGGATGAGCTCGCAGGTCAGATTGTCCTTATTCACCGCCACGGAAAGCCGGACAGGCTGGGACGTGACCTGTGCCAGCGTGTTGACCACGCAGCCGCTGCTTTTGCCGTCCGCTTCCGCTGAGACCACATACAGGCCGTAGGTAATTTTATAGAGAGCTTTTTCATTCATGGTATATTCCTCCTTGTCCACAAGTATAACATAATTTACAGCCTTTATTCAATATCTTTTTCTTCCTATCCCTTGACAAGGAAACGGCCTTCGATTATCCTATCAAAGGACAAGAAAAGGATTGGACAGAGAGAAGGATACAAAATGAGCGAAGCAAGCAGCACCGGCAGTGTTTTGGAGCTTTCCTTCCACATGGGTCAGACCCTGTTGGAAAACGGCGCGGAAATCTCCCGGGTGCAGGAAACCATGGAGCGTGTGGCGCGGGCCTATCACGCCGAGGAATTCAATGTCTATGTCCTGACAAACGCCGTGTTTGCCGTGGGCGTAGAAAACGGCACAGAACGGCGAATGGAATTAAAGCACGTGCCTGCAAGCACCATTCATTTCGGGCGCATCTGCGCCGTAAATCAGCTTTCCCGGGAAATCTCCCAAGGCAAGCACACGGTGGAGGAGGCGCTTGCCCGCCTGGAAGAAATTCGGAATCTCCCCTACTCTTTCCTCCCTCTGTCCATTTTTGCTTGTGCCGTGGGCAGCGCCGCATTCAGTTTCCTGTTCGGCGGCAGCGGCTGGGACGCTCTCACCGCCTTTATCTGCGGTCTCATGCTGGAATCCTTTCTATACTGGACAGGAAAGCGGAAGCTCTCCAAATTCCTGACGAACCTTTCCGCCAGCGCTCTTGTCACGTTGTTGGCTTTCGTTCTGCTTCTTGCGGGGCTGGGGCAAAACCTCGATAAAATCATTATCGGGTCTATCATTCGTCTGGTACCCGGCGTGGCGCTGACCACCTCGATCCGGGATTTTTTCCACGGCGATTACCTCAGCGGCACCATCCGCATGATCGACGCCCTGCTGGTGGGCGGCTGCATTGCCGTGGGTGTGGGCGTTGTGGTGCGAATCCTATCGACTTTGACGGGAGGTGCGCTGCTGTGATCGACATTTCTCTGCTCTTGAACTGGCTGTTTCAGGCGCTGGTGGCCTTTGTTGCCACGGTCGCCTTTGCGGTGATTTTTCACACCCCCCCGAAAGAATACCTGCTGACCGGTGTTACCGGCGGTATTGGCTGGGCGGTCTATCTTATCGCCGTCCACTTTGGCTGCGGCGTCGTGGCGGCGTCCTTCCTGGCCACAGTGGCGCTGGCATGGCTGTCCCGCATTTTTGCCTTTGCGCACAAGGCGCCTGCCACGGTGTACCTAATCTGCGGCATTTTCCCCTTGGTGCCCGGCGCGGGCATCTACTACACGGGCTATTATTTCTTCATGGGGAACAACGCCCTGGCGCTGGATAAAGGGCTGGAGACCATAAAAATTGCCATTGCCATTGCTTTGGGCATCGGCATTGTGCTGTCCCTGCCGCAATTTTTGTTCACCTTCCGTAGGGCAGCATCGCAAAAATCAGAAAAGTAAAGGCGGTGTGAAACATGCCCTTGCGAAAGGTCACTATTTTGAAAAATGACGAGGGACAGCGGCTGGACAAGTTTCTCACCAAAGCCTACCCCAACCTGCCCCAGTCCGTCTTGTACAAGTGCATCCGCACCAAGGACGTGAAATTGAACGGCAAGCGGTGCCAAATCTCTGACCGTCTGCGGGAGGGAGATGTGCTGTCCCTGTACTGGCAGGAGGAATTTTTCCAGAAAGAGGAGCGGCAGTACGACTTTTTGAAAGCTCCCCTCACCCTTTCGGTGCTGTATGAAGATGAAAATATTCTGCTGCTGGACAAAAAGCCGGGGCTCATCGTCCACCCGGACGAAAACTACCATTTCGATTCTTTAATTGCCCGGGTGCAGCACTATCTCTTTGACAAAGGTGAGTACCGCCCGGAGGAGGAAAACGCCTTTGCTCCCGCCCTCATCAACCGCATCGACCGCAACACCGGCGGTATCGTGATGGCGGCAAAAAATGCCGAAGCGCTGCGCGTCATGAATCAAAAGGTAAAAGACCGGGAAATGCATAAATTTTATCTCTGCGTGGTATGCGGACGGCTTTCGGAAAAAGAGGGTATTCTCACCGGCTTCCTGGAAAAAAATGAAGCCCAAAACCGGGTGTACATTTCCCGCAAGCCCACGGAAAATACGAAAAGCATCCGCACTCGTTACCGGGTTTTAGAGGAGCGCCGGGATTTCTCCCTGTTGGAAGTGGAACTTCTCACCGGGCGCACCCACCAAATCCGGGCCCATTTCGCGTCCATCGGCCATCCCTTGGCGGGGGACGGCAAATACGGCAAAAACGACTGGAACAAGCGCTCCGGCTTCCCCTATCAGGCGCTGTACTCCTACAAGCTGCGGTTTGATTTTTCCACAGAAGCCGGGATCTTGCAAAACTTGGACAGCAGGGAATTCACGGCGGAAAACATCTGGTTTTTGAAGGAATTTTACGAGTTTCCAAAATAAAAGAATAAAAATTCCCCCGCATATGGCGGGATTTTCGGTGGACAAAAAGAAGAGTGGGGCTTGCTGCCTCACTCTTCTTTTGTGACCTTTTTCTCTGTCAGGAGAAGCTTTACGCCCTCATCGGAATCCACGGCGTGGAGAATTTCCTGTCGGCGCAGGACATGCAGCAGAACGGTGAGCACAAGATTGAAGAATGTGACCACCGCTAAAATCAGCCCGCTGATTTTCCCGTTTTTCTTTTTCCGTTTTGCCCCCGATTTCTTCATAGAACGCGCTCCTTCCCGATTATTTCTTGTATTCCTGCTCGCAGTATTGGCAGCGATAGCGGTGAGACGCGCTGTCACTCAGCAAAAAGACCTGGTCCACCTGCTCCACGCTGGTGATACACCTCGGGTTCTTGCAGGAAATGATGTTCACAAGCTTTTTGGGCAGATCGGGTTTCTTTTTCTCTACCAGCCTGCCGTTCCGAATGGTGCAGACCGTGGCGTTGTCGTCGATAAAGCCCAGCACGTCCAGATCGATATCGGTCACGCCTTCGATCTTGATGATGTCCTTCCTGCCAAACTTCCCGCTTTTCGCGTTCTTTATGATTGCCACGCAGGAATCCAGCCGCTGCAGGTCCAAAAGCTCGTAGATTTTCATGCCCCTGCCGGCGGTGATGTGGTCGATCACAATGCCGTTTTCGATGCTGTCAATGTTCAGCACGGCTCATCCCTCCTCTTCCAATATGCCCTTTTCCAGACCCAAAAGTGTCAAAATCAGCGCCATACGGACAAACACGCCGTTTCTCGCCTGCTGAAAATACATGGCTCTGGGATCGGCGTCCACCTCGGTCGAAATCTCGTTGACTCTGGGCAGAGGGTGCAGCACCGCCAAGTCCCGCTTGCCCAACGCCAGCTTTTCCGGGGTGAGGATATAAGAATCCTTCAGGCGGACGTAATCCTCCTCGTTGAAAAACCGCTCCCGCTGGACCCGGGTCATGTAGAGAATATCCAGCGAGTCCATGACTTCCTCCATCTCTCTTACCTCTTGGTATGGATGGCCGGAGGGCTCGATGACCTCTTTCAGGATATAGCCGGGCATTCTCAGTTCTTCCGGGGAAATCAAAACAAAGCGAATCTTTTCGTACCGCACCAGAGATTTCACCAGTGAATGGACGGTGCGGCCGAATTTCAAATCTCCGCAGAGTCCGATGGTCACCCCGCTGATCTCCCCTCTGCTCCGGCGGATGGTGAGCATATCCGTCAGCGTCTGGGTAGGGTGCTGATGCCCACCGTCTCCGGCGTTGATCACGGGAATTTGGGCGTGTTGGGACGCCACAAAAGGCGCGCCCTCCTTGAAATGGCGCATGGCGGCAATGTCGGCATAACCGGAGATCATGCGGATGGTGTCCGCAACGCTCTCTCCCTTGGCCGCCGAGCTGTTGTCCCCGGAAGCAAAGCCCAGAACCTTGCCCCCTAAGCGCATCATGGCAGATTCAAAACTCAGCCGTGTGCGGGTGCTGGGCTCGTAAAACAAAGTGGCGAGAATTTTTCCGTCGCATTTATGGGCGTATTCCGCCGGAGCGGCGATGATTTTCTCCGCCAGCGCTAAAAGCCTGTCCGTTTCCGCCCGGGAAAAATCCAGCGGGTCGATCAAATGGCGCATAATTTAAATCAATGCTTTCGCTTTAGCGAAAGCCTCCTTTCTTCGGGAATTGCACTTTTCATTCAAAAGTTTCCCGTAGGGAAACTTCGCGGAGATTGACCGCAGGTCAAACTCCTGCGCCGACAAAACCGGGAGGTTGAAAACTCGTTTTCAACCTTTTTCCTCTTTCCTTCGCTTTTCAAAAAAGCCTTTCCGCGAATACCGGCAGAAAGGCTTTAGGCGATGCAATCAGACTTAACAATACGTTTTGAAGAGAATGCCCGGCGCATCCGCTGTGTTGCACGGTCTTGCCATACGCCAGTATTTCAAGGGCGACAACGACGAAAGCGGAAAAATCAGGCCGTCTGCGGCGCATTGGCAAGCCTGACTGTATCGCCCTATTATTCTTCTTCGTCCTCGGGAGCGTCCCAGTTGTGCCAGACGTTCTGTACGTCGTCGCTGTCCTCCAAGAGGTCCAACATTTTCTGCATCTTCTCGGAAACCTCCGGGTCGGCAATGGCAGTGTAGGTATCGGGCACCATTTCCACTTCGGCGGAAACGAAGGCGTAGCCCTTTTTCTCCAAATCTTCCCGAACGCCGCTGAAATCGCTGGGCTCGGTGGAAATTTCAAACACGTCGCCGTCTGCGGCAAAATCGGAAGCGCCGGCTTCCAGCGCATCGGCCATCACCGTGTCCTCGTCCAGGCCTTCCCGCTCGATGACGATTACGCCCTTCTGGTTGAACATGAAGGAAACGCAGCCGGAAGTGCCCAGATTGCCGCCGTATTTTTCAAAGGCGTGGCGCACATCCGCCGCCGTTCTGTTCCGGTTGTCGGTGAGGGCTTCCACAATGACGGCCACACCGGAGGGACCGTACCCCTCGTAGGTCATGTTCTCGTAATTGTCGGCAGAGGCGTCCCCCGCCGCTTTCTTGATAATGCGCTCGATGTTGTCGTTGGGCACATTGGCGGCCTTGGCCTTGGCGATGCAGTCACGCAACCGGGAGTTAGCCGCCGGGTCGGCACTGCCGCCCTCCTTGACCGCCACTGCCAGCTCACGGCCGATTTTCGTAAAAATCTTGGCTCTGGCGCCGTCTGCCTTTTCCTTTTTCCGCTTGATGTTGTTCCATTTTGAATGTCCAGACATATTCTTAACTCCTTGCTGTAACTTCTTTACGTATCATACCATGATTTTCATGGGATTTCAAGACCGGGAAACCGATTTCTCCCTAAAACGGCAAAAGCCCCAGATGTTCCAACAAAATTTTCAGCCCCAGTAAAATCAGGATCACGCCGCCCACAAGCTCCGCTCTCTGCTTATATTTCATGCCGAACAGGCTGCCCACCTTGACCCCCGCCCCGGAGAGCAGAAAGGTGATGATACCGATAAAGGACGCCGCCAGCCCGATCTGCACGTCCAGAAAGGCAAAGCTGACCCCCACTGCCAAAGCGTCGATGCTGGTGGCCACTGCCAGAGGCAGCATCTTCTTCGGGGTCAGGGAGGCGTCGGCCGGTTCTTCCTCCTTGGAAAAGGCCTCCCGGATCATATTCCCGCCGATCACAGCCAGCAGGAAAAAGGCGATCCAGTGATCGATGGCGGTAATGGCGTCCTTGAACTGCACGCCCAGCAAATAGCCGATTACGGGCATCAGCGCCTGAAAGCCGCCGAACCACAGGCCCACCAGCGCCATGTGCCGGGGCTTGCTCTCCCGCAGCGCCAGACCCTTGCACACCGCAACGGCAAAAGCGTCCATGGACAGCCCTACCGCCAGTAAAAAAAGCTCAACAAGTCCCATTCAAAACTCCTTATGTCTGACTTTACAATTTCCAAATGTCACGGTTGTACTCGGCTGTGGCCCGGTCTGAGGAGAAGAACCCGGCCTTGGCGATATTGATAAGCATCTTCTTCGCCCAGCCCATTCTGTCCTCATATTCCTCAAAAAGCCGTTCCTTGGCCTGAATATACTCCTTCACGTCCAAAAGCGCCATAAACCAATCTTTCCGGGTCATATCCCGGTACAGCCTGCCCAGATTTTCCGGGTCGCCCAGACGCATGAGCTGCGGGCTGATGATGAAATCCATCAGCTCGGTGATCTCCTCATCTTTCAAGTAGAAATCTTTGGGTGTATAGCGGTCCTCCCCCTCCTCATAAAGGTGGATGACCTCATCGCTGGACTTGCCGAAAATGGCGATGTTCTCTCTACCCACCAGTTCGCTGATCTCCACATTGGCGCCGTCCATGGTGCCCAATGTCACAGCGCCGTTCAACATGAATTTCATGTTGCCCGTGCCGCTGGCCTCCTTGGAAGCAAGGGAAATCTGTTCGGAAACGTCGCAGGCGGGGATCAAATGCTCCGCCCAGGTGATGTTGTAATTCTCCACCATCACCACCTTCAGCCAGGGGCTGACATCAACGTCGTTCTCGATGATCTCCTGCAGGCAGAGGATGAGATGGATAATGTCCTTGGCAATGATATACGCCGGAGCGGCCTTCGCGCCGAACAGCAGGGTGATAGGACGCTTGGGGCGGTGTCCCGCCTTGATTTGCTTGTACTTCCAGATGATGTACAAGGCGTTCATCTGCTGGCGCTTGTACTCGTGAAGCCGCTTGATCTGAATGTCGTAAATGGAATCGCTGTCTATTTCTATGCCGCTTTTCTCCTGCAAATACGCTTTCAGCGCAGCCTTGCTGTCATTTTTGATTTCCAGCAGACTGCGAAGAACGGCTTCGTCGTTCTGGAAGCTGAGCAGTTTTTCCAGCTCGTTAGCGTCCTTCTTCCAGCCGTTTCCGATGAGCTGGGTGATGAAATCGGACAGAGCGGGATTGCAGTGCATGAGCCATCTGCGGAAGGTGACGCCGTTTGTCTTGTTGTTGAATTTTTCGGGATAAAGCTCCGCGAAGCCGGAAAGCTCAGAGGTCCGCAAAATTTCCGTATGCAGCGCCGCCACGCCGTTGACGGAGAAGCCGTAGTGGATATCCATGTGCGCCATGTGTACCAAATCGTTTTCGTCCACTATGGCAAGAGCGGGATTGTCCACTTTCTCTTTCACCCGGCGGTCCAGCTCCTTGATAATGGGCACCAACTGGGGCACGGCTTCTTCCAGATAATCCAGGGGCCACTTCTCCAGAGCTTCCGCCAGAATGGTGTGATTGGTGTAGGCGCAGGTCTGGCTGACAATGGAAATGGCCTCATCCATGGAAATGCCCTGTAGCTGCATGAGACGAATCAGCTCCGGGATCACCATGGAGGGATGGGTGTCGTTGATCTGAATGACGGCATGCTTGTGCAGGTCCCGGAGAGCATAGCCCTTGTCGCTCAATTCCTTCAAAATGAGCTGCGCGGCGCAGCTCACCATGAAATACTGCTGGTATACCCGTAAAAGCCGCCCGGCCCGATCGCTGTCGTCCGGGTACAGGAACAGGGTGAGGTTGCGGGCAATGTCCTTTTTGTCGAAATCGATACCCTGGGTGACGATCTCCTCGTCCGCCGTAGCCAAATCAAATAAATGCAGGCGGTTGGCGCCGCTTTCATAGCCGGAAACGTCCAAATCGTACATGACCCCTTGCAGGTCTCCTGAGGGGAAGGGCACGGTGAAAGCGGTTTCCGTCTTGCGGAGCCAGCTCTTTTCGGTCAGCCAAACGTCGGGGTTTTCCTGCTGTTTATAGTCCCAGAAACTTTGGCGGAACAGGCCGAAATGGTACAGCAGTCCCACGCCGTCCACGCACAAGTTCAAAGTGGCGGCGGAATCCAGATAGCAGGCGGCCAGCCTGCCCAGTCCGCCGTTTCCCAGAGAGGGCTCTGGCTCGATCTCCTCGATTTCGGAGAGAGTCTTTCCCGCCTCCCCCAGCACGGTTCTCACTTCTTCGTACAGACCGAGGTTGATCAAGTTGTTGGACAGCAGTTTGCCCACTAAAAATTCCGCAGAGATATAGTAAACCTTCCTGTCCCCAGTGATGCGCCGTGTCTGCTCCAGACGTTCTTTGACAAGGGCCAGCAGCCCGTAATAGATTTGTTTGGAATCGGCAGCGGACAGGCTTTCCGCCCCCTGCTCTCTTACCTTTTGTTCCAGTTCTTCCCTGATCGCCATGAAAGACCTCCCGCTTATTTTTATAATCACTGCTTTTGCGCAAGCAAAAGCCATCCTCTTTTTGGGAATTGTGCTTTTCAAAGTTCGTCTCCGACGAACTTTCCATGGAATGCAAAAGCCACAAAACCGAGAGTTGAAAACTTGTTTTCAACTCTTCGCCCGTCCGGTGACTTCTGTCAGCCGGGCAATCTTCTTTGCCAACTCCTCGGTCAGTTGTCCTTTCGTCATGCGCCAGCGCCAGTTATTGCCGCCCAAGGTGGAGGGCGTGTTCATGCGTCCCTCGCTGCCAAGCCCCAGATAATCCTGCATGGGGACAACGGCTAGGTCAGCGATACTGGAAAGCGCCGCACGGGCAAAGGCCCAACTGCTGTCTTTTTCGTGTGTGATGCCAAGATAGTCTTTTGCCATTTCGATATTTGACGGGTCGGCAGTAGTAAACCAGCCCCGGACGGTGTCATTGTCGTGGGTGCCGGGATAGATCACGCAGTTTTTCACGTGACGGTGGGGCAGGTACTCGCTGTCCGAGCCCGGATCAAAGGCGAATTGCAGCACTTTCATACCGGGATAACCGCTGCTTTTCAGCAGCCGGTGAACTGCCGGGGTAAGGTACCCCAAATCCTCGGCAATGATGGCAGCGCCGCCGAATTCCTGATTGACCGCGTTGACAAAAGCCTTGCCCGGCCCTTTCTTCCAGCGGCCGTTCCGGGCGGTGGTGTCGCCGTAAGGGATGGCGTAATAGCTCTCCAAGCCCCGGAAATGGTCGATACGCAGCACATCTACCGTGGTCAGGTTAGCTCTCAGGCGGCGAAGCCACCAGGAAAAGCCGTCCTTTTCCATGACCTCCCAGCGGTACAGGGGATTGCCCCAAAGCTGACCGTCCTCGGAGAAGGCGTCCGGCGGACAGCCCGCCACCTCGGTGGGAACGTTGTTCTCGTCCAGTTGGAACAGCTCCGGTCTCGCCCACACGTCGGCGCTGTCCATGGCCACGTAGATGGGCGCGTCGCCGATGATCTTCACGCCTTTCTTATTGGCGTATTTTTTCAGCTTACTCCACTGGCTGTAAAAAAGGTACTGGACAAAAATATGATAGTCCACGTCCTCTTTGCACGCTGCTTTCCATTTTTTCAGAGCCTCCGGGCGGCGCATGCGGATATCCTCGTCCCACTCGTTCCAAGGCTTGCCGTCCATCTTGGCCTTTACCGCCATGTAGAGGGCGTAATCTTCCACCCACTCCTTATTCTTCCGGCGGAACGTCCTGAGGGCGCTTTCCTTGGTGAAATGTTCAAAGGCCTTACGAAGCAGTTCCTCTCTGTGTGCGGCGACGGCGTCATAATCTACATAGCGCTTGGTTTCGCCCCACTTGAATTGTTTGCAGTCACTTTTTTCCAGCAAGCCCTCCTCGCAGAGAAGCCCTAAGTCCACAAAATAGGGATTTCCGGCAAAAGCGGAAAAGCTCTGGTAAGGGCTGTCTCCGTAACTGGTGGGACCCAGGGGCAGCACCTGCCAATAGGTTTGCTTTGCCTGGGCCAGGAAATCCACCCAGCGGTAAGCCGCCTTGCCGAAGGCGCCGATGCCGTATTTGGAGGGCAGACTGCTGACCGGCAGTAAAATGCCGGCGGATCGCGTCATCCATGTCGCTTTGTTTGCCATAATTGCAATTGCTTTCGCTTTAGCGAAAGCCTCCTTTCTACGGGAATTGTGGTTTTCATTCAAAAGTTTCCCGTAGGGAAACTTTCAGGAGTTTGACCTCAGGTCAAACTCTTGCGAAGCAAAATGATTGTCGCAGAAGTTTCCCATAGGGAAACTTCTCAAAGTTCGTCTCCGACGAACTTTCCATGGAATACAAAGGCCACAAAACCGGAAGTTTGAAAACTTGTTTTCAAACTTTTGCCTCTCTTTCGGTTCTATCAAAAACGGCAGGCCTTTTCAATCCTGCCGTTCTCATTGTTTTTCGACTTATTTCACCTCTACCGTCCAGCCCAGTTCGTCCTGCACTTTGCCGGTCTGAATACCGGTGACGGTATCGTACAGCTTCTGGCTGACGGGGCCGATCTTGCCGCCGGAAATCTCCATGACGGCGTCCTCAAAGCGCAGCGCCCCTACCGGGGAAATGACCGCTGCCGTGCCGCTGCCCCAGCATTCTTCCAGCGCGCCGGTCTTGGCGGCTTCTACCAGCTCGTCAACGGAGATGCGGCGCTCCTCCACCTCCATGCCCCAGCGCTTGCAGAGTTCGATGCAAGAGGCCCGGGTAACGCCGGGCAGGATGCTGCCGTTGAGCATGGGCGTGACCACTTTTCCATTGATTTTGAAGAAGATGTTCATAGCGCCCACCTCTTCAATGTACTTTCTCTCCACACCGTCCAGCCAAAGCACTTGAGAATAGCCCTCGTCGTGGGCCTTCATCTGTGCTTTCAGGCTGGCAACATAATTGCCGCCGGTCTTGGCTTCGCCGATACCGCCCCGAACCGCGCGGACGTAGTCGTCCTCGATCCAGATCTTCACCGGGTCAAGGCCGCTTTCATAATACGCGCCGGAGGGCGACAAGATGATGATGAACAGATAATTGTCCGCCGGACGCACGCCCAGAAACGGATCGGTAGCGATGACGAAGGGGCGGATATACAGGGATGTGCCGGGGGCGGTGGGGATCCAGTCTTTCTCCACGCTGACAAGAGTTTTCAAGGCGTTCAGAAAATCATCCGCCGGAATTTCCGGGATGCAGAGACGGCGGTTGGAATTGTTGGCCCGCTCGATGTTTTTGTCCGGGCGGAACAGCAGAGTTCTGCCGTCCCCGGTGCGGTAGGCCTTCAAGCCTTCAAACATTTCCTGTCCGTAATGGAACACCATGGCGGAAGGATCAAGTTCAATGCTGTGGTAGGGCTCGATTTTGGGGTCGTGCCAGCCCTTGTCCGGGTTATAGGGCATGATGTACATATGGTCCGTGAAAATTTTGCCGAAACCCAGCTTGGACTGATCCGCAGGCTTTTCCTTGGGGTTCTTCGTCAACTCAATTCTGATTTCCTGCATGTTTATCCTCTCCTCTTTTCATGCTTTTCAAAAAATCAACTTGACCTATCGATTTATATCTTTGTAATTATAGTATACTGCAATAAAAAATGCAAGGGAAACGGGCCGAAACGCGAAAGACAACCCTGACGGTTTTTCGCACCGCGGTCGATAATTCAGTTTTGATCTACTCCCTTCCGAGCCCTCCGGATTGACAGTTTTTTCGACAGAACACAAACAGCCTGCCCGAAAATCGGGCAGGCTGCCTGCGTTGAAAGGAGTCGTTCAAATGAATGAAGAACGTTACACTCAGAAATTACTCCGCCATTTTCTTCAGCTTGGCATACTTCTCGGTGGCGAACTTCTCGGCGTCGGCGAACAGCTTTTCGGCACGCTCCGGGAAGGAACGGGTCAGACTGTTGTAACGGACTTCGCCCATGATGAAGTCGCGATAGGAAGCGGAAGGCTCCTTGCTGTCCAGCTGGAAGGGATTCTCACCGGCGTCTGCACGGCGGGGATCGAAGCGGAAGTTGTGCCAGTAACCGGCGGCAACTGCCTTCTTCTCTTCGAGCTGAGACACGCCCATGCCGCCCTTGATACCGTGGTTGATACAGGGAGCGTAAGCCAGGATCAGAGAAGGTCCGTTGTAGCTCTCAGCCTCGGAGAAAGCCTTGATGCACTGATTCATATCAGCGCCCATGGCGACCTGTGCCACATACACATAGCCGTAGCTCATGGCGATAGCGGCCAGATCCTTCTTCTTGGTGGCCTTGCCGGTGGCGGCAAACTGAGCAACAGAGCCGGTGGGAGTGGCCTTGGAGGCCTGACCGCCGGTGTTGGAATACACTTCGGTATCGAACACCAGAATGTTGATGTTCTCGCCGGAAGCGATGGCGTGATCCAGACCGCAGAAACCGATATCGTAGGCCCAGCCGTCGCCGCCCAGAATCCACATGGACTTCTTGGCCAGATAATCCTTATCCTTCAGGATCTGATCGCAGAGAGAGCAAGCCGGGCAATCGCAATACTTCTGGCCGGCGGCCTTCTTCTCTTCCAGCTCCTTTACGTGGGCCTCAGCAGCTTCCTTGCTGCCCATGACCTTCACGGCTTCGTCGGACTTGGCCCAGTTGATGACCCAGTCGATGGAAGCACGGCTGTACTCCAGAGCGGCGATATAGGCCTCGGCAGCGGGGCCGTTAGCCTTGGAATCGCTCATGGTCTCCAGCCAAGCCTTGCCGGTATCCTTCACTTCCTGCTCTACATAGTCGATAGCAATAAGCTTTTCGGTAAGTTCAGCCAGACGGCCGCGGACAGCGTTCTGAGCCAGAGTCATGCCCAGACCGAACTCGGCGTTGTCCTCAAACAGGGAGTTCTGCCATGCGGGACCGTGACCCTTCTTATTCACGGTATAAGGCGTGGCAGGAGCGGAACCGCCCCAAATGGAGGAGCAGCCGGTGGCGTTGGCAATGTACATCTTGTCGCCGAACAACTGGGTGGCCAGCTTGGCGTAGGGAGTTTCGCCGCATCCGCCGCAAGCGCCGGAGAACTCAAGCAGGGGCTGCTTGAACTGGCTGCCCTTGACGGAAGTCTCCTTGAACTTCTCGGCGACCTCTTCCTTAGCGGGCAGGTCGATACCGTAATCGAACACGGCCTGCTGGGAACGCTGAGAATCGATGGGAGCCATCTTCAAAGCCTTCTCCTTGGCGGGGCAGGTGGTGACACAGGAGCCGCAGCCGGTGCAGTCCAGCGGAGAGATGACCATGGCGAAATTCATGCCGGGCACGCCGGTCATGGGCTTGCTCTTGGTGCCCTCGGGAGCGTTCTTCAGCTCTTCGTCGGTCATGGCCACGGGACGGATGACCGCATGGGGGCAGACATAGGAGCACTGGTTACACTGGATGCAGTTGTCTACGATCCACTCGGGAACATCCACAGCCACGCCGCGCTTCTCGTAGGCAGCAGTGCCCTGGGGAGAAGTGCCGTCGGCGTAGTTTTCAAAGGTGGAAACAGGCAGGTCTTTGCCATGGAAGGAGTTCACGGGGAACACCACGTTGTTCACGTAGTCCACCAGCTCCTGACGGCTGCCGGTAGCGACCTTCTTCTTGGAATCGTCCACAGCGTTCTTCCAATCGGCGGGGATCTCGACCTTCACATAACCGGTAGCGCCCTGATCGATGGCGTCGTGGTTCATCTTGACGACTGCCTCGCCCTTGCGCCCGTAGGACTTGGTGGCGGCGTCCTTCATATAGGTGATGGCGTCGGCCTCGGGAATGATCTTGGCAATGCTGAAGAACGCGGACTGCAGCACGGTGTTGATGCGGGTGCCCAGACCGATCTCCTTGCCGATCTTAAAGCCGTCGATGGTGTACAGGTTGATATCGTTGTCGGCAATATACTTCTTGACCTTGCCGGGCAGACGCTCGTTGAGCTCAGCGGCGTCCCAAGCGCAGTTCAGCAGGAAGCTGCCGCCCTTCTTCAGATCCTGCACCATGTCGTAGGTGTCCAGATAGGCGGGGTTGGAGCAGGCAACAAAGTCGGCCTTGCTGATGTAGTAGGTGGACTTGATGGGGGTATGACCGAACCGCAGGTGGGAAATGGTCAGACCGCCGGACTTCTTGGAATCGTAATCGAAGTAGCCCTGCGCATACATGTCGGTGTGGTCGCCGATGATCTTGATGGAGTTCTTGTTGGCGCCGACGGTACCGTCGGAGCCCAGACCCCAGAACTTGCAGGAAGTGGTACCGGCAGGAGCGGTGTCGGGATCTTCCTTCACTTCCAGAGACAGATGGGTCACATCGTCCACAATGCCGATGGTGAAGCGCTTCTTGGGGGAA